>JBKQKS010000261.1:0-5605 GCA_052147395.1 Roseiarcus sp.
TTGAAACAGAACGTTCAAGTGATACACTTAACTGTATAGAACGACAAATCACTCTCATCCAGGAATTCCGTGCCCGCCTGATCGCCGACGTCGTCACCGGCAAGCTCGATGTCCGCGCAGCCGCCGCAGGCCTGCCCGAGGGCGGCGACACGGAACCCGTAGAAGACCTCGTGGAGGACGACGATCTCGACGAATTCTCCGAGGTTCCAGAGACCGAGGAGGTCGCTGCCTGATGGGCATGCCGACGGAGCCGCTTCTCGACATCGTGCGCCGTTCGATAGCGAACTTGGCGTTTGTCGAGGCGCACGCCGGAGCGGAAGGCCCCTACCAGGTGACGCAGCCCGCCAACACCTCCCTGGGCGCGCAGGCTCACCCCTTCGAAGCGATGCGCGACGATCTCATGGCGCTGTCGCTTGCGGAATCGGCGGCGCTGAGTTGGCCGGGCATCGACCGGGAACGTTCTGGCGACAGCGAACCCACGTCCCTCGGCGATCTGATCCGCCTCCTGCGCCACGGCTTCGGCCACGGAAATCTCGAATTCCTGCCTGACGGCCGCGGGCAGATCGGTGCGCTTCGCAGCTGGAATACGACCCCCCGAGGCGCGCGAACCTGGGGCGCCGTAATCGAGGTCGACGACATGCGGCGCTTTCTCGGTCTGTTCGTCGAGTTGATCGAGCGCCGCCTCGAGGACTTCGGCCGGTATTCTCGAGGCGCCGCCTGACCATGCCCGCGCCGGCCCATCCAAAAATCTTCCACATCGTCCACGTCGATAACCTCGCGTCGATCGTCGCCGACGGATGCCTTTGGTCGGACGCCGCCATGCTGCAAAGGGCTGGCGGGACGGTCATCGGGATGGGGTCCATCAAGCAAAGGCGCCTCGGTTTGCCCGTTCCCTGTCATGCCGGACTGAAGGTGGGGGATTGCGTTACGTTCTACTTCTGTTCCTGTTCGATCATGCTTTATGTCATACATTGTGCGAACCATCCCGAGCTCGCCTATCGGGGCGGAGAGCAGCCGATCGTCCATCTGGAAGCCGACCTGCGTCGGGTTGTCCAGTGGGCGGAGCAGCACGGTCGGCGTTGGACCTTCTCGCCGTCGAACGCTGGGGCGTACTACACGCAGTTCCGCGCGCGGCTCGATCAATTGGATGAGGTCAACTGGGATGCAGTCGCTGCGACGGACTTCCGCCCGGAGGACATCATGGAAGGCAAGCAAGCGGAGTTCCTCGTCCAGGACTCGTTCCCGTGGCGTTTGGTCGAACGCATAGGGGTCCATAACCAGGCCGTCGTGCCGCGTGTGTCGAACGCCATGCAGAACGTCGTGCACCGCCCGACGATCGAAATCAGGCGCGATTGGTACTATTGAAGGGAGATGGCGATGATCGAACTTACGACCGGCGACATCTTACAGGCCGACGTGGAAGCGCTGGTCAACACGGTCAATTGCGTCGGCATCATGGGCCGCGGCGTCGCGCTTCAGTTCAAGAACGCATTTCCCGCGAACTTCAAGGCCTATGAAGCCGCCTGCGCGCGCCAAGACGTCCAGCCCGGCAGGATGTTCGTATTCGAGACTGGCGCCTTGGGAAATCCGAAGTTCGTCATCAATTTTCCGACGAAGCGCCATTGGCGCGGCAAGAGTCGGATGGAGGATATCGACTCCGGCCTGAAGGCCTTGTCGCAAGAAGTGCGGAGCCGCGGCATCCGCTCCATCGCTATTCCGCCGCTCGGCAGCGGCCTGGGTGGCCTGGATTGGGCGGACGTGCGCCCACGCATTGAAGCGGCCCTGCGCGGCATTGAAGGCCTCGACGTGATCATCTTCGAGCCTACCACTGCACCGGTGGCGACGAAGTCGCGAGACGTTCCGAAAATGACGCCCGGGCGGGCCGCGTTGGTCGTTCTGATGAACCGCTACCTTGCGGGTCTAATGGACCCCTTCGTAACGCTGATCGAGCTACAGAAGCTGATGTATTTCATGCAGGAGGCGGGGGAGCCGCTGCGGCTGAACTACGTCAAGCACCATTACGGCCCTTACGCCGACAATCTGCGCCATGTGCTGACGAAGATCGAGGGGCACCTTGTGTCGGGCTATCGCGATGGCGGCGACGCGCCGGATAAACTGCTCGAGCTGGTTCCCGGCGCGGTGAAGGACGCCGAGGCGTTCTTGGCCGCGGACCGCGACGCGCGAATCCGGTTCGACCGTGTAGGCGAACTGGTTGAGGGATACGAAACGCCGTTCGGCCTCGAATTGCTCGCCACTGTGCATTGGGTAGCCACGCGTGAGAACGCGACGGATCCCGACGCAGCGGCTGCCAAAGTGTACGCCTGGAACGACCGTAAAAAGCGATTCACGCGGGGTCAGATCGCCATTGCCTTCGAGACCCTTCGAGAGAAGGGATGGCTCGCCGCCGCATGACGACCGACACCTCGGAGAAGGGGCTGGAAGCCCTCATCGTCGCCGAGTTGACCGGACGCTCCGCCGCCACGGCGGGTGGCGGTTTCGCGGAGGACCCGGAGCCTTTCGTCGGGCTGCACAACTGGCTGCTCGGCGACCCCAAGGCCTACGATCGGGCTTGGACCGTCGATCTCGCCGAATTGCGCGCCTTCATAGCCGCGACGCAGCCGCCCCTGCTGGCGGCGCTGGGGCTCGAGAGCGATGGCCCGGTCCGCCAGAAATTTCTTGCCCGATTGCAAGGCGAGATCGGCAAGCGCGGCGTTATCGACGTGCTGCGGCACGGGATCAAGCACGGCCAGCATGACGTGAGCCTTTTCTTCGGCACGCCCTCGCCCGGCAACGCCAAGGCCGCCGAGAGGTTTGCGCTGAACCGCTTCTCGGTCACCCGACAGCTTCGCTACAGCCGCGATGACACCGCTCATGCCCTCGACCTGGCGCTATTCGTCAACGGCCTGCCGGTCGCGACATTCGAACTCAAGAACAGCTTTACGAAACAGACCGTGGCGGACGCCGTCGAGCAATACAAGCGCGACCGCGACCCACGCGAAAAGCTGTTCGAGTTTGGCCGCTGCATGGTTCACTTCGCCGTCGACGACTCGCAGGTGATGTTTTGCACCCACCTGAAGGGCAAGGCCTCATGGTTCCTGCCGTTCAACAAGGGCTGGAACGATGGGGCCGGCAATCCACCGAATCCCGGCGGCTTGAAAAGCGACTATCTCTGGAAAGAGATACTGACGCCTCGGGGGCTGACCGACATCATCGAGAACTACGCCCAGATCACCGAACGCCGCGACCTGAAGACCGGCAAGATCAAGCGCGATCAACTCTTTCCGCGCTTCCATCAACTCGACCTGGTGCGCAAGCTGCTGGCCGAAGCACGGGCGAAGGGAGTGGGACGGCGCGTGTTGATCCAGCATTCGGCCGGATCGGGCAAGTCGAACTCGATCGCGTGGCTGACGCATCAGCTGGTGCGGCTGGCGAACGGCTCCGGCCAGGTGTTCGACTCCGTGATCGTGGTCACCGACCGGCGTATCCTCGATCAGCAGATCCGCGACACCATCAAGCAGTTCGCGCAAGTGGGCGCAACGATTGGACATGCCGAGCACTCCGGCGACCTGCGCCGCTTCATCGAAGACGGCAAGAAGGTCATCATCACGACGGTTCAGAAATTCCCGTTCATCCTCGACGATATCGGGTCGCTGCACCGCGATCGCCGCTTCGCGATCGTCATCGACGAAGCCCATTCGAGCCAGGGCGGCAAGGCGGCCGCCGCGCTGAACGCCGCGCTGGCGGGCGCGGAAGATGGCGACGAAGACGAGACCATCGAGGACAAGATCAACGCGATCATGGAAAGCCGGAAGATGCTCCCGAATGCGAGCTATTTCGCCTTCACCGCGACGCCGAAGAACAAGACCCTGGAAGTGTTCGGCGAACCCGAGCCCCAGGGCGACACGGTCAAGCATCGTCCGTTCCACAGCTACACGATGAAGCAGGCGATCCACGAGGGCTTCATCCTCGACGTGCTGCGCTATTACACGCCGGTCAACAGCTATTACCGGCTCGTCAAGACGGTCGACGCCGACCCGGAATTCGACACCAGGCGCGCCACCAAGAAGCTCAGACGTTACGTCGAAAGCAATGACCACGCGATCCGTACGAAGGCGGAGATCATGGTCGATCATTTCCACGAGCAGGTGCTCGCGCTGAACAAGATCGGCGGTCAGGCCCGCGCGATGGTGGTTACATCCGGGATCGAGCGCGCGATCCAATATTTTGGGTCTTCTGGAAATCGAGTGGGCGATTTTGGGGGCTCAGAGCAGCGAAAAGGGCGGAGGACAAGGGTTTCGCGCGATTTGAAGGGGCCCTCAAATTTGGCATGATGAGGGATGGCGAAAACAAGCGAGGGACAGCGTCGGCTGTCGGAAGGATATTCGTTCTCGGGCTTTCGGGCGCGCGAGACCGTCCGCGGAGTGTTTGGTGATCCGGATGTGCGAATTGTCACGCTCGATCGGCGCTCAAAAAAACGGTTTGCAGTTGTTGCGGTCGCGTCCAGATGGGCTGGTACGATCGCCGGCTACGTCGAGTTCGCGACCTTCCGAGCGCCGGGTTTCGGATCGTCCTGGAGTTGGAAGTGCGACGCATCGCGTGCCGCGCTTGCGGGTGCGTGAAACGGGAGCGGCTGGAGCTTCTGGCGGACAATCCTCACTTCACCAAGCGCTTTGCCTTCTATGTCGGGCGTCGCTGCCGGCAGGCCGCGATCCGCGACGTTGCCAAGGAGTTGAGGCTCGATTGGGAAACAGTCAAGTCGCTCGAGATGCAGTACATGCGGGCGCAGATCGAACGGGCCGGCTCGCCTGGACCCAGGGCGATCGGCATCGACGAAATCTCGATACGCAAAGGCCACGTCTATCGCATCGTGGTCAGCGACCTGGTGCGCAAGAGGCCGATCTGGTTCGGCGGCGAAGACCGTTCCGAGGCGAGCATGGCGCAGTTCTACGCTTGGCTTGGCCCAAGAAAGTGCAGTAAAATCAAACTTGTCGTGATGGACATGTGGAAGCCGTTCAAAAACGTGGCGAGAGAGAAGGCGCCGCAGGCGGCGATCCTGTTCGATAAGTTCCACATCATACGTCATCTCGGCGAGGCGCTCGACAAAGTGCGCAAGGCAGAATACGCGCGCCTGGGTGGCAAGGATCGGCGCTTCATCAAAGGCCAGAAGTACACGCTGCTGTCGCGTCGCGAGAACCTCACCCTGGAGGGCAAGCGGTCGCTCCAACTTCTGCTGGCTGCCAACAAGCGTCTCAACACCGCCTACGTCCTGAAGGAGGCCTTCGGCCAACTATGGGACTACCAGCGCGAGAGCTGGGCTCGACGTTTCTTCGACAACTGGCGCGCGAGCCTGAAATGGCAACGCCTGAAACCCTACGAGCGCTTCGCCGACATGATCGATCGGCACTGGGACGGCATCGCTGCTTACTGCAAACCGCAGAACAAGGTCTCACTCGGTTTCGTCGAGGGCCTCAACAACAAGATCCGCGTGTTTCAGCGACGCGCCTATGGACTGAGAGACGAGGAGTATCTCCGCCTCGAGGTCCTATCCTGCATGCTCCCGCCGCTCTGAGCCCCCAAAATCGCCCACTCGATTTCCAGAAGACCC
>JBKQKS010000262.1:0-4330 GCA_052147395.1 Roseiarcus sp.
CAGAGCGTCGCTGTTCCCAACGAAGCTGCCGGCGACCGGCATCGCTTGCCGAATGTCGCGTGCAACGGCGACGGGGATGAGGTTCGAACCGCCGACGCTGCGGTTGGTTGGATCGAACGGGATCCAGCCGGCTCCGGACACGAACACTTCGCCCCAGGCGTGGGTCGATCCGGCGTCCGTCGTTCCGACGAGAGTCTGATCGGGATTGAACAGATAGCCCGAGACGATCCTCGCGCCGAAGCCGAGACAGCGCGCGGCTTCCACGAACAGCACGGCGAAATCGCGGCAGGAGCCCCAGCCGCGGTCCAGCGTTTCGATCGGCGATTGCGCGCCTTGGTCCTCGCGGCTCTGATAATTGATCCATCCGGAGACGCCGGCGCTGAGGTCCTTGAGCAGGGCGAGCGTATCCGTCCGCTCGCCGCCGACGAACGCTCGCGCCCATTTCGCCAGCTGTCCGGCCGGATCCGGATATTGCTGGATCGTCAGCGCGCCGAGGTCGGTCCATTCATCGCCCGAATAGCGAAACGGATAGACGATCGCCGAGGCCGCGATGTCGAAGATCGGCCATGCCGATGCGTAGAGCTCGAGTTCCACGACGCTGTCGATGACCAGGCTGTCGGTCACGCCTCGAAACATGGCGGTCGCGATGGAATTGCCGAAGACGTCGTGCGCCCATGTGACCTGCGCCGCCGGCGCAACCGTCACGGCGCTCGAAATCACCCGCAAGTCGAGGCTCTCGCGTGGCCGCAGCATCAACCGATGCGGCCAGAGGCTCACCGCCTGATGATACCGGTACGTTGTGCGATGACGGACCGTGAGCGCATTCATCGACAGGCCCTCGCGCCGAAGGAGCGGCGCGGCCGCCCGGCGCGTCGCCCCATATTCCCCATCCCGCCCTTCAACAGGCGATCAATAATCCATCCCGCCCATGCCGCCGCCGGGCATGGCCGGAGCGTCCTTGCGCGGTCTTTCCGCGATCATGGCCTCGGTCGTGATCATCAGGCCGGCGACCGAGGCCGCGTCCTGAAGCGCGATCCTGACCACTTTGGCGGGATCGAGAATGCCGGCGCCGAGCATGTCGACATATTGCTCGCTCTGAGCGTCGAAGCCGTAAGTTTGCGACTCGTGTTCTGTGATCCTGCCGACGACGATCGAGCCCTCGGCGCCCGAATTCTCGACGATCTGACGGATCGGCGCTTCGAGCGCCCTGAGAACGATGTGGATTCCCGCCTGCACGTCGGCGTTTTCGCCGTTGATCTCCCTGACCGAATCCCTGGCGCGCAGCAATGCGACGCCGCCGCCGGCTACGACGCCCTCCGCGACCGCCGCCTTCGTGGCGTTCACCGCATCGTCGACGCGATCCTTCTTCTCTTTGACCTCGACCTCGGTGGAGCCGCCGACGCGAATGATTGCGACCCCGCCCGACAACTTCGCCAAACGCTCTTGCAGTTTCTCCTTGTCGTAGTCCGAGGTCGTTTCCTCGATCTGCGATTTGATCTGAGCGACGCGCGCTTCGATGTCCGACTTCTTGCCGGCGCCGTCGATGATCGTCGTGGTGTCCTTTTCGATGCGGACGCGTTTGGCCCGCCCCAACATGTCGAGCGTCACCTTCTCGAGCTTGATGCCCAGATCCTCGGCGATCAAGCCGCCCGCGCTTAAGATTGCGATGTCCTCGAGCATGGCCTTGCGCCGGTCGCCGAACCCAGGGGCCTTGACCGCAGCGACCTTGAGACCGCCGCGCAGTTTGTTGACGACCAGCGTCGCCAGCGCCTCGCCGTCGATGTCTTCGGCGATGATGAGCAGCGGCTTTCCCGCCTGGACGACCGCCTCGAGGACCGGCAGCATCGGCTGCAACGAGGAGAGCTTCTTCTCGTGAATGAGGATGTACGGATCCTCCAGTTCGACGATCATCTTCTCGGCGTTGGTGACGAAATAGGGCGAGAGATAACCGCGATCGAACTGCATACCGTCGACGACGTCGAGTTCGGTTTCGGCGGTCTTGGCTTCCTCGATGGTGATGACGCCTTCGTTGCCGACTTTCTGCATCGCCTTGGCGATCATCTCGCCGATCGACCTGTCGCCGTTGGCCGCGATCGTGCCGACTTGGGCGATCTCCTCAGAGGACTGCACCTTCTTCGCTCGGCGTGCAATGTCTTTCACCACCGCCGTCACCGCAATGTCGACGCCGCGCTTCAGGTCCATCGGGTTCATGCCGGCGGCGACGAGCTTGACACCCTCGCGCATGATCGAGGCGGCGAGCACGGTTGCGGTCGTCGTGCCGTCACCGGCGAGATCATTGGTCTTCGAGGCCACTTCGCGCACCATCTGCGCGCCCATGTTCTCGAACTTGTCCTCGAGCTCGATTTCCTTGGCCACAGTGACGCCGTCCTTGGTGATGCGCGGCGCGCCGTAGGACTTGTCGAGAATGACGTTGCGGCCCTTCGGACCGAGCGTCACCTTGACGGCGTTGTTGAGAATTTCGACTCCGTGCAGCATGCGCTCGCGGGCGTCGGCGGAAAATCGTACGTCTTTGGCGGACATGGTTTTGTTCCAATCATTGAGAGGCGGGTCGGAGTCGTTCAGGCGGCCTTCTTGGCCGCGGCGGCGCGCTCGATCACGCCGAGGATGTCGGTCTCTTTCATGATCAAGAGATCTTCGCCGTCGATCTTGACCTCGGAGCCGGACCATTTGCCGAACAGCACGCGATCGCCCGCTTCGACCTCGAGCGCAACGAGTTTGCCGCTTTCATCCCTCGCGCCGGGCCCGACGGCGATCACTTCGCCCTCTTGCGGCTTCTCCTTGACGGTGTCCGGAATGAGGATTCCGCCCTTGGTCTTTTCCTCGCCCTCGATGCGGCGGATCACGACGCGGTCGTGCAGCGGACGAAATTTCATGAGACTCGTTTCCGGTCGACATGCAAAACCGGCTCGAGGCAAGATGTCTTAAGCGCTCGGCAAGCGTCTGACGCCTGCCGTATATGGCTATCGCTGGCACTCGTTACAAGAGAGTGCTAACACACATTCCTGACGAACGTTCGTCGTCAGCGCATGCGATTGGCGTCGGCGGCTCCGCCAAAGATCGCGGCTCGTTCGGTCGCCGGCGAGCCAACGGCGACGATTTCGTATTCCTTGGCGCTGCGCTCGAAAGGCTCGGCCTTGCTCTTGATGCGATAGCTCTGCGACCGAGCGTCTTCCGCCGGCAGCACGCGGGTCACCTGGAACGGACCCCTGGGTCTCGGCATGGGCGTGACTTTCGCATCGAAGTCGACGGTTTGCCCAATCCTGAATTTAGCACGAATCATCAGTTGGCGCCTCGCTGAGGAGAAAACATGAAAAAAGGGCCAGGAGTGATCCTGACCCTTCCCATCGCCGGACGAGCGGCGCGGACACCCTGCCGCCGACGCCGGTGCATCCGCGGTCGCTGGTCGGCATGGCGCCTCGTCTCGTTCAAACGGCTTGGAGCTTATCGGCGGACATTTTGCCCGAGCGCTTGTCGGTGACCATCTCGAAACTGATCTTCTGACCTTCGCGCAAGTCGCTCATGCCCGCCCGTTCGATCGCGCTGACATGGACGAAGGCGTCCTTGCCGCCGTCATCCGGCTGAATGAAGCCGAAGCCCTTTGCAGGATTGTACCATTTTACTGTGCCTATAGTCATGACGCCCCTCTTGGATGCGAGCATACGAACCCGATTCCGCGACGCGAAATCATCGTCAATTTTCGATTTTTGGGGGGAAAACGTCACCACGAGCCGATGGCATCGTCCGAGGCAAAGATGGTCCAGCCGAATTTCGAGGCTCTGATTTAGCAGCGCGATGGTAATATTACAAGGGCCGCGATCGTTGGCGAACCCGAAATCGGTCTCGGCAAGGGGGCTGGCGCTCGCAATCGACGCTTTCGCCGGCTCCGACTTTCCCTGCGAACGCCTGATTTTCCGCCGAACTCACATTCAGCGGCGACAAGGCCGCAGGCCAGTGTACGTCTTCCGGCCCGGGTCGGCGCGAATGCGATCGACAGCGTCTGGACAATGCCGATGGCGCCTCGATGCTCGGATACTGCCATTCCGCTTTCAGCCAACGCCTTCCAAGGGCCGAGCAACAGGCGCCAGGTTCTCCTCCTGGCCGAAGGTGGCAGGCGCCGGCCATAACCGGTAGGTACATCAGGTTTTCTGACCAGGGGCGCAGCTAACCCGTTGGCGCTCCCGCCACTACAGCACAATCGAGGGCTTGGAACAAAATGGAGCGGGCGAAGGGAAACGGACCACTATGGACATAACATATTTGATATCAATGCGTTATGTCCAGGCGACAACGAACGTTGGTGCCTATGATG
>JBKQKS010000263.1:0-5299 GCA_052147395.1 Roseiarcus sp.
CCCCATCCAGCAAAAGGCCTTCGACCTCCTGGGAATTTCCCCAGCCTGTACCCAGTAGCCATGTCCCGAAATCGGCTTGCCCTTTGCAAGACCAATGGCTTACGCTTCGTGAAAGAATGAACCTCCGTTTAATCGGCAGGCAAGAACCTTCGTGCCGGTGTGAGGCGGCTGCAAATTCTTTACGCCTGGCTCTATGGCGAGGTCTGAGTAGTTTCCGATGCTCACGCAACCTCCCGAGCTAGCTAGCCCGACTTCGCGGATTCGCCTGTGGATAACCTGATTTTGGGGCTTGTCACGAGTTCTAAGTATTTGAATTTGTTAATGCGACCGACAGAAATATCGCCAAAAACGGCTGTAGTGAAGACCAACTAAGCCGGGGGTGGATTCCCAGACTCGGGCGTTCGTGGCATAATCTTTGCCACTATGTTCCTGAGAAAGACCGAACGGCGGAAGAACGGGAAGACGCATCTCTACTGGAGCGTCGTCGAGAACCATCGGCTCGAGAGTGGGCGGGTGATCCAACGCCACGTGCTCTACCTCGGCGAGATCAATTCCTCGCAAGCCGAAGCTTGGCGCAGGGCGATCGAAGTGTTCGACGAAGACCGAGGACAGTCGCGCGCGCTCACGCTGTTCCCGGAGGATCGCTGCGACGCCCCGGACGGCGACGGCGTGGTCCGGCTGCGGCTTTCCGAGATGCGGCTGTGCCGGCCGCGGCAGTGGGGCGCCTGTTGGCTCGCCGGCGTGCTTTGGCGCGAGCTGCGGCTCGACCGCTTCTGGGCGGAGCGCCTGCCGATGAGCCGCAAAGGGACACGGTGGGACCACGTGCTGCAAGTGTTGGCGAGCTACCGGCTCATCGCGCCGGCCCCCGGGCTGTGACCCGGGGGGAATGGCGGCTGCATCGCCAATGGTTCCTCGACAGCGCCATGGCGGACCTGTTGGGAGCTGACTTCGGTCTGGCGGAGACGCACAAACTCTACGCCTGCCACGACCTGCTGCTCGCGCACAAACAGGCTTTGTTCTCGCACCTGACCGAGCGCTGGCGCGATCTGTTCAACGCCTCGTTCGACGTGCTGCTCTACGATTTGACCAGCACGTATTTCGAGGTCAACGCCTCCGATTTGCCCGAGGACAGCAAGCGCCGCCATGGCTACAGCCGCGACAAGCGGCCCGATTGCCCGCAGATCGTCATCGCGTTGGTTGTTACGCCAGAGGGTCTGCCGCTCGCCTACGAGGTCCTTCCCGGCAACACCGCCGACTGCAAGACGCTGCGTTCATTCCTCGCCAAGATCGAGAGCCAGTACGGCAAGGCGCGACGTGTTTGGGTGATGGATCGCGGCATTCCGACGGAGGAAGTTCTCGCCGAAATGCGCGCTTCCGATCCGCCGGTGAGTTATCTGGTGGGAACGCCGAAAGGCCGCCTCACGCGCCTCGAGAAACAGCTCGTCGACAAGCCGTGGCGAAAAGCCCGCGAGGGCGTCGACGTCAAGCTTCTGAAGCAAGACGACGAGCTCTATGTCTTCGCCCAGAGCGCCGATCGCATCAGTAAAGAGCGCGCGATGCGTCGCCGGCAGTTGAAGTGGCTGTGGGCGCGATTGAAGAAGCTCGCCGAGATGGAGGTCTCCCGCGAGCAAAGGCTGATGAAGCTCGGCGCCGCGCGTTCCAGGGCGCCTTCCGCCTGGCGTCTGGTCAAGACCAAGGTCGACAAGAAAACGGGGGCGTTGACCTACTCACTCGATCGCGCCAAACTCAGAAAGGTCAGGCGCCGCGAGGGCCGTTATCTGTTGCGGACCAACCTGACCGAAAACGATCCCGAGAAACTCTGGCAATATTACATCCAACTCGTCGCCGTCGAGGAAGCGTTCAGGAACCTGAAGGGCGGCCTCGCCATTCGTCCCGTCTTCCATAACGACGAGAAGCGGATCGAAGCCCACATCTTCGTCGCCTTCCTCGCTTATTGCCTGCAGATCACGCTCACCCGCTGGCTCAGCGGCCTCGCCCCGGGCCTCACGGCGCGCAGCGCCCTGCAAAAGTTCGCCGCCGTTCAGATGATCGATGTGCATCTGCCCACCACCGACGGTCGCGAGATCATCCTCACCCGCCACACCGAACCGGAGCCCGAACTGCGCCTGCTCGTCGACCGCATGAAGCTCGAATTGCCGCCCCAGCCGCCCCCCAAAATCGCCGCCGCCGCCCTCCCGCCGCGAATCCTCCTGTAGTGAAGACCTTTTCGGTCAAGGCCTTGATTTCCTTGACGCGCGCCCGCGAAAAATGCCCCAATCCGCGAAGTCGGGCTAGAGTCATTTTTGGAGCGGTCCAGCTCGCGTACGGAAGCGACGCATTCGGCTCCGAGACTTGGCGGCGGCGATGTAGTGTATGACTGCTTCGGGCGGAGAAGATGCGTTGGCGGCGGCAACGGAATGTCTCGAATCCTCCCAATGGCGGTCATTGGGTTAGGGCGCGCTGCCCTCGGGGCTGAGGCCTACGGAACCCCCCGGTTCGCTGCGCATCGCCAGTCGATGATGCCACTATTGCGCTGGCCTTCGTGACTACGCATGCGCCGGACGTTTACGCCGGCGCGGACACCGCGACACGATCTCTTCACACGCGGGGACCGATCATGGCCTTGATAGCGGCGCCGATAGTGGCGCCATCATAGGCACCGACGTTCGTTGTGGTCTGGATATAACGCATTGATATTACATATGTTATGTCCATAGCGGTCCGTTTCCCTTCGCCCGCGGTCTAGTGCGCTCTCCGATCCGATGGAATCGGATCGCGCGCTCTAGCTCTTTGTTTTGCCGCATATTCTTATCCAAAAAGTCTGCAACTTTTTGGGAATATGCTCTAATCAAAGCGGCATCTCGGTTTACGCCCGAACGCAAGTCGATGCCAATCAATCGGAAGAAGGGGCGTATGCTCATGGCTGTTTGTGAGATCACCCGCTTCTTCGCTACAGGTGTGACTACGCCGACTTTCGCCGCCAGTCAGCGAACGAACTGATCAATCCGCTCGAATACGGTACCGGGATATTCGACCTGCTGAAGCGTCTCGTTCAGAACGCGTATGAGATGGCTGTCACCACAGAGATCCGTCGTGTCCTTCGAATTTTTGAGCTCTTCTTCAAGGTCTCTGGAATAACCAACCAGCGCCTTTATGTGTTCCTTCGGTACGGGTTTGTTACGCAAGACGGTTATGAATCCGTGCCGAAATGAGTGAAAGACGCGCGCCGCATCCTTTGTTATGTATTTGTCTTGATAGCGCGCCCAGTACCGGGAGAAATTCTTAGTCCAACGTCCATTGTACGGTTTCAGAAGCGGGAAGAGCATCGCATCGCCAGCCGCGCGTCGAGCCGCGACATAATCCAGCAAGCCGAGTTCCATGAGGACATGATGAATGGGCACGCGCCGCCGGCTCGCTTCCGTCTTCAGGGATTTCGGACCTTCGTCTCTATCGTCTCGGCCGCGCCTCCGTCGACGTTTGCTACCGCTGTCAAAAGCCTCTTCGTCCTCGTCCTCGTCGTCGCGAATCCAGAAATATGGTATGCCATCTTCATCACGAATGTCTGTCAATGACAGTTGACCGATCTCCTCCATGCGCACGCCACTATAAAGTGCGATCAGAGGAAGCCAATATGCAGCCGCGCCACTGCTGCCCTTCGTGAGCTTCGGTTGGTTCTGGAAGACCGGCGACGCTCGCATGGCTTGAAGGTGCGCCGGTGTGAACGGCCTCCGCTCCAACACATCGCCTTTCTCGATGGGCAGAAGCAGACCAGCACATGGATCTCCTGACAGGTCGTAATCTGGAATTGCAATCGCCATGAGCGCTGCAATCGATCCGATCCCCTTGGCGTTTACCGTAACTCGGCTCAGGAAGAGCTGACTTGCTTCGTCCTCGAGTTTGGTCCTTTTCTCGCGGTCACTCTCCTTCGCTATCGCGGTCTCCAAATCCTCTTTTCTCCTCGCCGCCCAGGCCAGAATGTCTTTCAAAGGTTTCTTCGCGATTGCAGTCGGGATCGCCCGCGGAAAATCGAGAAGCATGTCTCGGAATTCGCGCACATGCCAACGCTTGATCTCGTCGACGCGCAAGTTCCCGTGCAGGGCGATGAACCTCTCAACGTAGACCTTGTTGTCGTCCTCCGATTTCTCGCGGGGTCGCTTTTCTTTCGACCCATTTCGTATGCATCTCGAGGAGAGTTAGCGGTGCTTTGCCGTTCGCCTCCGCGACCAAGGGCGCAGGTCGAGGGGGCGTCTCGACTGATTTTCCAGCCGATCGTGAGTCGATGTCCTGATGCGCTGCTGCTTTCGCCCGCGTGATGGCGACAGCGAGCCTGCGCCGCTCGCTTTTGTCGTCCATGACCAGACCATTTTCCGCAAGGCGCAAGTCCAATTCGCGGAACATCTGCGTTGAAATGACCTTCGGACGGTAGCGGTTCGCGGGATCGGGCGCCACTTCGTCCAATATCGCCGGCGGGCCGTCGATCACAGAAAAGTTGCCGGTCTTCAACATGTCCGCAAAGTGCTCGGCCTCCTTCTGGTGCGCCCATTCCCGGATCGCGTCCGGGCTCATGTTCTGGGGAAATGTGGCGAGGTGGGCCGACAAGCGGTCCTCGAAACCGCCGGGCGAAGCCGAGGTCGGCAGCCGGCCGGCGTCGCGAGCCCGCAAGGCGGCCGCGAGCCCTCGGGCAAGCGGGCTCATCGAAGTCTGATCGACCAGGGCTTCGTCGTGTTGCGCCAGCACGTCATGGCGCGCTTGCGCCGCAATCGCGGCGCGATCGCCGGACGTCAGCCCAGGTCTGGCCGATGGCGTCGCTGGGACAAGCGCCGACGCAGCCTGGGTGGTCGCGGCGTCGACGAGCGTTTCGACTTGCGTGTGGATATCCAGCCAGCGGCGCTGGGCAAGTTGCTTGTCGCCCGTCTTCAGCGAGATCTTGACGACCGCCTTGCCCATGAGGTGGTGCGGTTTCAGAAGCCAGGATGCGAAGACCAGGCCTTTGACCGAGGGCGCGATCTCCGACCGCAGGTTACGCCAGTAGGCGCATTTTCCGGTTTCGGGACGCAGGACCAGGAAGGGGGTTGCGGACGCGCTCGGACGGCTCATGGACAGCACCGGTTATAACCAGGATTCTAACCGGTTTTCTGACCATAGGCGCAGCTAACCGGTTGAGGTTGCTGTCACTACAGCACAATCGAGGGCTTGGAACAAAATGGAGCGGGCGAAGGGAAACGGACCACTATGGACATAACATATTTGATATCAATGCGTTATGTCCAGGCGACAACGAA
Organism: Roseiarcus sp.; assembly: GCA_052147395.1. Lineage (GTDB taxonomy): Bacteria > Pseudomonadota > Alphaproteobacteria > Rhizobiales > Beijerinckiaceae > Roseiarcus. Next base: position 5,283 of record JBKQKS010000263.1, read on the forward strand.
CGTTGGTGCCTATGATG
>JBKQKS010000264.1:0-6053 GCA_052147395.1 Roseiarcus sp.
AAGCTGGCGCTCGTCTCCAACATCCTGGCGATGGTCGTGGTGCTGTTGTGGCGTCCGCGCGGGCTCTATCCGGTGGGCGGACGATGAACCTGTTCTCCCACGATGCGCCGCGCGGCTGGCCGCTGCGGGCGCTGCTGGTCCTGGTCACTGCGGCGCTCGCGCTGGCGCCTTTCCTTTTCCCCGGCGTCAAGGCGCTCAATGTCGCGGAGAAGATCACGGTCATGGCGCTGCTCGCGGCGTCCTACGACGTGCTCATCGGCTATGCCGGCATCGTATCTTTCGCCCATGTGATGTTCTTTGGGCTCGGCGCCTATGGCGTCGGCCTCGCGCTCTACGGCCTGGGGCCGAGTTGGGGCGCGATCCTCGTCGGCGCTTTCGCCGGGCTCGCGCTCGCGGCGGCTTTCGCGCTCGTCATCGGCCTGTTCTCGCTGCGCGTACAGGCGATCTTCTTCGCCATGGTGACGCTGGCGATCGCCTATGCGTTCAACGTGCTCGCTTCGCAATTGTCGAGCCTCACCGGCGGCGAGGACGGGCGCTCGTTCCGCGTTCCCGAGGTCCTGACCCCCGGCTTCCGGCTCGGCGAGTTCGCCGGCCATGTCGTCAATGGCCGCACGCTCGATTACTATCTGGTGTTCGCGGTCGCCGTCGTGCTGTTCTTCATGCTGCTGCGCGTCGTCAACTCACCGTTCGGCCGGGTGCTGCAGGCGATTCGCGAGAATCCATTTCGGGCGGAGGCGCTGGGCTATCGCACGGTGTTCCACCGCACGTTCGCGACCTGCATCGCCGCGGCGGGCGCGGCGGCGGCGGGCGGGCTCGATTCGATCTGGCTCGAGTATGTCGGTCCCGACACCGCGCTGAGCTCGTCGATCCAGATCGACGTGCTCGTCATAGTGGTGATCGGCGGCATGGGCACGCTCTACGGCGCCGTGATCGGCGCGGCGGTGTTCGTCGTGGCGGAGAACTATCTTCAGTCGCTGATCGGCTGGCTTTCGGCGGGCGCCGGCGATCTCGGCCTACCGCTGCTGCCGCAGTTGCTGCATCCCGACCGCTGGCTGATGTGGCTCGGCCTCATGTTCATCCTCGCCGTCTATTTCGCCCCGACGGGCATCGTGGGGAGATTGCGCGCTCAAGACGATTGAAGCGGCGGGCCATTGCGGCGCGCACGTCCTGTCCCCAAGTTCAGGGTTCCGGCACTACGGATAGGGAGGCGAACCATGAAGGTGGGAGTAATCGGTTCCGGCGTCGTCGCGCAAACGCTGGCCGCAGGTTTCGTGAAACATGGACACCAGGTCGCGATGGGCACCCGCGAGCCGGCGAAGCTCGCCGACTGGCGGGCGAAGCATCCCACCGCGGAGATTCTGTCGTTTGCCGGCGCCGCCGCCTTCGGCGATATCGTCGTGCTCGCGGTCGGCGGGGCTGTCGCGCACGACGCGCTCGCGCTCGCCGGCGCCGAGAACCTCGGCGGCAAGACGGTGATCGACGCCTGCAACCCGGTCAGCGGGCCGCCCGTGAACGGCGTGATGCAGTATTTCACCAGTCTCGACCATTCACTGATGGAGCGGCTGCAGGCGGCCTGTCCCGACGCCCATTTCGTCAAGGCGTTCAACAGCGTCGGGGCCGCGCAGATGATCGACCCGCAATTTGCCGGCGGCCGACCGTCGATGTTCATCTGCGGCAACAATGCCGCGGCCAAGGCGACGGTGAGTGCGATCCTCGACACGTTCGGCTGGGACGTCGAGGACATGGGCGCCATCGAGGCGGCGCGCGCGATCGAGCCGCTGTGCATGCTGTGGTGCATCCCGGGAATGGGCAAGGGAGACTGGTCGCCGCACGCGTTCAAGATGCTGCACTGAGCCGATGCCGTTTCCGAGCGAAACGGAATTTCCTTCGCGCGAAACTCCCCTTTCACATCAAAGAGTTTCGCGCGATTTGTTGCGTCGGGTTCGCGCGCCGAGAGACGGAGACGATCGTTCCCCCAGCGCCGGGCGACGGTTTCGCCAAAACCGGCGTGACTCGAGGCCTCGCCTTCAGGCGCCGACGCCGGCGGCGAACCACAGGGCGAGGCCGAACCCCAGCACCGCCAACGCCGCGGCGAACTCGAAGCTGCGCGCGACCAGCGCGACGCGACAGCTTTCGCCCGCGGCGAAACGCAGCGACAGCTTTTTCGCATACGTCGCGCCTACCGCCAGTGCGCCCGTGGTTACCGCGGCGCCGATCGAAATCGCGAACGTCGCCGCGATCCCGGCGGCGAACACGCCTTGGGCAAGCGCGAACACCAGCACCAGGATCGAGCCCGAACAGGGACGCGAGCCGGCGGCTACGACCGTCGCCGCCGCGCCGCGCCATGAGAACCCGTCCTCCAGCGCGCTGGGGTCGGGGGCGTGGGCATGGCCGCACGCCCCTTCCGGGCACACGCCGCGCCCCGGCGTCTCGACGCGAAACGGGCCGCCGAGCGCGACCGGCGCCGCACGCCAGGGCGCGCCGGCGAACAGCGCGCCCTCCGCCGTCTCGACGCGCCGGTCGCTATAGTCTCGCACGGCGGCAATGAGCACGCGCCCCTTGCGCCAGGTGAGCCAAGCCCCGATCGCGACGATGCCCGCATAACTCAATTGCGCGAGGGTGTCGGCGACCACATTCATCTCGCCAGCGGTCGCGTTGAAGATCAGCGCGGCGACGCCGACCAGCGCCACCGCGACCGCGCCCTGCAGCAGCGCGGCCAGCAAAGCGAGCAGGATGCCGCGCCGCACCGCCCGGTCGCTCGCCATCATGTAGGAGGCGATCACCGCCTTGCCGTGCCCGGGACCGGCGGCGTGGAACACGCCGTAGGCGAGGCCGAGCCCCGCCAGCCCCCAGAACGCATTCGGATTGGCGGCGAGCGAGGTGATGTGTCTGGACATCAGATGCGTGAGCCAGGACTGCTCGGCGAGCAGCCAGCCCGTCACCCCGGTCGACGAGCCGCCGCCCTCGAAGCCGCCGACCGAAAACGGCCGGGTCATCATTCCGGCCGCCGCCTCATGGGAAGCGCAGACGACGACGAGCGCCACGGCGCCCAGGACGAACGCGAGCCGGAGGAGGCTGGAGGGGCGCAGCGTCAAGGACACGCGAGGATCACCCGGCTCGCCATCTTGAAGCCGAAGTTGGTTCCCGGCGCGAGATTGGTGAAGAACGATTCGCTGAGCTTTTGCTTATCCGTCGCCTCGAGCTCCTTGGGATGGGCATAGGACGTCGAGCAGCCCGATGGCGCCGACGCCAGCGTCACGCCGCCCGTGTCGTCGAATTCGAAGTCGATGAAATATTCTGGATCTGCGACCATCAGCGAACCGAACCTCCCGACCTTGGTCGGCGTCTTCAAGTCGAGCTCGACGTGGAAGGCGACGAGATGATCGGGCCGCTCTTCCATCCAGTAGTCCGTGACCGGGCCAAATTCGACCGCCTTGCCGTCGAGCTTCAGCGTGGTGAAATAGCCGATGTCGGCAAGCCCGCCGGCGTTTTCCTTGGCGAGCGGGGCGAAGGTCGCGCGGCTGACGAGGCCGTTGGTCCTGGTCAGCCCCTGGATGGCGAACGACGAATACATCTCGTCGAACACCCAATCGTGAACGAGCGAAGCGACCCTGCCCTCCGGGTCGAACACGATCTGCGTCCTCACCGTGATCCAGACATGGGGATGGGCCTCAGCCGCCGTCGTTACGGCAAACGCGAGAAACAGCGCGAAAACGGCGCAGGCGTTGCGAACCATCCGCCTCGAGCCCAGGCGCCTCAAGAACCTCTCCCCACTCCGCGCCCGCGTCGGGCGCCCGCGAGTCGGGCCTTGCCCGCGAATCAAGGCGAGAGCGTGACGGCGCCCAAGGTTCAGCCTTCGTTAACAAAACGCCTTTAAGTTGAACGAATGGCGCGTAGCGTATGGCCAATCGTCGTCGCAGGAGTCGCGTTGCTGCCGTTGAGCGGCTGCGGCTGGCTGGAGCGCGCCGAGCGCCCGGCCTGGCGCACTGAGGCCGAGAACCTCTGCCTCGCCCACGCTCTCGTGAAGCCCTCCGCCTATATCGAGCCGCGGCCGGCGATCGACGGCCCCGGCATCTGCGGACTCACCCATCCGTTCCAGGTCACGGCGATCGCCGATGGAGCAATCGCGTTCGACAAGCCGCTCATCCTCGACTGCTCGATGATCCCGGCGCTGGAGGCCTGGATCGCCAACACGGTCGAGCCCGCCGCCGAGGCGCGCTTCGGCGCCCACATCGTCGGGCTCGGAACGTTTGGCTCCTACAGTTGCCGCTCGGTCGACGACATGCCCGGCGCCCGGCTCTCCGAGCACGCTTTCGCCAACGCGATCGATGTCTCCGGTTTCAAGCTCTCCGACGGCCGCGAGATCAGCATCGTCAGCGACTGGAAGCGCACCGAGACACAGGAGTCGGCGTTCCTGCGCGAGGCCCATGCGGGCGCCTGCCAGACCTTCACCACCGCTCTCGGCCCGGGCGCCGATGTATTCCATTACAATCACTTCCACCTCGATTTGGGCATGCACGGCTCGACCAACAGCAGACCGCGGCGCATCTGCCGTCCGACGCCGCCCAGCGAGTTGGCGCCGCCTCCGACGCACAAAGACGGCCTGCCGCCTGCGCCCGACATCGACGAACCGCTCGACGTCTCGCGCGCGGTCTCGCGCGCGACGCCCGCGCCGCCGATGCCGCGGTTCGCCGGGGCCGGGCCGATCGATCTGCATGGACTCGATGTCGCGGCGCCGCCGCCGATCGGAAGCTATGCTCCTCGGCCGCTCGCCCCGGCGCTGCCGAGCGACAACGATATCGACAGCGCGCCGACCTCCTCGATCGGCGCGGCGCAAGACGACTAGCCGCCGCATGGCGGACGGCGCCGCGGCCGGCTACGGCGTCGACAGCTTCACGCTGTAATCAGCGACAGCGCGAGGCCGGCGAGCGCCGAGAACGCCACCGCGACGAGCGGCTGCGCCTTGCCGACGACGAGCAGCGTGAACGCCGCCGCGGCGACGGCGAAATCGGGCGGCGATTTTATCGCGCTGGTGAACACCGGGTCGTAGAGCGCCGACGCGAGCAGCCCGACCACGGCGGCGTTGGTTCCGGCCATCGCCGCTCGCGCGCGTGAATTCGCCGCGAGCTGATGCCAGAACGGCAGCGTCCCCATCAGCGCCAGGAAGCCGGGCAAGAAGATTGCCGCGAGCGCGAAAAACCCGCCCGCGGCCCCGCCCGGCCCAAGATTCGCGACCGCGCCGAGATAGGCGGCGAAAGTGAACAGCGGCCCCGGTATCGCCTGTGCGGCGCCGTAGCCTTGCAGGAACACGGCGTCAGTGACCCAGCCGGGCGCGACCACCGCGGCTCTCAGCAGCGGCAGCACCACATGGCCGCCGCCGAACACCAGCGCCCCTGGTCGATAGAAGGCGTCGAACAGCGCCAGCGCGCCGCTCGCCGGCCAGAACGTCGCGGCGAGCAGCAGCGCATAGAGGGCGAGAAACGCCGCCCCGGCGCGGCGCGAGATCGGCGAGACCGCCCCCATCGCCGCGCCGCTAGCCTTCCGGCGGCAGACGACGAGGCCGGCGACGCCGCCGACGACGATGGCGCCGATTTGCGCCACCGAGCCGGGCATGAGCGCCATCGCCGCAAGCGCAATGACGGCGATCGAAGCGCGCGGCGGGTCCGGCGCCAGCGCGCGCGCCATGCCGAGCACTGCCTGGGCGACGACCGCGACCGCCGCAAGCTTCAGCCCGTGCAGCAGGCCGTCGGCGGCCGGGCCCCGCATCGCCCGCGCCCCGTAGGCGAAGGCGATGAGCAGCGCCGCCGAGGGCAGCGTGAAGCCGACCCAGGCCGCCAGCGCGCCGAGATAGCCCGCGCGCAGGAGCCCGAGCGCGAAGCCGACCTCACTGCTCGCCGGCCCGGGCAGGAACTGGCAGAGCGCAACGAGATCGGCATAGGCGCGCTCGTCGAGCCAGCGCCGCCGCTCGACGAACTCGGCGCGGTAAAGCCCAAGATGGGCGATCGGCCCGCCGAAGCTCGTGAGCCCGAGGCGCAGGAAGGCGGCGAAGACTT
>JBKQKS010000265.1:0-3433 GCA_052147395.1 Roseiarcus sp.
TAGCCGCGGGCGTCGACCGCGGCCTTTGTAGCCGCGGGCGTCGACCGCGGCTGCCGGGGTCGGCGCCCCCGGCTACAGGGGCGCTCAGCCGGCTCAGGTCGTCGACCCGATCACGCCGTCGAGCAGATAGTCCATCTTGTCGAGGAACGGGTCGAGGTTGTCGTAGGTTTTGTCGATGACGATCTTGCCGGTGTTGTTGTCTTTCAGCGGCCCGACATAGATCGGCTTCCTAGCTCTCAGGCCCACGATCGCCGCGTCCGCCGCCTTCTTGGCCGCTTCCGTCGCGCCGGCGCCGTAAGGCGTGTTGCGCACGAAATCGGCTTCGTAGCCGCCGACCAGGAAGTTCGGCAGCGGCTTGCCGGCGGCGAGGTCGGCGGCGTAGCCCTTGTAAATCGTCTCCCACTTGTACTCGGCGCCGGTGATGAAGCCCTTGGGCGCCAGCGGGGCCTGGCTCGCATTGTGGCCGCAAGTTTTTGCGCCGCGTTTCTCGGCGGTCTCGATGACGACCTTGGGGCCGTCGACGTGGCAGGTGATGACGTCGCAGCCGGCGTCGACCAGCGCATTGGCCGCTTCCGCCTCGCGAACCGGCAGCGACCAGTCGCCGGTGAAGATCACTTGCACGGTCGCCTTCGGGTTGACCGAGCGGGCGCCGAGCAGCACCGAGTTGATGTTGGAGAGCACGCTGGCGATGGGCTTGGCGGCGACGAAGCCGATCTTGTCGCTCTTGGTCGAGAGGCCGGCGGCGACGCCGTCGACGTAATGGGCCTGGTTGAGATAGCCGAAATAGGAGCCGGCGTTCACCGGATCGACGCCTTTCTTCCACAGCGGCGCCGCATGGCGGAACTCGACCTTCGGGTATTTCTTCGCCATGTCGACGACGAACGGCGTGTAATAGCCGAACGAGGTCGCCAGGATCAGCCCGGCGCCGTCGAGGTTGATCATCGACTCCATCGACTTGGAGCAGGCGTCGGTCTCGGGAACATTCTCTTCCTCGACCACGCTGACGCCCGGGACCTTCTTCAGCGCTTCGATGGCGACCGCGTGCGCCTGATTCCAGCCGAAATCGGCGCGGGCGCCGACATAGACGACGCCGACGGTGATGTCGGCCGCGCGGGCCTGCGTCATGCCGCCGAGGCCGGCGCCGAGGCCGAGCGCGCCGGCGCCGGCCGTCTGCAGGAACGCACGACGCGAAACTATGAGTTGACTCATTGGCAAGATCCCCGCGCGCGAGCTTCCGAAGCGGCCCGTCTGCGACATCGGTAGCAATCGCTATGCCATGCGCTCTAGCCGGCCCGAGGGGTTGCCATACAATCGCCGAAGGCGCCGTGGACTATGGTTTGCCCGTTCCGGCGCCTCCAACGTGAGCGGAGCGGCACGAGAAACAGGCGCCCGTCGCGCGAGCCGGCCCGACCAGGGCCTCGAGGAGCGACGACTTGCCGGCGCCACAGAGACAGCGCCGCATCGAGCGCGTCGAACGGCTCGATGTTCGTCGACAGGTTCAGTCGAGGTCCGGCCAATGCGGCGCGGGAAGAATATCGGGGACCCGCCAGCGCTGAAACAATACGTTCGCGCCGAGAATCGGACCCTCGAGTGATCCGATGCCGCCGATCACCACGATGAAGATGGGGATCGTCCAGTCGGTGAGGCCGAACGAGGCGCGCGGCGCGAAGCGCAGCTTCTCCAGTGTCGCGCAGCCCCGCCAAGCCCGGCAGCGGCGCAACCAACAGGAAACAGACGACGCGCACTCGCGTGATGTCGACGCCGGCGGACCCCGCCGCCTCCTCGTTCTCGCGGATCTGGCGGCGACCACCCAGAATTGCGGCCTTGGCAGACGCTTCAGTCCGGGAAAACCGGAAAACAGCGGATCGAAATGATCGCATGCCCCGAATCCGCCTCGCCGCGATGTGAAAGGCGATTGCTTTGCATCTTGAAATCTGGCGCTTGCTCGGCGCGGGCGCTGTCTGGTATCGCAACCCGACATGTGAGTACCGCTTCCCTTCATCAGGATCGAAAACGCCAGCTGCAAACAACTGTAACACTGCGGCTGTAGCACTGTGGCCGCGGGAGCGGAGAGCGTCTGTGGATGCGACAACCGGCGTCGTTGAGATATCGTCGGGTCATCGCCCGCAGCACATAGCTCGCCCGGATCACTTGCAGCAACCGGGTCCTTGGGGCCGCATCGACAGTTTCGACCTCGAGCGGGCGCCGAGCGGCGCGGCTGACGCGCCGCCGCCTCGACGCTCGAGGAAACGTCGGAGCTCCCGCCATCGCTGCCTGATACGGCCCGGCTCTTAACAACGGTCAAGGCGAGGCGCGGCCGCTTTGCCTATCTCGCTCCCGGCGCGAAGCTGGTTTCGACGGGAGCGAGGAGTGACGGTCGTGGAGCGACAAATCGCGGGCAATAGCGCGCAAGGGGTCTATGCGCTGAAAGGCTCGCCGACGGCCGGCCTGGTCATGGCGACCTGGGGCTTCTTCATCGGCTTCGCCGCCGTTTCGCTCTACGGGCCGGCGGCCAAATATTTTCAGGAGCAGATGCATCTGGGCGGCATCGCGCTCGGTCTGCTGGTCGCTGCGCCGCAGCTCACCGGTTCGCTGTTGCGCATCCCGTTCGGCGCCTGGGTCGACCGCGTCGGCGGGCGGATGCCGATGCTGACGCTGTTCGGCCTGTCGCTCGTCGGCATGTGGGGCCTGGTGTTCATCCTGATGACCGCGAAAACGCTCACCTTCTCCGCCTATCCGATCATCATCATGTTCGGTTTCCTGAGCGGCTGCGGCGTCGCCTCGTTCTCGGTCGGCATACCGCAGGTGTCCTACTGGTACCCGCAGTCGCGGCAGGGCACGGCGCTCGGCGCCTATGGCGGCATCGGCAATCTGGCGCCCGGCCTGTTCACGCTCATTCTCCCCTTTGCGATCGCCGCCTGGGGTCTCGCCGGCTCGTATTTCGCCTGGTTCGGCTTCCTGCTCATCGGCGCCGGCATCTATGCGTTGTTCGCGCGCGACGCCTATTATTTCCAGCTCCGGCAGGAGGGTCACGACGCTGAAGCGAGCCGCCGGATCGCGCGCGACAAGGGTGAGGAGCTGTTCCCGAACGAGAGCGTCTGGCAGGCCGTCATCACGGCGGCCGAGGACCCACGCAGCTGGGGCTTGGTGTCGCTCTATTTCGTCTCCTTCGGCGGCTTCCTCGCGCTCACCGCCTGGTTCCCAACCTACTGGATCAACTTTCACCACATGAGCATCAAGTCCGCGGCGATGCTCGGCGGCATGGGCTTCTCGCTGCTCGCGGCGATCATCCGCGTGTTCGGCGGGATGCTGTCGGAGCGCATAGGCGGCGAGCGCACGGCGATCCTGTCGTTCGCGGTTGTGCTGATCGGCGCGCTCATCCTCACCTATGTCGAGGACTTCGATTCGGCGCTGGTCGGCGAACTGTTGATCG
>JBKQKS010000266.1:0-22205 GCA_052147395.1 Roseiarcus sp.
GCGAAACGTCGGCGTGGACGCCGACGCTCCTCGGAGGCACGAACGGTCAACGTCGCGTTCGGGTCGAGTTCAGCCGTTGGCCCGCCCGATCGCGGCGGGCGGCGCGCGCCGAGTCTCGGATCGTGACCCCTAGCGCCGCCCCCGCAATGTGCTCGGGACATCGAGGGTCGAGCACACGCCGATGGCGTCGAAATTCTCGGCAAGCCACTTGGTGGTCGCCGCGCGCCCGAGGTCACGCCATGTCGTCAGCAGCGTCCAGTTCGCGTCGAGCTTGCTGCTGGCGTTGAACGACTCCAACCGTCCCTCGCCGCCGACGCGGTGCAGTCGCTGGAGCCGGTAGTTCGGGTCCTGCAGCGCGCCGCTCTCGATGAGCCTGGCGACGAAATGGGCGGCGCGCAACTCGGCGAGCAGGCTGGCGTTGAACGTGATCTCGTTCATGCGGTCGGAGATCTCCTCGGACGTGCGCGGCGTCGCATCGCGCTCGATCGGGTCGATCTCGATGATCAGCGTGTCCTGGCAATCGGTCTCGTAGAACAGCGGCCAAAGCGGAGGGTTGCCGGAGAAGCCGCCGTCCCAATAAGGCGCGCCGTCGATCTCAACCGCCTGGAACAATTGCGGCAGGCAGGCCGAGGCCATCACGTGATCCGCGGTGAGCTCGCCGCGGCGGAATACTTCGCCTTTTCCCGTGCGCACGTTGGTGGCGGCGATGAACAATTGCGGCGACGCGCCGGCCCGGAGCCGCGCAAAATCGACCGTGTCCTTCACAAGATCCTCGAGCAGATTGAAGTTCATGGGGTTGAAGGCGTAGGGGCTCGGCAAGCGCGAGAGCGCGTCGAACCAGCCGAACGGCGAAATCATGTTCGTCAATGCGTTGAGCCAGACGTCGACGACGCCGCGTTCGGCCTTCGGCAGCGATCCCTCGCCGCTCACGGCCAGCCAGAATTCGTGGAGCTTGCGCCGTGCGCCTTCGCGCCCCCCCTCCAGGAGGCCGGCGGCGAGCACAACTGCATTCATCGCGCCGGCGCTGGCGCCGCTGACGCCGACGATCTCGAGATCCTCGCGCTCGATGAGCGCTTCGAGCGCGCCCCACGTGTAGGCGCCATGCGAGCCGCCGCCCTGCAGCGCGAGGTTGAGGCGTTTGACGGGAGTGGAACCGCTGTTTGCGCTGATCATGTGAACGCCTTCGTTGCGTCTAGAGGCCTCGCTCGCGAGCCTGTCTCTACTGCTGCGAACATGGCGTTTCTCGAGCGCCCTGGAAACCGCGGGCGATCCATGTCCGGCCGGGCTGCTTCCTCGCATTCCGAGACCAGAATTTCCAGCGGCGGCGGCTTTTTTCTTCGCCCTCGGCGCATCGCCGGACCCTCGGGGAATGACGCGAGCTACGGTGCCCGGCGGCGCAGCGAAACGCGGCCAGTCCGGCGCAAGTCTCGGACGTCATGCTGGGAATCCGCGCAGGGGACCGGCGGTGCGATGACATTGATGGAAGCGGCTGCGGCGGCCCGCGGATGGCTGGAAGCGGGGCTGGAGCATTATAAAGCAGGGGAGAGCGCCGCCGCGGAGCGCTGCTTCCGCACCGCGGTCGCGCTGCGTCCGGCCGAGCCGACCGGACTCTATCTGCTCGGGTTGTCGCGCCTCGAGGCGAACGATCTCGATGAAGCCGAGCAGCTGTTCGGCGGAGTGCTCGCCGCTTCACCGCGCCACGCGCAGTCCTGGCTGACGCTGGCCTCGATCCGGGCGCGCAAGGGCGCCGCCGCTCCGGCCGCCGAGGCCTGCCGCCGCTTCCTGGAGATCGAGCCGCGCTCGGGGCCCGGTTGGATCGCGCTGTCTCAGGCCTCGCTCGCGGCCCGCGATTTCGCTGCCGCGGTCGCCGCTGGACAGACGGCGACGCGCTTCTGCGCCGGCAACCTGCAGGCGCACCTCGCGTACGCCTCGGCGCTCGCCAAGCTCGGGCGCGGCGCCGAAGCCGCCACAGCCTATCGCGCGGCGCTAGCGCTCGACGAAAACTGCGCGAGCGCAAGGCTCGGGCTCGCGATGGCGCTGCTGCAGCAGAACAAGCCCGAGGCGGCGCTCCCCGAGGCCGACCACGCGCTGACGCTGGCCTCCGAGGCGCCGCTCGGCTGGTTCGCGCTGGGCGTCGCTCTGCGCGGGGTCGGCGATCCGCACGCCGCCCGCCGCGCCCTCGAGCGCGCCGTCGAGTTGGACCCGGCAATGGCCGCCGCTCACGCCGAGCTCGGCGCGCTCTATGACGAGCTAGACGACGCGCTCGGCTCGGAACGTTCCTGGCTCGCGGCCGCCCGGCTCGATCCCGCCAACAAGGCGGCCGCAGTGGCGCTGAGCACGCTCTATTGCCGGGCCGAGCGCTACGACCTCGGACGGGTCAATGCGGAGGCGGCGCTGCGGCTCGACCCCGATCTCGTCGGCGCGCATCAGAACCTGGCGCTCATCGCCGAGTACGAGGGGCGGTCGGAAGCGGCCAAGCGCCATCGCGATCGCGCCTTTGGCGTCTGCAACCTGTTCGTGATCGCCGCGGTGCGTCCGGCGCTCCACGTGCTAGTGCTTGCGGGCGTCGACCACGGCAATTCGCCGGATCGCTATCTGCTGCCGGTGCAGCGCTACAGCCGGTTCGTCTGGTTCGTCGAATATGCCAACGACGATCAAATCGCCGCGCTGCCTCGATACGATCTCGTGTTCAACGCCATCGGCGATCCCGACGGCTCGGCGGCGGGAACGCCGTTCGTCGAGCGGTTCCTCGAGCGATGTCCGACGCCGGTCCTCAATCCACCCCACGCCATCGCGCTGACCGCGCGGCATCTCGCGCCGGCGCGGTTGGCGGGCGTTCGCGGCCTCGTCGTGCCCCGAACCGAACGCATCGCGGCGGGAAGGTTTTGCGATCTCGGCCGCTGGAGCGCGCCGCTGCTGTTGCGCCCGGCCGGTGCGCACGGCGGCGCCGGGCTCGAACGCATCGACAACGCCGCGGAGCTCGAGCGGCACGTCGCCGCCGAAGGACCGGACCACGACTATTATGCAACCGCCTTCCACGACTATCGCTCGACGGACGGGCTCTATCGCAAGTATCGCATGATCTTCGTCGACCGCCGCCCATACCCCTACCATCTCGCGATTTCGGACGGCTGGCTCGTTCACTATGACAGGTCGCGCACGGCCGACCACCTCGAGCGGCTCGAAGAGGAACGGCGCTTCCTCGACGATCCCGAGCGCGCTCTGGGGGCGGCGGCCTACGAGACGATCTCAGCCATCGGCCGCCGTCTCGATCTCGATTTCGCCGGCGTCGATTTCTCGCTCACGGCCTCGGGCGAAGTGCTGCTGTTCGAGGCCAACGCGACGATGCTGGTGCATACTGAGAGGCCCGATGGACCGCTCGCCCACAAGAACGCCTCGACGGGGCGCATCTTGCAGGCCTTCTGGAGGCTGGTCGAAACCCGGGCGGCCTAGGCCTTGTACGGGGCCGGCGCGAAGCCGAAGGCGCCCATGGAGCGGCCAATCGACACGCAGATAGGGAACGACGCCGGCAGCCAATGTCGCGTCGTCCGGTAAATCCGCGCCGCGCGAACGAGCGATAGGCCGAGCGACAGCACGTTCTTCACCATGAGCGCGCAATAGCCGATCGCGTCCGGCCGGCGCTTGCGATCGATCGTGTAGTTGATGACGCCTGTGGAAAATCCCCGGAGCAGCAGCCACCGCGTGTCGATGCGCTGCGTCGGCACGGTCTCGATCGCGATGGCGTGGCCGTTCCAATAGGAGCGGAAGCCGCGCTGCCTGCAGCGGGTGAAAAAGTCCATGTCGCCGCCCCCGAGGAAATTGAAGCGCAGGTCGAAGTTCGGCTCGTCGAGCGCCTCGAACACGTGACGACGGATGAGGCAGTTGCCGGAGCCGAACAGCGAGGCGATGAACCCTGTCGGCGCCGGCGGGGTATTGAATACCGGGTGCAGCGTCGCCCAGCGTTCGGGATCGCGGTCGAAGCTGCGCAGCACCGGTCCGCCGACGAGGTCGGCCTCGTTGTCGCGTGCGGCGGTCACCATCTCGACGAGCCACGACGGCGCGGCGATCTCGTCGTCGTCGATCATGAGGAAATATTCGGCGTCCGCGTAGGCTTCGCGGGCGGTCGTGAAAGCGCGGTTGATCGCGTGGCAATTGCCTTGCTTCGCCTCGACCACGCAGAATCCGTCGAGCGCGCCGGAGGCGAATGCTGCTTCGGCGACGGCCTTGCCGGCCGGATTGGCGGCGTCGTTGTCGACGACGACGACCGCGAACCTGGTGTCGCCGAGCTGACGGGCGAGAGAGGCGAGAGTCTTCTGCAGATGCCCTTGGCGGCGGAAGGTCGGAATGCAGACGACCGCATCGTATGACACTCGGGGGCTTGCCTCTTTCATTGCCAATTCTCCCAGACGAAGTCGTTGCGGTTTCCCCCGCGCCGGTCACAGGCCGGCGACAGCCCCCAATATGTGAAGCATGGTCTTCGGCGCCCGCTTCGGCGAAGTCCTGAGCGCGTGCGCTGTCTCCGGCAACGCTTGCAGATAGGCGTGCGAGCGCACGGCCTGGCAGGCGAGATAGGCGCGCAAGTGCGCTTCCGCCTCGGCGGCGAGGCGCGGCGCCTCCGCCGGATCGATGCGGCGCGCGATCAGGGGGTCGGCGAACACCCTGTCCAGCGCAGCCTGATAGGGCGCGAAGCCCACCGAGCCGCGCATCATCACGCTCGAAGCATGTACGCGATAGTCGAGCACGGTCGTCGCCCGATGTCTCATCGGACCCAGCGCCGCGAGACGACAGAAAGCGTGCCAATCCTCGCAGTAGCGCAACGCTTCGTCGAAGCCGGCGATGGCGCGGAACGCCGCGCGGCGCATCAGCATGACGCCGCCATTGACGATGAAGTTCCCGGCGAGCAGCGCGCGCAGGATGTCGCCGCTCGGCTTGTGACGGCCGCGGAGCCAGCGCCGACATCCGAGGCTCAGCCCCCTTTCGTCGATGCGCTCGTAATCGCCGTAGACCGCGACGCAATCGGGCGTCGCGCCGGCAAGGAGTTCGGCGAACGCCCCCGGCCGCGAGCAATCGTCGGCGTCGAGGAACAGCGTCCACGGCGATAGTCCCGCGGCGTCGCCGAGCCGCTTCTCGACCTCGGCAAAACCGGCATTGCGCGCCGCGGAGACGCCGACGCGCGGGGCCTCGATGAGTTTCACCCGCGGGTCGGCGATCGTCCCGACGATCGCGCCGCTGCCGTCGTTGGATCCATCGTCGACGACGACGACGAGGTCAGTCTCGGGTTGACACAACGCGCTGTTCACGGCGCCCAGAATGAAACGGGCGCCATTCTTGACCGGTATGACGACGCTCACGCTCATGCTTCAAAGCTCCCGGCGCACGGCCAGCCGCGAGGTCCGTGCCAAAAGAAGACCGGTCGCGGGGCATCGGCGAGATCGCAACCGCCGTGCCAGAGCCGATAGTTCGGTAGAGGAAGAAATCGCCGAACGGCGAACGGCTCAACGGCCGGCGTTAAATCGCTCAAATTGGCCGTAAATTAACTCAACGGCCTGGAACATACGGAGGGGTAATCGAGTCGTGATATCCCCAAGGTGGGCTTCGCCGCCATGAGGACGATGACATGTTGATCTCCCGACGCGCGTTCACGAGCGGCGCCGCCGCCGTGGTGGGGTCGGCCGCGATGGCGGCGCCCAGCGTCGCGCCGCGCCGCCGCCGCGCCGGCTACGGCGCCGCGGTCACTTGGTTCGACCTGCAGCGGGACGTCGAGTTCGCCGCTTCGGTCGTCGAGCATTGCACGCAGATCGTGCCGGTCTACGAGCTAAAGTGGGGGACCCTGCGCCCCAGGCGCGACGTGTTCGATTTCGACCTCGGCGACAAGCTGCTCGGCTTTGCGACCGAAAATCAGATGACGATGCGCGGTCATAATCTCGTCTGGTATTACGGCTTGCCGGAGTGGACGAAGGAAATTTCCAGCGCAGTCGAGGCGGAGCGTGAGCTCGTGAAGCACATCGACGCCGTCGTCTCCCATTACCGTGGCCGGCTCACCTCCTGGGACGTCGTCAACGAACCGATTCCGGACGACGTAGCCCGTCCGTCGGACCGCCGCGAATGCCTGTGGTCGCGGTTCCTAGGCCAACGTTACATCGAGATCGCATATCGCGCCGCGGCGGCGGCCGATCCACAGGCTCGGCTCGTTCTCAACGAATACGACGTCGAGTTCGCCGACAATCCGTTTCCGATCAAGCGCGCCGCGCTGAAGCAGCTCGCGTTCGGCCTGCTCGACGCCGGGGCTCCGCTGCACGTGATCGGCCTGCAATGCCATCTCAACGGCGGCGAGCCGATCGACATCGAGGGCCTGTCGCGTTTCGTCGAGGAACTGAGACTCGCCGGGCTCGATGTCTACGTGACCGAGCTCGACGTCAACGACCAGGGCCTGCCGGCGACAGTGGACGAGCGCGACGCGATCGTCGCGCGGCATGCAAACGACGCGCTCTCCGCGATCACCGCTTCGGGTCCGCTCGACAACTTGCTGACCTGGGGCCTCAGCGACCGCCACTCCTGGATCTCGCAAATGTTCCCGCGTCATGACGGATTGCCGAACCGGCCGTTGCCGCTCGACGCCGACTTGCGGCCCAAGGCTCTGATGTCGACGCTCGATCGATTCACGCACGCCGCGGCCTAACGAGGAAAGGCGCTCGCCGGGCGGGAGTTTTACAAAATGCTGTTGCGCCATACGTCTCAGTACATGATCTCGAGCGCCATCGCCGCAGCGCTCGGGTTCCTGAGCGCCGCCGTGTTCACGCGGCTGCTCACGCCTAGCGACTATGGCGTCTATGTCGTCGGTTTCAGCATGGCCAATTTCATTTCGGCCGTGGCGTTCGGCTGGGTCCGCTATTCGGCGATGCGCTTCGAGTCGGAGGGCGAGAAGGCCGACGTGCGCATGACGACACTCGCCGCCTATGTTCTGTCGGCGATTAGCGCGCCGATCATCCTGCTCATCGTGCGGTCTTTCTCCGATGTGAGCTGGTCGCGCGCGGCGCTCGCCGTGGCGCTCTCGCTGGGCTTGAGCCTGTTCGAGCTCGGGCAGGAGCTTTTGCGTTCGCGGCTGCGGGTTCGCGCCTTCCTGATCGGCTCGGCGCTCAGATCGGCGCTGGCGTTCGGCTTTTGCATCGCGATCGCCAAGCTCGGCGGCGGCGGCCCCGGCCAGCTCGCCGGCGCGGCGCTCGCCTATTTCGTCACCGCCGCCCTATCCGGGCGCGAAATCTGGCGCGGTCCGCGCGCGCCGATCGACCCGCGGAAGCTCGAGCTGTTTTTCTGGCTCGGCCTCTCGGTGACCGCAACCGGTATCCTGCTCACCTGCCAGGCGGCCTTCGATCGGCTGTTCATCGCCTGGCGGTTCGGCGACATCGAAGCGGGGCTCTACGGCGCTTCCGCCGACGTCGTGAGACAGATCGTCCTCATTCCCGCCGGCAGCGTCGCCGCCGCGGCCTTTCCGCTCACGGTGCGGGCCTTTGCGACCGGATCCGCAGAGGACACGCGCCGTCAGCTCGAGCGCTCCGGGGAGCTTCTGCTCGCCGTGCTGGCGCCGGCGTCCATCGGCCTCGCGCTCACCGCGCCCTATCTGGTTTCTTTCCTCCTCGGCCCGAACTTCCGCGAGACGGCGCGGGCGGTGATGCCGATCCTCGCCTTTGCCTGGCTGTTCCAGTCGATCTCGCAGAGCTACATTCACCTGAGCTTCCACCTGTCGATGAAGCAGGTCCTGTCGATGCCGCACGGGCTCGCGGCGCTGATCTGCAACGGGCTTCTGCTATGGCCGCTGACCACGCATTTCGGCTTCGTCGGCGCTGCCTGGTCGCTGCTGATCTCGGAGATCGTCGGCGCCGCCGCCGGCTATGCGCTGACCTTCCGCTCCTATCCGCTGCCACTGCTGCTGACGCCGATCCGCCGCATCGGCACGGCATGCGGCTGGATGACGGTCGCGGTAATGGGGCTCGAACGCCTAATGCCGCATTATTCGGCCGCAGCGTTCGTCGTGCTCGCGCTGGTCGGCGCCGCAATCTACGTTGTCGTCGGCCTTGCGCTCGACATCTGCGAGTTCAGGACGGCGATCGCCCGCGCGCTGGACGAGTCCCGGCGGGGCGGCTGGCTGCGCCGCTTCGCCTTTTGAGTTTCGAGTAATATCGAGGAAGGGCGCGGTAGCACTGGGGCTTGGTCAACAGCCCCGTTTCCTTTCCCCGTTCATCTCCAGGACCCACGCGGAGCGTTCGTCCGAGACCGGACGTGCGGATTTCCCGCATCTGGCCGCAACATGCCAAACACCCGCTGGCGAGCCGCCCTGGATCTCAACCTCGTTCTCGAAATACCAAACGTTTCTCGAGACCTGAACAGCCCGGCCAATCGATCTTCGAGTTCACACTTTATCCGAAGTCGGGTGTGGACGATTGTTCGCAAGCCGTCAATGACAGCTTCGATGCCTTCCGACACGACTACAACCTCGGCGGCCGTCCACAACATCGCCCACCGCGCCGCGGCAGCCACCGTCGCCAACGGATGCCCGATAATTCCGGGGAAAAACTTTCCCTATTGCACCCGACATTCCTTCAATAATCTGTTAAAGTTAACGATTTTTATGTTGCCAAACCCTCGAGGGCCCCGCCCTGTTGGCGCGCAAACTGTCGAAACTCCAACGCTCGGAGCCACAAAAAAGCACTTTGTGCCCTATCCACCCTCTATTAAGATATCAATTCCCTCGAGTCCGATGACCATCATTTTAAGATCTCGTGCATCGAATCCCCGGCCGTCCATGCCAGGGAGCGTGTCCAAAGCAACGTCCAACTGGGCTCAGCATCTTCTCGACCGCTGAAACGCCTCAGCTCTGGTCTGCAATCTCGGACCGATGAACAAGCTGCCCGAGACGCTGATCGCCAAGTCGCAGGCCGCCCAACGCTTCGTCCTCGACGCCTCCGTCAGGCACACCTGCAAAAGGGAACGGCGCGCTGAACGCCCTTCCGCGCCGACGTCTTCGCGCGCCTTCCAGGAACCCGCCGATCGGCGGCCGATCGATCGCAGCCTTGAAACGCTCTTCGAACACAACTTCGACGGCCGCATTATCGACATTGTCGGCCGCGCCGCATCTCCAGCCGGTTGGAGCGTCGATCCGACCATCTCTCCTTCCGTGCGCGTATCCAGCATCAAAGCGTCGGCCCGGTCGGCGCGATAGGCTCGACCTGGCCGCGGAGCTCCGGCGCGAGCCGCCACAGCGCCGCGCCGAGCACGAAGGCGCCGCCGATCAACGTCGGCCGATCCGGAATTTCGCCGAACACGATGAGCACCCACAGGGGCCCCAGCACGACGTCGAGCATCGCGATGAGCGAGGCTTCGGCGGCGGGCAGGTATTTGGCGCCCTCCATGAACAGCGCGAAGCCGAAGGTGATCGTTGAGATACCGAACAGGAACAACACGCCGAGGTCGGTCAGGCTCATCGCCAAGGACTTCGTCGTCACGAAACCGAAACCGGAGGCGACGAGGGCGCCCAGCGCATTGATCGGCGCCACGGGCAGCCGGGAAAACCGCCGCTGCAATACGACGAGCATGGCGAAAGTCGCTGTCATCAGGAATGAGATCGCCTGACCGAGGAGCCGGCCTTCGCCCAGCCCGCCGGCGACCATCACGACGATGCCGACGAGCGCGAGGCTAGAGGCGATCATCGTGTGTCGGGTCGGCCACTCCTCGAGCGCCAGCAACGCGAGGCCGGCCGCGACGAACGGCAGCGTTGCGTAGATCACCATCACGTCGGCCACGGTCGTCGTCATCAGCGCGACGATATAGGACGAGATCGCGGTCGCCGACAAAAGGACGACCAGCGGCGCCAAGGGCGTAACCAGCGAGCGCGCCTCGAATTTCGCTTTCCGCCAGTCGTGCGCCGCCAGCAGCACGCCGAACAAGCCGCCGAACCCGGCGCGCGCACAGAGCACCGCGCCGAAGTCGAGATGCGGGGTCAGTCTCGTGAACAGGCCCGCGAGACTCCACAAAAACGTCGCGGCGAGCACGAGCACGAGCCCGCGTCGCCGCAACGATGTCGGATCCGACATGAGAACCCCCGTTACCATCGCCTAATGGCCACGGGGGCGAGAGGCAAGATCGGATCAGCCGCCGCCGGTCGGCGTTGCAATGCCGGGCTGCTGGCGCCACGGCAGCAGATGTTCGGCCGAGTGGACGAAGGGCCGCGCGAACACGCGCCAAACCGTGTCGAAGTCGCCGTGGCTCTCGCCGACGCCGAAGGTGATCGGTTGCTTCTTCTTGTCCGGGTTCGGGATCACCAGCGTGCCGAACAGCCAGTCCCACACCGCGAGCGCGAAGCCGAGGTTCTTGTCCCAATGATCGGGGTGGTCCGAATGGTGGAGCTGGTGATGCGCCGGGCTCTGGAACAGCCGGCCGGCGACGCCGGTGAACGCCCACCAGATGTGAGTGTGACGCAGGTGGCCCCAGGTCATCATGAACAGCAGCAAAATCAGGTTGGCGTTGAGCAGCGTGAACGAATGCCCTCCCGGCCCGAAGACATAAGTGAGCGCGCCGAGCGTCGCGCCGGTCGAGATCCCGATTAGATTGACGAACGCGAGGATCTCGATCGGATGCTGGCGCAGCTCGGTCAACGACGTCATCACCTCGGCCGAATGGTGCACCTTGTGGAATTCCCACAGGAACGCATAGCGGTGGAAGAGGTAATGGCCGAACCAGTAGGCGAGCTCGTAGGCGAGCAGGATGAGAACGCTGGCGAGGCTCATGGACAGCCACAGCGGCCACGGGGTCGGCGCATGCTCGCCCAAGAGGCTCGTCAGCCCGCCTATCGTGATGTCGCGCACCCAGACGCCGCTGATCGCCAGCCACATGTAAGTGCCGCCGATCACCGCCCCGTTGAGGAGCCACAGCCGCATGTCCATGAAGGTCGAGCGGTGCAACAGGATCTTGCGTGGGAACATCCACGCGACGAACGCGCTAAAGCCATAGTCGAGTCCGGCGGCGCGACGGCGATGGACGAAATACCCCCAGGCGACCAGCAGCGTACAGGCCAACGAGGGCAGGCCATAGGGACCGCCCGGCTGGAAATTGGCTTCTGCGTAATGAAGATCATCGGTCAGCAGTTTCTGGATGAACTCCATGACCCAACTCCTTTCGTGCAAGGGCGCCCCGAGGTTAGGCCGCACCGGCTTCAGAAAGGGTAAATGCGAGCGTCCGGAAATGTTGTCAGGCGATCAGCGCGTCGACTTTTCTACCTCGTAAAGTGCGCGATAGCGCCGCAGTCTCGGCCGCAGCGCTTCGGCGCGCTCGGACTCGGGCGCGAAGTGGCGGTGGGTCGGCGGGCGCCGGCAAACACTGCGGATGTCGCCGGCCCCGGCGGCGAGCATGCCGAGCCGCGCTGCGCCGAACGCCGCGCCGGCTTCCGCCCCTGCCGCGACATCGATCGTCAGCCCGGTGGCGTCGGCGATGAACTGGCCCCAGAACCCGGAGCGCGCGCCGCCGCCGACCAGCAGCGGCCTCGTCGGCCGCGCCCCCGCCGCGTCGAGCACGTCGACGGCGTCGGCGAACGAGAACGCGACGCCCTCGAGCACTGCGTAAATGAAGGCTGCGCCGCCATGGGCCGCAGTGAGGCCGGCGATGAGGCCCGTCGCCTTGGGGTCGTTGTGCGGCGTGCGCTCGCCGTTGAGATAGGGCAGGAAAATCGGCGCATGCGCCACATCTTCCGCCGAGCGGGCAAAAACCTCGGCCGCGTCGACCGCGGCGCCGATCGCGGCGCCGCGGCCGATCAGCTCGGCCGCCCAGGAGAGCGAGGCCGCCGCCGACAGCATCACCGACATGCCGTGCCAGCGTCCAGGCAGCGCATGGCAGAACGCATGCAGCGTGCGTTCCGGCAGGCTGACGTATTTGTCGGTGACCGAGAACACCACGCCCGAAGTGCCGAGCGAAACGAAACCCTCGCCCGGCTCGACTGCGCCGACACCCACGGCGGACGCCGCATTGTCGCCGCCGCCGCCGGCAATCGGGATTTTCTGCCCCTCGAGCCCCCACGCCTTCGCGATCTCCGGCGACAGGTAGGTCGAAACCTCGGAGCCTTCGACGAGCCGCGGCATGTGCGACAATGTCAGACCGCTCGCCGCGATGAGCGTCTCGTCCCAGCAGCGGCGCGCGATGTCGAGCCACAAAGTGCCCGCCGCGTCGGACATGTCGGAGACCGCTTCGCCGGACAGTTTCAGTCGCACGTAATCCTTCGGCAGTAGGATCAGCCGCGTCGCCGCGAACACGTCCGGCTCGTGCTTGGCGACCCACATCGCCTTTGGCGCGGTGAAGCCGGGCATCGCGAGGTTGCCCGCGCGGCGGCGGAAGTCGGGGACGTTGTGCTCGAGCTCTGTGCATTCGACGAACGAGCGGCCGTCGTTCCACAGGATCGCGGGCCTGAGCGGCTTGTCGTCGCCGCCGAGGAACGTCGCGCCATGCATCTGCCCGGAAAGCCCGATGCCGGCCAGCGCAGCGAAACCGTCCGGCGCGCGGCGGCGGATCGCGGCCACCGCCGCTTCGACGCCGTCGACCCAGTCTTCCGGGTTCTGTTCGCTCCACAGCAGCTGCGGTCGCGAGACCTCGAGCGCCGCCGACGCCTCCGCGACGACGCGCTGCTCCGTGTCGATCAACAGCGCCTTGACCGACGAGGTGCCGATATCGAGCCCGAGAAATGTAGCGTGCCCGCTGACCGTCATGTCCGCCTCCCTCGTCCTCTCCCGCTTCGCGTCACGCATCAGGATAGAGCGGCCACGCAAATAGAAAAGAGGCCTGTGCGGGCGAACGACGCAAGGCGTGGCGTCGCCGGTGCGCCAAGGCAGCCTTGCGCCTCGTTTCGATCGCGGCCCCGAACCGTCGCGGCGGCGATCTGACACCTGCCGTGCGAAGTCGACCCCGCACGACAAATCGAAAAGACGCGCGCCGGCGGTCGCCCGACCTCGTGAGCCGCCAATTTGTGACTCCCAATGCGAGCACTAAAGGCGGCGGTTTGCGTAACGGCCCGGGAGTTCGCTACCTCGACGGAGAAGTGGAAAGGGATTCGCGCCTTCGTTGGCGTTAGAACGAAACACGCTTGTCGCGCCGAAGCGGCATGAGAGCCAACTTTGGACGTCGATCAGGGGTCGGCATTCCCCGCCACTCGAGAAGCCGTGCTCTCGCAAGGCGCCCGGCATTGGATTACCCGCGACCTTCAGCTGCGAAACCTGACCCGCGCGTGGCTGCCGTCGCAAAATGGCTTGTTCGCCGAGGCCCCGCAGCGGCAGAGCCTGACCTGCTGCGCCTTGCGAAAAGTCCTGCCGGTTCCGCTGATCAGCTCCAGATTGCCGGTGACTGCGAGCGGGCCATTTGGCTGCGGGTTGATCGACACTTCGCCGCCGCGGGCGGCGAGCGGAGTGACGTCGCCGGTCGCCGGCTCGCCGGTGGCTACGAACTCGGCCGCCTTGTGAGAGCCGTCGCAATAGGGCTTGTTTTGCGATTGCCCGCATCGGCAGAGGGTGGCGCGATAGTTTATCGGCTGGCCGTCGATGATGAGCGCGCCGCGGAACGCCAGCGGGCCGTTCTCGCGGATCTGAATCAGGTTGACGGGCGGCGCCGACTCCTCCGGCCCGCCGTCCTTGCGACGATAGCGGATGGCGCCCGAGGGGCAGTTCTGCGCCACCGCCACGAGTCCTTCGGCGCTGGTCGCATCGTCGGGGGCGATCCACGGGCCCACGACATTCGCCTTGAACACGCCGGGCTGACCGAGCACGCAAAAGCGCGCATGAATGCAGCGTTCGGCTGCGAATTCGATGACGATATCGCGACCCTCGGCCGTCTCGACTCCCTGCGCCTGGCTTTGCGTGGCGACGTCCGGCTCGGTCGCGGTCGCCTGGCCGCCTTGGCTCTGCGACGGTGATTTTTGCGCTCGCATCCCATCCAGGCGATCGGCCAGCCGGGCGAGCGTCGCCGCGCATTCGGCGCCGATCTGCGACCCGTCCAGAATGCGCTTGGCCCCGTCCGCCAGCTGACGCAGGCGCTCGCCGAGTACGACGACGGCGCTCTCGCCTTCCGGCAACGGCGCGACGTCGCGCAGCATCGCGAAGCTCATCCCGGCCCGCAATCCCGGTGCGGCGGGCGAGGCGGGCAGCTGGGTCAGGTATCTTGCGATCGGCGCGAACGCGAACATGCCGTCGATCGCCGTGTCGATGAAGGCGCGCTTCAGAGGGGGTTCCCGCTCCGCAAAGCCCTGTGCCAGCGAACGCAGCATGGCGCCGTAGATCGCGTTGGCGAGATCGAGGACGGCCGCGGCGATGGGATCGTCGATGAGCGTCTTGCCTTCCGGCGAAGGCGGCTTGCGCATGACCGGGTTGGGGGCGACCGCGCGGCTCGGATCGAAGTCTGCGCTCGCAGCGAGAAAGCCTTCGTAGGCGTCGCGGATCGCGACAAAGCGGCGATAGTGCGAGTATTCGACATCGGCCGGCGAACCTTCGCCCTGTTCGACGATGGTGTCGAGCGCCCTGAGCGCGCTCGCCTCGTCGGTCACCGCGACTAGACCGGGCAGGCTCACGAGGTCGGGTCCAACCTGCAGCGCTGGGTCGCCGACGAAGATGGCGGCCTCGCCATGGTCGCCGCACATCGCCTCGATCGCCCGGCGAATCGATCGATAGAGATGGCCGACGGCGGCGTAATCCTGCGCGCTCGGCATCAAGCGTCCGGCGCCCATGTCGCGGACATAAGCAGCGTCGAAATGGTTGAAGCCCGCGCCGTCGGCGATTTCGACGCCCTCGGGGCGTTCGAGATAGATGAAATGGTCGAGTGTCGCGCGATCGAAGCGGCGCAATTCAACAATGACGCCCGAGGGGTGGTAGCCGCGCGCCACCGGGAAATTCGGGCGTCCGAAATGCGGACTGCCGCCGATCGCGAGCGTGAGATTGGCGACCAGCGCCAGATGGGTCATTTCCTCGACGGCGACGCCGACGATGGCGCGGCGCCAAGCGCCCACCTCGGCCGCCTGCGGCCCCGTCAGCGCGTCCGTTTCGTCCTTCAATCCAGAGGCCGCGAACAGATAGCAGCACATGAGATTGTGCTCGATCTCCGCGGCCTCGGCCAAGAGGTAGATGAGTTCCTCTCGGCTGCCAACGTGAATATCCGGCTCTGCCGTCACGGCGCCCCTCCATTCGCAAAAGCGCGCCATATTCGCTACCGAGCGCACGTCGACGCTGCTTTGCGAACTGCGGCCCCTATGGCACATAGCGCTCGGCCGGCTCGCCGCAAGATCCGGACGCGGCGTTAGTAGAGGCGCCCGTGCCGCCCGAGGCGACGTTTGCCTCGCCGCGCGAACCCGCTACAAGCGTCACGCGCCACTCGTAGGCTCCGAGGTGTGAATGTTGAACAAACTGCTCCGCGAGGGCCGCCCGCTGCTCGCCGACGGCGCGACCGGGACCAATCTGTTCGAGGCCGGGCTCGTGTCGGGCGAGAGCCCGGAGACCTGGAACGAGAGCCATCCAGATCGCATCCGGGCGCTGCATCTGGCGTTCGTCGACGCGGGCGCGGACATCATTCTCACCAATAGTTTTGGCGCCAACGCGCGCCGGCTCGCGCTGCATGGGCTCGAGGGGCGATCGCGCGAATTCGCCGAACGCGCGGCGGGGCTAGCGCGCTCGGTCGCCGATGCGTCGGGGCGGCGTGTGGCGGTCGGCGGCTCGGTCGGGCCGACGGGCGATCTGCTGGCGCCGCTCGGGCCACTCGGCGAAGACGAGGCGGTCGAGGTGTTCCGGACTCAGATCGCCGGCCTTCGCGACGGCGGCGCGGACGTCGTGTGGATCGAGACCATGTCGGCGGCGGACGAGATTCGCACCGCGGCGCGCGCGGCGATCGCCGAGGGCATGCCCTACACCGTGACCGCGAGCTTCGATACCGCGGGACGTACGATGATGGGGCTCGCCCCCGACGAGTTCGCCCGCGCCTTCGCCGTCATGCCCGAGCCGCCGCTCGCGTTCGGCGCCAATTGCGGCGTCGGCGCCTCGGATCTCGTCGTTTCCGTGCTGGCGATGACGCAAGCGCGTCCCGATGCGGTGGTGATCGCCAAGGCCAACGCCGGAGTGCCGCAGTGGCATGGCGCGCACATCCATTATTCGGGCTCGCCGGAGCTGATGGGCCGCTACGCCGCGCTCGCCGTCGACGCGGGCGCCCGCGTCGTTGGCGGCTGCTGCGGCAACACGCCTGCGCATCTTTCCGCCATGCGCAAGGCGCTCGACGCGTACACGCCCAGCCCGCGGCCGGATGTCGAGACGATCGTCGAGGAACTCGGGCCGCTGGCCTCGCCGCCCGCGGCTGCGGGACGCGGCCGGCGCCGGACGCGCGACGCGTGAACACAGCGCCGCTAAAATTCACGGTCGAGGCGGGCGACCGGCTCGACCGTTTTGTCGCCCGCGCCGCCGAGGCCGCGGGGCTCGCACTGTCGCGCACGCGCTCGAGGGCGCTGATCGAAGCCGGCGAAGCGTGGGTCGACGGCGCGCTCGTCCGCGATCCTGCGCGCAAGGTGTCGCCGGGCGCCGTCGTCGAGATCGCGCCGCCGCCGCCCGAGGACTCTTCGCTCGAGGGCGAAGACATCCCGCTCGACGTGGTCTACGAGGACGACGCGCTCATCGTCATCGACAAGCCGGCGGGGCTCGTCGTCCATCCGGCGCCGGGCCACGCGACCGGCACGCTCGTTCAGGGGCTCATCGCCCGCTGCGGCAAAAGCCTCTCCGGCATCGGCGGCGTGCGCCGCCCGGGCATCGTGCACCGGCTCGACAAGGACACTTCGGGGCTGATGGTGGTCGCCAAGACGGACGCGGCGCACCAGGGGCTCGCTTCAGCCTTCGCCGACCACGGCCGCGAGGGGACGCTCACGCGCGAATATCTGGCGCTGGCCTGGGGCGCGTTCGACGCGCCGGCGGGCGCCGTCGACGCGCCGATCGGCCGCCATCCGCGCAATCGCGAGAAGATGGCGGTGGTGAGCGAAGAGAAGGGACGCTTCGCGATCACTCATTGGCGCGTCGACGAGGTTTTTGCCGCCGCGACCGCCGTGCGCTGCAGCCTCGAGACCGGACGCACTCACCAGATCCGTGTCCATCTCGCCCATCTCGGCCATCCCCTCATCGGCGATACGGTCTATGGCGCCGGCTTCAAGACCAAGGCGAGCCGGCTCACGCCCGCCGCCCGCGCCGCCCTCGACGCCTTCGGCCGCCAAGCGCTGCACGCCGCGGTCATCGGCTTCGACCACCCGGTAACCGGCGAGCCGCTGCGCTTCGAGAGCGCGCCGCCAGAGGACTTTCTCCGGCTGATGAAGGCGTTGCGGGGATAGCAGGACGCGGCGCCGCGACTCGCGGGGCGCCGTCAGCAATAATTCCCACTTGTGTTGACGCGTGCATTATGTCATTTATAGTTGACAGATGCTCGAAATTCGCCGGACCCGAGCTTTCATCGATTGGCTGGCCCGGCTGCGCGATGCTCGCGCGGTCGCGAAGATCGTCGTTCGCGTCAAACGCATGGCGGAAGGCAATTTCGGCGATTGTGAGCCGCGAGGCGAAGGCGTCAGCGAAATGCGCGTGCATGTGAGTCCCGGCTACCGCGTCTATTTCCTGCGCCGCGGCGCGGCCTTGGTCGTGCTGCTGTGCGGCGGCGACAAGTCGACGCAGTCGAGCGACATTGCCAAGGCCAAGGCAATGGCCAAGGAGATCGAATGATGATCGAGACGAAGCCCTTCGACGCGGCCGAAGTCCTGACCAGCGAAGAACGCATCGCCGCCTATCTCGAGGAGGCGTTCGAGACCCGCGACGCGGCTTTCATCGTTTCCGCGATCGGCAATGTAGCCCGCGCACGCAATGTCGCGGCGCTCGCCAGGGAGGCCGGCCTCACTCGGGAGACGCTCTACCGCGCGTTCTCGCCGGGCGGCAATCCGACTGTGGCGACCCTCTTTTCGGTCGTCGAAGCCCTTGGTTTCGACATCACAGTCAAACCTCGCCATGCGCCTCCGGGCTGACCGTCCGCCATCCATTTCCGCATCTTCGGAGCGCGAAGCCGCGCCAAGCGTTCGAATTGCTCTTCACCAAACGCCTCGCCGTCCCGCCTCGCCGGCTTCCGGGCGGCGTGTGCGTCTGGACCGTGCGCAGCGGTCGCGATAAACCATCGGCATGTCCGCTATCGTCAACCGTCTCGTCATCGCGCTCGCGCAAATTTCGTCCATTGTCGGCGACATCGACGGCAACTGCCAAAGATTGCGCGAGGCGCGCGCTCGGTCCGCCGAGTTCGGCGCCGATATCCTGCTCGCGCCGGAACTGTTCATCTCCGGTTATCCGCCTGAAGACCTCGTGCTGAAGCCGGCCTTTCAGGAGGCCTGTCGGGCCGCATGCGAGCGGCTGGCGGCTGAAACGGACGACGGCGGGCCGGCGGTGATCGTCGGCGCGCCTTGGGTCGAGAACGGCGCGCTCTACAATGCGGCCGCCTTATTGGATCGCGGCAAGGTCGACGCGCTGCGGTTCAAGGTCGACCTGCCCAACTACGGTGTTTTCGACGAAAAGAGAGTGTTTCGCCCCGGCCCGGCGCCAGAACCCATCGTGTTCCGGGGCGTCCGGATCGGCATTCCCATTTGCGAAGACATTTGGGGGCCTCGTCCGGTCCGATGCATCCGGGAAACGCGAGGCGAAATTCTGCTCGTCCCCAACGCTTCGCCCTACGAGCGCGACAAGCTCGCGGTCCGGCGCGATGTCGCGGGCGCTCGAGTGTCGGAGAGCGGTTTGCCGCTCATCTATCTCAATCAGGTCGGCGGCCAGGACGAGCTCGTATTCGAGGGCGCGTCGTTCGCGGTCAATGGCGATGGCTCGCTGGCCGCGCAGCTCCCCGCCTTCGAGTCGAATGTGGCGCGCACATTGTGGGAGCGCGGACCCTCGGGGTGGCGATGCGTCGAGGGGCCGGTCGCCGACGTCGAACAGGGTGACGCAGGCGACTATCGGGCCTGCGTGATGGGCTTACGCGACTACGTCCGAAACAACCGGTTTCCCGGGGTGGTGCTGGGCCTGTCGGGCGGCATAGATTCGGCGCTCTGCGCGGCGATGGCCGTGGATGCGCTGGGCGCGAGCCGGGTGCACGCGGTGATGCTGCCGTACAAATTCACGTCGTCGGAGTCGTTGCGCGACGCGAGCAGCTGCGCCCGCGCGCTCGGGATCCGTTACGACGTCGTTCCGATCGCCGACGCTGTCGGGGCTGTCGATACCATGCTCGGCGGCATTTTCGCCGGGCGTCCGAGCGATGTCACCGAGGAGAACGTTCAGAGCCGCATGCGCGGTCTCGTCTTGATGGCGATTTCCAACAAGTTCGGAGCGATGGTGGTCACGACCGGCAACAAGTCGGAGATGTCGGTCGGTTATGCGACGCTCTACGGCGACATGAACGGCGGCTTCAACCCCATCAAAGACCTCTACAAGATGGAGGTCTTCGCGCTCGCGGAATTGCGCAATCGTTGGCAACCGCGCGACGCGCTCGGACCGGACGGCGAAGTGATACCCCCTTCGATCATCACCAAGGCGCCGAGCGCGGAGCTCCGCGAAAATCAGCGCGACGAAGACTCGTTGCCTCCTTACGCCATCTTGGATGCGATCCTCGCCCGGCTCGTCGAACGCGAAATGCGCGTTGCCGATGTCGTGACCGAAGGATTCGACCCCGAGACGGTCAAACGTGTGGAACGACTGCTGTATCTCGCCGAATACAAGCGGCGTCAGTCGGCGCCCGGAGCCAAGGTCGGGCCGAAGAATTTCGGTCGCGACCGCCGCTATCCGATCGTCAACCGTTTCCGCGACCCGGGATGACGCAAAGGCTTTGGCGACGGCGCCGACGCCGCGATACGTGCTACCGCCGCCGCCGCTTCCCGCCTGCGCCGCCTTTCGGCCTCGCCTCCCCTCCGCCCCAATTGTGTGGGCCCATGTCCTCGTCGGTCGGCTTGTGCGCGCGGGATTTCGGCGTGTTGGCGGCGCGGCCGTAGGGGCGGTCTCCGGCAAAGCCGCCGCCCGCGGCCTCGACCGCCGCCTGGCGCGCGAGCGGGTCGTCGCCAACGGCGAGGTCGACCGCCTGCAAACGCTTGATCTCGTCGCGCAGCCGCGCCGCATCCTCGAATTCGAGGTTGGCGGCGGCCGCCTTCATCCTTCTCTCGAGATCGGCGATGGTCGCTTGCAGATTGTGGCCGATCGTCGCCGCGGAGGCGACGAGGCCGGCGTCGACGGTGACATGGTCCTGTTCGTAGACCGAGGCCAGAATGTCCTGGATGCCGCGCTTGATGGTCGAGGGCGTGATGCCGTTTTCTTCGTTGTAGGCCCGCTGCTTGGCGCGGCGACGGTCGGTCTCCGAGATGGCGCGCTGCATCGAACCGGTGACGCTGTCGGCATAGAGGATGACGCGGCCGTCGACGTTGCGCGCGGCGCGGCCGATGGTTTGCACCAGCGAGGTCTCCGAGCGCAAGAAACCTTCCTTGTCGGCGTCGAGGATCGCGACCAACGCGCATTCCGGGATATCGAGCCCCTCGCGCAAGAGATTGATGCCGACCAGCACGTCGAAGGCGCCGAGGCGCAAATCGCGGATGATCTCGATGCGCTCGATGGTGTCGATGTCGGAATGCATGTAGCGCACGCGCACGCCGTTCTCGTGCAGATATTCGGTGAGGTCCTCGGCCATGCGCTTGGTCAAGGTCGTCACCAGCGCGCGATAACCCGCTTTCGCCACTCGCTTGACCTCGCCGGTGAGGTCGTCGACCTGGCTGCGCGCCGGGCGCACTTCCACGGGAGGATCGATGAGCCCGGTCGGCCGGATCACCTGCTCGACGAACACGCCGCCGCTGCGCTCGATCTCCCACGGCCCAGGCGTCGCCGAGACATGGATGGTCTGCGGCCGCATCGCCTCCCATTCCTCGAAGCGCAACGGCCGGTTGTCCATGCACGAGGGCAAGCGGAATCCGTATTCGGCGAGCGTCGCCTTGCGGCGGAAGTCGCCGCGATACATGCCGCCGATCTGCGGCACGGTGACGTGGCTTTCGTCAGCGAAGATGAGCGCGTTGTCGGGCAAATATTCGAACAGCGTCGGCGGCGGCTCGCCGGGCCTGCGTCCGGTCAGATAGCGCGAATAGTTCTCGATGCCGGCGCAGGAGCCGGTCGCCTCCAGCATCTCCAGGTCGAACAGGGTGCGCTGCTCGAGCCGCTGCGCCTCGAGCAGACGGGCCTGGGCGTGGAGATAGTCGAGCCGTTCTTTG
Organism: Roseiarcus sp.; assembly: GCA_052147395.1. Classification (GTDB taxonomy): domain Bacteria; phylum Pseudomonadota; class Alphaproteobacteria; order Rhizobiales; family Beijerinckiaceae; genus Roseiarcus. The sequence goes on from JBKQKS010000266.1 coordinate 21,305, forward strand.
AGCTCCTGCTTGATCGCCTTGGTCGATTGCAGCAACGTCGGCCGCGGCGTCACATAATGGCTGTTGGCGTAGACTTTTACGAACTCGAGATCCTGGGTTTTTTGGCCGGTGAGCGGATCGAACTCGGCGATGCCCTCGATCTCGTCGCCGAACAGTCCTATGCGCCAGGCGCGGTCTTCATAGTGGGCGGGGAACAGCTCGACGGTGTCGCCGCGCACGCGGAACACGCCGCGGGAGAAATCGCCCATCGAGCGGCGGTACTGCAGCGCGACGAGATCGGCGATGAGCTGGCGCTGGTCGATCTTTTCGCCGACCTGCAACGAGAACGTCATCGCCGTATAAGTCTCGACCGAGCCGATGCCATAGATGCAGGAGACCGAAGCGACGATGATGACGTCGTCGCGTTCCAGCAGGGAGCGCGTCGCCGCGTGGCGCATGCGGTCGATCTGCTCGTTGATCGACGATTCCTTCTCGATATAGGTGTCGGAGCGCGGGACGTAGGCCTCGGGCTGATAATAGTCGTAGTAGGAGACGAAATACTCGACGGCGTTGTCGGGGAAGAAGCTCTTGAACTCGCCATAGAGCTGCGCCGCTAGCGTCTTGTTCGGCGCCAGAATCAGCGCCGGCCGCTGCGTCGCCTCGATCACCTTGGCCATGGTAAAGGTCTTGCCGGAGCCGGTGACGCCGAGCAGCACCTGATCGCGCTCGTGGGTGGCGACGCCCTCGACGAGCTGGCGGATCGCCTCGGGCTGGTCGCCGCGCGGCTCGAACTCGCTGACGATACGGAACTTTCGCCCGCCCTCCGATTTTGCCGGCCGCTCCGGCCGGTGCGGCGTCCACGGCGGGCGGGCGCGGATGTTGGGATCGCCGAGCTCGAGCAGCTCACTGAGCGACTCCATCG
>JBKQKS010000267.1:0-12065 GCA_052147395.1 Roseiarcus sp.
CGGCTGCGGCGGCGTCGGCTTGAACAGCGTTCAAGGGGCGCGCATCGCCGGCGCCGCGCCGATCATCGCCGTCGACATCGTCGATCGCAAGCTCGAGGCGGCGCGAAAATTCGGCGCGACCCACACGATCAACGCCCGAACGGAAAACGTCGTCGAGCGGGTCGGCGCATCGACGAACGGGCGCAAGGCGGATTACGTATTCGTCACCGTCGGCATCGGCGGTGCGGCGGAACAGGCGATCGCGCTGTTGAAGCGCAGCGGCGCGGCGGTGCTGGTCGGCATGCCGCCCTCCGGCGTCAACGCCACTTTCGACCCCGGTTGGCTCGCCGCCGACGGCAAACGCATCCTCGGCTCCAAAATGGGCTCCGCGCGGCTACCGATCGATGCGCCAAAAATCGTCGAACTTTACCGCGAGGGCCGGCTGATGCTCGACGAGCTCGTTTCCGGACGCTATACCCTCGAGCAAATCAACGAAGCGATCGCCTCGTCACGCTCCGGCGCCGCGCTCAGAAACGTCATCGTGTTCTGAGGGGGGCCGCCCGCGGCGGGGATCGCCAGGGGGGAACGAATCGATGAGCCACGACGAGCCGGGTTTTTCCACCCTCTCCATCCACGCCGGCACGCGGCCCGATCCGACGACCGGCGCGCGGATCACGCCGATCTACCAGACGACCGCCTACGTGTTCGACAGCGTCGACCAAGCGGCCTCGCTGTTCGGACTGGAGGCGTTCGGCAACATCTATACCCGCATCACCAATCCGACGACGGCGGCGTTGGAGGAGCGAATTGCCGCGCTGGAGGGCGCGCCGGCGGCGCTCTGCGTAGCCACCGGCCATGCCGCGCAAGTGGTCGCGTTCTACGCCCTCATGCGGCCCGGCGACGAATTCGTCGCCTCGAACAAGCTCTATGGCGGCTCGATCAACCAGTTCAACCACGCCTTCAAGAGCTTTGGCTGGCAGGTCAAATGGGCCGATCCCGACGATCCGGCGACGTTCCGCGCCGCGCTCAGCGACAAGACGCGCGCGATCTTCATGGAATCGATCGCCAATCCCGGCGGCGTGGTGTGCGACGTCGAGGCCATTTCGGCGATCGCGCGCGAGGCCAAAGTCCCGCTCATCGTCGACAACACGCTCGCCACCCCCTATCTGATGCGCCCGATCGAGCTCGGCGCCGACATCATCGTCCATTCCGCGACCAAATACTTCTGCGGCCACGGCAATTCGATGGGCGGCGCCATCGTCGACTGCGGCACGTTCGATTGGGCGGGCGACGCGCGCTATCCCCTGCTTTCCGAGCCGCGGCCCGAATACAATCACATGGTGCTCTCCGAGATGTTCGGCAATTTCGCTTACGCCGTCGCCTGCCGGGTGCTGGGCCTGCGCGATCTCGGGCCCACGCTCTCGCCGTTCAACGCCTTCCTCATCCTCACTGGACTGGAGACTCTGAGCCTGCGCATGCAACGCCACTGCGACAATGCCTTGGCCGTCGCCAGGCATTTGAGCACGCACCCCAAAGTCGGCTGGGTGAGTTACGCCGGGCTCGAGGACAGCAAGTATTTCGCGTTGGCGAAGAAACTGTGCCCGAAGGGCGTCGGCGGCGTGTTCACCTTCGGCGTCAAGGGCGGCTATGCCGCAGGCGTCGGATTGGTCGCCAAGCTCAAACTGTTCTCCCATGTCGCCAACATCGGCGACGTCCGCTCCCTCGTGCTCCACCCGGCCTCGACCATCCATCGCCAGCTCACCGACGCCCAGAGAATCGTCGCCGGCGCCGGCCCGGACGTGGTGCGGCTGTCGATCGGCCTCGAGGACGTTCCGGACCTGATCGCGGATTTGGATCAGGCGCTGGGGTGAGCGCCCTCGCAGCCGACGCCGGGTAACACCGGCGCCCTCGAAAACAATATCACCAACCGGCGGCCGGCGGCGCGCTCCAGCCGGGACCGGCCGGCGGCTCGCTCCAGCCCGGCGGCAATGGGCTCGGAGCGGGGTCGCCCGGCGGCGGACCCCAGCCAGGCCCCGGCGGGGCGTGGACGGTCGGCGGCGGGGGCAAGCGCCCGTCGGCGCCAGGAAGCAAATAGCCATTGGGCGCCACGACCGGCGGCGGCGGGCCCCAGCCAGGCCCCGGAGGGGCGTGGACGGTCGGCCCCGGCGGGGGCGACGGCCTCTCTGGCAAGCCCTGAGGAGAGGCGTTCGGCGCCGCGGCGCCCCGAGGCGGACCCCAGCCCGGCTCGGGCGGCGGCGCATAGCCGTCCGGCGGCAGGCGGCCCTCCGGCCCATTCGGCGAGTAGCCGTAGGCCGGCGGCGGCCCGAAGCCGCGCTCAGCCGGCGGCGCATAGCCGTCCGGCGGCAGACGGCCCTCCGGCCCATTCGGCGAGTAGCCGTAGCCTGGCGGCGGACCCCAGCCGCGCTCAGGCCGGGGCCCATAACCGTCCGGCGGCAGGCGGCCCTCCGGACCATTCGGAGGGTAGCCGTAGGCCGGCGGCGGCCCCCAGCCCCGCTCCGGCGGCGGCGCATACTCATCCGGCGGTAGGCGGCCCTCCGGACCATTCGGAGGGTAGCCGTAGGCCGGCGGCGGCCCCCAGCCGCGCTCAGGCCGCGGCGCATAACCGTCCGGCGGCAGGCGGCCCTCCGGCCCATTCGGCGGGTAGCCGTAGGCCGGCGGCGGCGCATACTCATCCGGCGGTAAGCGGCCCTCCGGTCCATTCGGCGGGTAGCCGTAGGCTGGCGGCGGACCAAAGCCGCGCTCTGCCGGCGGCGCGTAGCCTTCCGGCGGTAAGCGGCCCTCCGGCCCATTCGGCGGGTAGCCGTACGCGGGCGGCGGACCCCAGCCGCGCTCCGCCGGCGGCGCGTAGCCTTCCGGAGGCAGGCGCCCTTCGGGCTCGTTCGGCGGGTAGCCATATGCGGGCGGCGGACCCCAACCGCGCTCCGCCGGCGGCGCATAGCCTTCCGGCGGCAAGCGGCCCTCCGGCCCATTCGGCGGGTAGCCGTAAGCCGGCGGCGGCCCAAAGCCGCGCTCGGCCGGCGGCGCGTAGCCTTCCGGCGGCGGGCCGCCCTCCGGCCCATTCGGCCCATAGCCGTTCGGCCCGCCCGGCGGCGAGGGTCGGTCGGCGCCATCGGGCGCGTACGCGTCCGGCCCCTCGGGCGTCGGCGGCGCATACGCGTTCGGCGCGGGGGCCGGCCCCTGCATATCCGGCCCCGGCTGCGGATAGCCGAATCCCGGCGGCGGTGGACCCCAGCCCGGCCCCGGAGGCGCGTGAACGGTCGGCCCGCTCGGCGGAAAACACATGTCGGCGGGGCCCAGCGGATAGGCGTCCGGCCCCGCCGGCGGCGGACCGTAGCCGGGTCCCCGCGGAGGACCGTAGCCATTCGGCGAGCGCCGGGGGCGTGACGCGGGGACGCACTGCCCCCAGGGGGTCATCACCCAACCCCGACCGCAGCTCCAGTCGGCGCGTTCGATCGGCCCCGCGGGATGCGGCGCTTTGGCCCCCGTGAAGGCAAGAGCCACGGCCGAGCCGATCATCGCCGAGACCAGGGCCGCGCCCAAAATCGTCAGCCCCTGGAACACCCGCACCATTCCCATTTCCCCCCGCCCTGGACGCCTCGGGCGCGCCGGCGCCGGCGCCGCCGCCCGATTTCGCCGCCACCATACACGAAATGGGGCGCCGCCACTCGACGTTGGTAGGGAGCAGGTGCGGCGAGATGCCGCAGCCTGGGATCAGCCGCCAGCCGCGATCAGCGCGCGATCGAGGTCGGCCAGGATGTCGTCGATGTGCTCGAGACCGATCGACAGCCGCACGTAGCCCTCGGAAACGCCGGTCGCGAGCTGGTCCTCGGGCGAGAGCTGCGAATGGGTCGTGGTCGCGGGATGGATAGCGAGCGAGCGCGCGTCGCCGATATTGGCGACGTGATAGAACAGTTGCAGCGCGTCGATGAAGCGCCGCCCGGCCTCCTTGCCGCCGGCGAGCTCGAAGCCGACGAGGCCGCCGTATCCGCGCTCGAGATATTTTTGCGCCCGCTCGCGAGCGACGCCCGTTTGCTGCGAGGGATGAATGACCTTGGTCACCTCCTTGCGCCCGGCGAGATGCTTGGCGACCGCGTCCGTGTTCTCGCAATGGCGCGCGATGCGCAGCGGCAGCGTCTCGATGCCCTGCAGAATGAGGAAGGCGTTGAACGGCGACATCGCCGCGCCGAGGTCGCGCAGCAGCGTCACCCGCGCCTTGATGATGAAAGCGATCGGCCCCAATGGCTTCACCGCCTCGCTCCAAACCGCGCCGTGATAGGAGGGATCGGGCGTGTTGAGCGCCGGCTGGCGCTCGGGATGCGCGCCCCAATCGAAATTGCCGCCGTCGACCAGCACGCCGCCGATCGACGTGCCGTGACCGCCGAGATATTTGGTGGCGGAATAGACGACGACCGCGGCGCCGTGATCGAACGGCCTTACCAGCAGCGGCGCGGCGGTGTTGTCCATGATGAGCGGGATGCCGAACGACCGGCCGATCGCGGCGACCTCGGCGATCGGGAACGCGATGAGTTTTGGATTGGGCAGCGTTTCCGCATAGTAGGCGCGGGTGCGCGCATCGGTGGCTCTGGCGAAATTCTCGGGGTCCGAAGGATCGACGAAGCGCACCTCGAGGCCCTGGTCCTTGAGGGTGTTGGCGAACAGGTTCCACGTTCCGCCGTAGAGGTCGGTCGAAGATACGACGTTGTCGCCCGCTCGCGCGACATTCTGCAAAGCGAAGGCGGAAGCCGCCTGCCCGCTCGCCAAGCCCAGCGCGCCCACGCCGCCCTCGAGGGCCGCGACCCGCTTCTCCAGCACGTCGGTCGTCGGGTTCATGATGCGGGTGTAGATGTTGCCGAACTCTTTCAGCGCGAACAGGTTCGCGGCGTGCTCGGCGCTCTGGAACTGATAGCTGGTGGTCTGGTGGATCGGCACCGCGACCGAGCCGGTCCCGGGATCGGCGCGCCAGCCGGCGTGCAACGCCAGCGTTTCGGGTTTCAGCGACATGCATTCCTCCTCAGCGGCGCGCTTTTTCAAGCGCAGGGTCGACTTCTCCTCAGGGCCAACGCCGGAGCGCTCCTAGGCCCGAAATTTGCGCCGGACAAGCGCGCCCGGCGGCCTCGTCAATTTGCTCATTCTATCGAATGTGTCAACTGAGCTGCGGCGGGCGGCATTGGGGTTGACGTCCGCCGGTCGGCGACCTTCGAGGCGGGCCGCAGCGGCGACGGCGGTTTGCGTCCCGAGCGGCGCGGCTACTTGGGCGGCGGCGCGGCGGGGGCGGTAGCGTCAGCCTCGATCTCGGCGAGTTTCACCCGGTCGTCATCGTTGAGTTCCGCTGCGACGGGACAGGCCTTGCCGGATTTGTCTTGAAGGTCATCGAGAAGGGGCTTGGCTTCGGCGCCGGCCTCTACAAGGCGGCTCTGAAATCCGTCGCCGCGGACGATGTAAGCCGCTTCCTTTGTGCCTGAAAATTCAATAATGACATCGTCTAAAGCTGTTGAGAATGTAGCACGTACGTCGAAGTCAGAAGTTACGCTCTTGCAAACGAGCTCACGCAAGCCGTTCGCTAGCGATCGTTGAAACGCGGGCTTCCCGACTTTGGCAGCAATGAGCCGATCGCGCCAAACGGCGAATTCTGGCGGCGGAGTCCGTGCTTGGACCGGATCGCACGAGACGCGCGTCATATCGGCGCAGTCGAGCGTTCGGACTCTCGCGAGCGCCTCTTCGCGCAACTGGCCGGCGGGCAAGGCCCCGATCTCATTGCGCAATGCCTCGTAGGCGGCTTTGTCCCAGGGTCCTCGCGTCCCGTCCGGGGACAAAAGGAACGGTCCCCAAACGTCTGCCGTGTCCTCGATATCGAGGTTCCCCGTCTGGCTGTCGTCCCCCGAACTGCGCCAGAGTCCGGCGTCACGTAAGTCCGCCGCACCGAGATTCGCGCTATCCAACGACCCTCCTTGGAGCTGCGCGTCAACGAGCGACGCGCCCTGAAGCTGCGCGCCATCGAGCGACGCTCCTTGAAGTTGCGCGCGATCCAGGGATGCGGCCTGAAGTTGCGCAGAAGCTAGCGACGCACCCTGAAGCCGCGCAAAAATCAGCGATGCAGCCGCAACGTGCGCGTTATCGAGCAACGCACCTTGAAGTTGCGCGTGGTCGAGCAATACTCCCTCAAGCTGCGCGCTAAAGAGCGATGCGCCCCGAAGTTGCGCGCCAACGAGCGATGCGCCCTCCAGTTGCGTGCAATCGAGCAACGCGCCCTCAAGGCGCGCGATAAAAAGCGACGCGTGATCCATCCGCGCAGATCGAAAATCAGCGCCCGTCAGAATTGCGCCACTGAAATCGATCCTCGGAATGATCGCCTTTTCGAAATCCGCGCCGACCAAGTCGCGATCCGCCGCGATAAAAATGTAGTCCTTCCACTTGGTGCGCTCGGGATCGTCGATCTTTAGTTCCGCTAGCGCGTCGAGCCGAGGCAGCACCAGCGTGTCAGAAAGCAGCCATTCGCGACGGCGCGTTTGTTCACTGACTTGGGAATGGAAGATCGCATCGTGGACCGACGCTAGTTTCTCGCCGACGACGCGGCTCGCGAGCTGGATCACGATCCCCTCTTCGCCGCGGTAAGTTGCGAGCGCGAATGAGAACAGGACGACGGCGACGAACGCGACGAACCCCGCCAACGTCCAGACCCGATGTAATACCGACCGTTCATCGTCCGGCCAGCGGGCCGAAAGAATCCTCCGCCACAGCCACCATACGAGCAGAAAATCGACAAATAGCGCGACGCGGTGCGTCAAGGTGATCGGCGCGCTGTGGTAGGGCAGGAACTGCACCTGGAACCACAGCAGCAGCAGCGCCGGGCCGATAACGAGGGTGATCCAGCCGATCACGCGCAAGCCCCAGCCAAACCAGCCGGCGCGCAGCTCGGGCGGGCCGGCGAGGAACTGCACGAATACGTTGCTCGGCAGTTGCCCGCGCAGCCCGTCGCGCGCGTCCTTGCGTTTCCTCCTCTCATCGGCGGACATGCCAGGAGTCTCGCCGATTTGCTGATAAAGCGCCCTGTGGAAGCGCTTGGTCTTCTCGGTCAGCATGACGAGACTGACCAGCGTGTAGCCGTGCAGAGCGAGAAACAGCTGCGGCGCGAGCGCGAAGAAGGCGACGATCGGCACGGTCACGTTGACGAGCAGCAGGCTGATCGGCTTTTCGAAAAACAAATCCGCATGCGTCACCGCGCCCGCGGCGATGGCGAGATAGGTCAGCAGGAACAGGTAGGAGAACCACAGCCCGCCGCTCACCGAAGCCGCATCGTCGACCGCCTTCTTCAGCGTCTCGAGGTCATTGGCCTTCCTAGCGAACTCCGGGAGTTTTGGTCCGGGAGCGCCCTGCGGCGCGCCTTTGGAGCGCGCGGGCCGTGGGCGGCGGCGAAGCCGGAACGACGTCCAGGGGCGTGCAACGCTCACCGCCGAGCCTCCTCAGAGGGCGCGAAATTCTTCGGCATCTAGGCAGATGGCGGGCGCCGGATCAACCTCGAACGTGTTGGCCTTGGTCCGCTCTCACAAACCTCGCTCACTGCCGCGCCTGCCGCAAACTCGAGGCGAACTCGGCCGGAAGGTCGGATGCGGCAAAGCCAACGTCCGCTTTTATGATCGGGAAACGCAAACGCCAACGCCTCACCGCTGTCGCGCCGTTCCCCGACTTTACAACCCGGCGAATGACAGGGATCACTGCGGGATGTGCGTGCAAAATTGCCCTCGCCCTGCTACCATGGGCGCAAACGAGGGAGCGGTCATGTCGAGAGTTCAGAAAGTGAGTGTGGCGCTCACTCCCGAAATCATCACGATGCTGAAAGAGGCGGTCGAGACCGGGGAATACACGTCGACCAGCGAAGTGGTGCGCGACGCTCTGCGCGCATGGAAGGCGCGGCGAGCGGCCCGCGAAATGGACGCCGAAGAGTTGCGGCGGCTGTGGAAAGAAGGCATTGCCAGCGGGCCGTCGGCTGAGGGCGAGCGGGTGTTCGGCCGCTTGCGCGACAAATACGCGAAGCAAGCGGCGGCGGAATGAACCGTCTCATTGTTTCGCAACGCGCCGTCACCGATCTCGAGCGCATCGGCGACGACATCGCCATGTGGAGCCCAGCCGCCGCAGTGCGTATTGTGGCGCGTCTCGAAGAAATATCGCGCCTGCTGAGGGATTTTCCGCACGTCGGCACGTTGCGCGACGATATCGAAGAGGGGATGCGCACGTTCCCGGTCGGCAACACCCTCGTCCTTTTCCGGGCGCTCGAGGACGGCGCGGAAATTGTCCGCTACGTGGACGGCCGACGCGACCCCGACAACCTGCTCTGATTGCGTTCTGCCTTTGCGGGCGCCGAAGGCCGGCCTCCCCGCCGCAGCGCGCTCGGCCGCCGCATGCTAGACGCGAGCCTCGAGCGCAGCGCCGCCCCGATTCGGGAGACTTCCCCATGTCCGTCATCCTCGCCTTCGGCGATTCCAACACCTGGGGTTTTGACCCGGCGTCCGCAACGCGCCTGCCGCGCGAAAAGCGCTGGACCGGCGTCATGCAGCGCGAGCTCGGCGACCAGCATTTCGTCATCGAGGAGGGGCTCAACGGCCGCACGACCGTGTTCGACGACCCCGAGGAGGCGGGACGGCGGGGCGTCGACTACCTGCCGCCCTGCTTACGTTCCCACTCTCCGCTCGACCTCGTCATTCTCGCGCTCGGCGTCAACGACGTGAAGGCGCGGTTCGCGGCGTCGGCCGAAGAGATCGCCGACGGCATGGACCGCCTGGCGGAAATCGCGAGCACGACGCCGGTCGGGCCGCGCTTCGGGCCTCCGGCCGTGCTCGTCGTCGCGCCGCCGCCGCTCGCCCGGCTCAGCGGCATGGCCGAAGCGTTCGCGGGCGGCGCGGAGAAAGCGCGCGCCCTGCCCGCGCTCTATCGCCGGATCGCCGAGCGCCGCGGGTTGGGCTTCGTCGACGCCGGCGAGTTCATCCGCGCATCCGATCTCGACGGCATCCATTACGAGGCCGACCAGCACGCCCTCCTCGGCCACGTGCTCGCCGAAGCCGCGCGGATGACGCTCGCGTGAGCGCAGGGAGCTGGCGCGGCGAGATCGCGGCGGGCGCGCGGCGCTGAGGCTTCATGCCCCCACCAGCCGCGCCTGGTCGCGCACGGTGACGAAGCGGCGCGGCTTGTCTTCCTCGATCGGCGCGGGGTACGCCAGCGGCGGCAAATAGTAATTGTCGGAGCGATCGTCGTTGGCGAGCGACACCTCGCCCGCGAGCACGGCGCCGCCCTCGGCCCAGAAGGCGTGGGCGACGAACGGCTCCAGCGTCAGGCTCTCGCCGGGCTCGAGCCGCACCTGATCGCCGGGCCCGAGGTCCAGCGTCGTCACGTCCTTCACCGCACGGAACCGCTCGCCCAGCCTCGCGCCCGTGCGATCGACCTTGAACAGCTCGACCACGAAGCGCGCGCCGCCGCGGTTGACGATGTCCTCGGTCTTGACGATGTGATAGTGGTTCGGCGTGCGCTGGCCCGCGTCGGCGAGCAGCGCCTTCTCGGCATAGAGTTTTCCGCGCCCGGTCGACAGAGCGAGCCAATCGCCCATCCTGAGCGTGAACACGCTCAGGCCCGCCGTCGCGAAGGCGCCCGGCGCGAACTCGACGATGTTCCAGCCCAGGCCGCGCTCCGCGATGCGGCGCGCAGCCGTCGGCTCGGCGCGGTAGTCGGCCTCCGTCCACATCGCGAACGGCGGCAGCCGCACCCCGTACTTCTCGCATACGGCGAGCATCTTGGCGATGCGCGCCTCGATGAACGATCTTTTCACCCTCTCCTCCGAAGGCACTCAGCCCTTCGACTCTTCGGCTTTGGCGCGCTCGACGCCCTCCATCACCAGCCTGCGCGCCTCGGCCGCGTCTCCCCATCCCGCGATCTCGACCCACTTGCCGTTTTCCAGGTCCTTGTAATGGGCGAAGAAATGCTCGATCTGATGCCGCGTGATCTCGGGCAGATCGGTGTAGTTCAGCACGTGGGCGTAGCGCTGGGTGAGTTTCGGCGCCGGCACCGCGATGAGCTTCTCGTCGCCGCCCGCCTCGTCCTTCATGTAGAGCACGCCGACGATCCGGCAGCAGACGATGGCGCCGGGAACGATCGCGCGCGTGTTGGCGACGATCACGTCGCAGGGATCGCCGTCGTCGGACAACGTATGCGGAATGAAGCCGTAATTGCCGGGATAGCGCATCGACGTGTAGAGGAAGCGGTCGACCACCAGTGCGCCGCTCGGCTTGTCCATCTCGTATTTGATCGGCTCGCCGCCGATCGGAACCTCGATGACGACGTTGACTTCCTCGGGCGCCTTGTCGCCGATCGAGATCGCTTCGAGATTCACGGGAAACTCCAGATTGTGACGACCGCGGCGGGTGGTCAGGCGAAGCCGAAAGCGATGCGCTCGCGCATCTCGGCGCCGAAACGTTCGGGCGCGCGCCGCACCACCGCGCCGCCGAGCCGGCTGTAGAACTCCACGGCGCGCTCGTTGCCGGCCAGCGCCCATACCACGAAAGAGAGATAACCGTGCGCGGCCAGATCGCTGCGCGCCGCCGCGAACATGCGCCGGCCGAGGCCCGCGCCCTGATATTCGGGCGCCAGATAGAGCTCGAAGATCTCGCCGCTGTAGCCGAGCGCGGGCATGCGGTTGCGTCCATAGCTCGCATAGCCGGCGATCGTTTCGGCGAAATCGAGCACCGTCAGGCGCGTGCCGCCGAGGATCGCCCTGCGCCACCACGCCGGGCCGCGGCGCTGGATCATGCGCTCGAGCTCGCGCCCGGGAATGATGCCGAGATAGGCCTCGCGCCACGCCGCATCGTGCACGCGCGCTATCCCTTCCTCGTCGCCCGGGCGCGCGTTGCGGATGGATATGAGCGTCTCGACCATGGGGAGGAAAGTTACGACCGCCTTTACCCGGCTCGCAAGGTCTCGAGAGCGCCGCGGCGATTTTTTTTGCCTCGACTCGAGCTCGTCATCGTCGGGTCGGAATTTTTCCGCGGCCCTGCTACAGAGGACCTTCGTTTGCGAATCGGGAGTAGAAGCTTTGCCAGCTAGGGCTGTCGCCCGCGGCGCGGCGGGCGCCATCGTGGCTTTGTGGGCGGCCGGCGCACCGCTTTCGGCCGGCGCGGAAACCCTCCGCGCCAGCTACGGCATATCGCTGATCGGCGTGCCGATCGGCATCGTCGACGTCACGACGGCGTTCACCGGCAACCGCTATGCGCTCGAGGCCAACGCGCGCGTGAGCGGCGTCGCCTCGCTGGTGACGAGCTGGCGCGAGGCGTCGAGCGGAACCGGGACGATCGAGGGCGCGCTGGTAGCGCCCGCCACCTTCGCGACCACGGCGAGCACGACCCGCGCGACCCGCACCATCCGCATGGCGCTCGCCGGCAATGCCGTGACCGGCCTCGACGTCTCGCCGCCGTTCGATCCCAAGCCCGACCTCGTGCCGGTCACGGATCGCGACAAGGAAGGGGTGATCGATCCCGTCGCCGCGGCGCTGCTGCCGCTGCCGGCCGGGGCGAACGCGACCTCGCCCGCCGCCTGCAACCGCACGCTGCCGATCTTCGACGGCGCGACCCGGTTCGACATTGCGTTGAGCTACGTCGGCGAGCGCAAGGTGAAGGCCAAGGGCTACAACGGCCCGGTCGCGATCTGCGCGGCGCGCTACATCCCGGTCGCGGGCTATCTGCGCGACCGCCCGGCGACGAAATTCTGGATCGAGAACAAGGACATCGAGGTGTGGCTGGCCCCCGTCGGCGGCGAGAACCTGGTGATGCCGTTCCGCGTCTCGATGCGCACGCCCGTCGGCGTCGCGGTGATCGAAGCGAGGGAGTTCCACACCGGCGGCGAGTGACGGCGGGGGCCGATTTTTCGCGTGCGGCCGGCGGCCATCTCCAGCCAAGACGGCCGAGGCGCATCGGAAATCCGCATCCGAGGAGTTTCGAACCTGCCGCTCGGCGCCCCGCCGGCCGCCCAAAGGCCGGACACGACACGCGCGATCGAGGAGCGTCGGCGTCCACGCCGACGTTTCGCTT
>JBKQKS010000268.1:0-11443 GCA_052147395.1 Roseiarcus sp.
ATCGGCGCGGTGAACCCGGCTCAGGCCAAGACCGCGGACGTGGTCATTCATGCGCGCGGGCGGGCGATTTGCCCCGGCTTCATCGACACCCACAATCATGGCGCGCTCGGCGGCACGGCGCTGGGCCAAAGCGGCCTGCCGGTCGCCTGCGAACTCGCCATTCTCGGCGGCGTCACCAAGCGCGTCTGCGGCGTCGACGGCCTCTCTCCCGCTCCCGTCGCCGAGGCGCAGCGTTCGCAATATGCCGCGCAACTCAAACCCCTGGACGGCGCGATCGAAGGCGAATGGACCTGGAGCTCGGTCGCCGAGTTCCTCGCCTGGCATCGCGGCCGCTCGGTCACCGACATGGGGCTCTATCTCGGCCATTCCGCGGTGCGCCGGGTGGTGATGGCCAACGTCGCGCGGGTCGCGACCGACGCCGAGCTCGATCAGATGGGCGAAGTGGTGCGGCGCGAGGCGCCGCTGACGCTCGGCCTCTCCACCGGCCTCGTCTACAACCCCGCCGTCTATTGCGACCAGCGCGAACTGACCGCGCTGGTCAGAGCCTTCAATCGCGTAAAACCCGGCGCGCTGTTCCCGCACCTCAGATCGGAGAGCGACAACATCATCGCCAGCATCAAAGAGGTGCTGGAGGCCGCGGTCGACGGCGGCGGCGCTTACTGCAACGAGCATTCGAAGATCGCCGGCGCCCAGAATTACGACCGCATCGGCGAGCTGGAAAGCCTGATCGCCGACGCCGGCGGGCTGATCCCGACCATGGAGAACATGTACCCATACACCGCCGGCTCGACGACGGGCGACGCGATCTTCCCGCCCGAAATGCGCGCCGGGGGCCGCGCGGAATTCCTGGCGCGTCTCACCGATCCCGCGATGCGGGCGAAGATGATCCCCAAGATGCGCTTCGATTCGACGAGCTGGGATAATTTCATCCATTTCTGCGGTGGGCTGCAGGGCATCCAGATCGCCGGCGTCAAGCCCGGCGTCGGCGACGCCTTTCTCGGGCTACGCCTCGGCGACGTTGCCCGCGCCGCTGGCGCCAAAAATCTCGACAGCGGCGAGGCCTTTTCGGCGGTGCTCGACTTGTTCGCCGCCAACGCGGGCGAGATCGCGATCATCTCCCACTATGGCAACGAGGCGACGATGGAGCGCTTCTTCCGCCGTCCGTCGATGGCGATCTGCACCGATGGCTTGATGCCGGGACCCGGGCAGAAGCCGCATCCGCGCTCGCTCGGCGCCTTCCCCAAGGCGCTGCGGCTCGGGCGCGAAATGGGCATTCCGCTCGCCGAGATGGTTTTTCGCATGGCGACGCTGCCCTGCCGCTTCCTCAACCTCGCCGACCCGACGCTGAAAGTCGGCGCCGACGCCTCACTGACGCTGTTCGACCCCGAAACGGTCGCCGAGCGCAACGATTATCTCGACCCGCTGGCGCCGCCGGTCGGCATCGACAGGGTGTGGATTCACGGCCATCTCGTGCTCGACCACGGCCGGCTCATCGCGCCATTGACGTTCCCGGGCAGGACGCTGCTGTCGAGCCCCGCGCGCGCCTGAGGCGGTTGACCCTTCTCCCCTTGCGGGACCGAGGGAAGCGCTTTGCGTTTCCGGGGGGTGGCGCGAAGCGCATGACAACTCATCGCCGACCTTCTCCCGCGAGCGGAGAAGTTACGGGGGCATTTTATTCGATCGATCAACGCGAAAAACGGAGCGCCCGTTCAATTCATCGCACCGTCACCGTAATCATGGCGGCGGTTCAGGTCTGCGCCATCTCGCGCGGCGGATGGCCTATGGTGTTGGCATGTGTGCGCACCGGACCGTGGAGGAAGCTCCGGGCAAGGCCGATGGAGCGGATCGAGCGGCGCGGGGCGGAGGCCAGATGAGCCGATCGCCGGCTCGCGCCCCGCCGATCTCGGCCTCCGCCGCGGCGGGAACGCCCAACGAAAGTCCGCGTTGACCGGCCGGGCGTCGAGGCGCAAACTTTTTGGCCGAGCCCGTGACGTGACCGCTCGGGCGGCGGCGCGGCCTGCGACAGACGGCGCCCGATCGAAATGAGGCGCTCGGCATGAGTGCAACGGCGAAGCTGGAAATCTCCGCACACGAGGACAAGGGGCATTCGCTGCGGTGGGCGGCGCTGGCCTGCATGGGCGTAGTGTTCGGCGACATCGGCACGAGCCCGCTCTACACCCTCAACACTGCCGTGAAGGCCGCGAGCCCGACTGGCCAGGTGACGCCGGACGCCGTGATCGGCATCGTGTCGCTCATCTTCTGGTCGCTGATCATCGTCATCTCGCTCAAATACGCGACGCTGATCATGCGGGCCGACAACCACGGCGAGGGCGGCATTCTGGCCCTGCTGGCGCTCGTCAATCCGCGCCGCGCCAAACCCAACCGGCGGCGCGCGGCGCTGCTGATCGTCGGCCTCGTCGGGGCGACGCTGCTCTATGGCGACGGCACGATCACCCCGGCGATTTCGGTTCTTTCCGCGATCGAGGGCCTAAAGATCTACGCGCCGCAAATGGGGCGCCTCGTCGTGCCCCTGACCGTCGTCATTCTCGCGGGCCTGTTCATCATCCAGCGCAACGGCACGTCCTGGATCGGCGGCATCTTCGGCCCCGTCATGCTGATCTGGTTCATCATCGCGGGCGTGCTCGGTATCGGCGGGATCGTCAGGTCGCCGGCGGTGCTCGCCGCGCTGAGCCCCGTTCCGGCCGTGACCTATCTCTGGAGCGTCGGCCCGCTGGCCCTGGTCGTGATCGGCGGCGCCTTTCTCGCCGTGACGGGCGGCGAAGCCTTCTACGCCGACATGGGCCATTTCGGCCCGCTGCCGATCCGCGTCGCCTGGTTCGGCGTGGCGCTGCCGGCGCTGACGCTGAACTATTTCGGCCAGGGCGGGCTGCTGCTCGCCGCGCCCAACTCTCCGGAAGTCCTCGACAGCCCGTTCTACGCCCTCGCGCCGCAATGGGCGCATTATCCGCTGATCATCCTCGCGGCGGTCGCCACAATCATCGCCTCGCAGTCGATCATCACCGGCGCTTTTTCCCTGACGCAGCAGGCGATCAACCTCGGCTTCCTGCCGCGCATGACCATCATCCATACCGAAGGCCGCGAGATCGGGCAGATCTATCTACCGTTCGTCAACTGGGCGCTGGCGGCCGGAACGCTCGCGGCGGTCCTCGGCTTCGGCTCGTCGGACGCGCTGGCCGGCGCCTATGGCATTGCAGTGTCGCTGTTGATGGTGATCACGACGTTCATGGCGACGTCCGTGGCGCTGCACTGGAAGATCAACCCGCTCATCGTCTACACGGTCAACGGCAGTCTGCTGGCGCTCGACGTCCTGTTCTTCGCCTCGACCTCGACCAAGCTCATCGACGGCGGCTGGTTCCCGCTGCTGATCGCCTTCATGATCTCGTTCCTCATGCTGACGTGGCGCAAGGGCTATCAGGTCATGGACAAGCTGCGGGTCGATATCCGCGAGCGGACGCAGCATTTCATCGACCGCTTGCGCGCCGATCCGCCGGTGCGCATTCCCGGGACCGCTGTCGTCATGGGGCGCGTAACCAAGGGCGTGCCGCTGGCGCTGTCGCACAACGTCAACTTCAATCGGACCCTGCACCAGAGCGTGCTGCTGGTCGCGGTCGAAATGACTGAGACGCCGCACGCGCCGGACGACGACCGGGTCAGGGCCGGCCATATCGAGGGCGGACTCACGCGGGCCGAACTGCGCTTCGGCTTCATGGAGCAGCCGGACGTACCGAAAGGTCTCGCCGACGCGGTGGCGCGCGGGAAGCTCCCGAAGTTCGATCTCAACCAGGCCGTCTATTTCACCGGCCACGAGACGATCCTCCCGCTCGGCAAGCGTCCCGGGCTGTCGCGCTGGCGCGAGGCGGTCTTCGCCTTCATGCACCGCAACGCCCAGCGTCCCGACGCCTATTTCAATCTCCCGAGCGCGCAGGTCATGGAGATCGGCATCGAGTTCGAGATCTGAAGAACGGACTGCGCGCGTCCGCCCCGCCGGGCGGTCGCGATGGGCCAGTTGTCGCGTCGTTCCGTCTTCCGGTAGGGCGGACAACCGGGTTCCGGCGCCGGACGAGAGCCATCGTCTCCGCCCTTCAGCGAGGCGCCGGGCGTTGGATTCGCACTCCTGGCGCGTCCCGGCCGGCAAGCCGCGGAAAGCGGTCGGCGGCGTGCGTCGGGAAAGCATTCGATGCGGGTCGACGATCGGATTTGCGGTAACGTGGCCCGTCAAATCACAAATTCGAAGGTTCGCCATCCGCCCCGTTACGACCGACCGCGACGGGCGCCAAGCGCCAGACCCGAAGCCCCGTCGCCCTCGCAGCGGCGATTACCCGGTCCGATCCTTAAGCGAACTTGCGTCCGGCCCCGTCGAACCGGCTGTGACTCACGACTGCGCAGTCACACGCGGAGCCCCGCGCTCACGTAATTCACCGCCCCCGGCGCGGCGACGGCGTCGAGGATCGGCAGCATGATGCGCAGCCGTGTCAGATCGACCGGCCCCTCGGCGGCGCCGCTCACCGTCGCGGCGACGTCGCCGGGGTCGAGCTCGAGGTCGAACCCTTGGCCCGAAAAGCGCACGTGCACGCCCCTCCTCTCCAGGCGCACCACCTCGCCGCCGAAACGTCCGCGCATGGCGAGCCCGTCGCCGTCCCTCTCGACCACGAAGCCGTCGCGGTGCGGAGAGGCCGCGAACGACTCCCGGCTGCCGAAGAACAAGGGCTTCGTCAGATAGGGGCCGCCGTCCTCCGGGCACAGCACGTCGCAATGGCCGCACTCGTTGCAGACATCGGCGAAGGCGCCGATCTGCCGCGGCTTGGCAACCTTGATCGCGCCCGCAATCTCGACCTCGAAGCCGCCCGGGACCGGGCTCACGCGCTCGACCGCGGTTTCGCCGAGCGGAAGGGAAAAGCTGAAATTGGCGTCATTCGGGCAGACCGGGATGCACTTGTCGCAGGTGAGGCAGTCGAACAGCACCAGCGAGCTGCCGATTTTTTTCGGCGGCGTCTCGTTCTCGGCGGCGCTGTAACGGCGGTTTGTCAGCGCCCGCTCGGCGTAGACCGCCGCGTTCAGAACGCGCGCCGCGGAAACCCAAGCAGCGAATGCGTCCCCCGCTGCCGCGCGTAAATCGCCGCCGTTCGCCAGCGCGGCGCGGCAGGCGGCGGCGCGCTCTTCGGGCAACTCGAGCGCGGCGAGCGCCGCCTCCGCCTCGCCGTGCGCCTTGATGACGAACGTGTCGATGTCTTTGGCCCCGACCGCGTCCATGCGCTTGACGAGCTCGCCGATGTAGCGCCAGCCGCGCCGGTAGCCGCCGAATTTCAGGAGGTCGCTGCACACGGTGACGGGCTTCAGGCCGAGCGCCACCGTATCGGCAAAATTGCCCTCGTCGACGCCGCCCGAGAACGAGACCGGGAAGCGGTCGCCGAACACGCAGCGGAACCGCGCGACGAGCGCGATGGCGAGCGGATGCAGCGGCGGGCCGGAGAGATACATCAGCGGCTCGCTCTGCGGAAACACCCCCTTGTCGTTGACGACCACCAGCGTGTTGGAGAATTTTACCCCAAAGCTCCGCCCGCGCGCCTTCGCGAACGGGCCGAGGCGTTCGACGAGGTCGACGACCTCGTCCCAGGTCGCGTCGTCGGCGAAGGCGCGGTCGGGAACCTCGATGTCGCGATAGCCCATCGTATCGCGCAGCATCGAATCCAGTGCCTCGCGGCCGATGAGCGTCGGGTTGAGCTTGACGACCACGTCGAGCCCGACCTCGCCGACGAGATGCTCGACGATCGCCTCGATCTCGCCGGGCGGGCAGCCGTGGAATGTGGACAGCGTCAGCGTGTCGGAGACGCGGGCCGAATACGGCAGGTCGCGGAACTTTCGCCAGGGCTCGGGGATTTGCGCCCTGAGCTTGTCGACGACGGCGCGGGCGTCGAGCATGGACTCGAGAAAACCGCGCACCTTGGCCGAGCGGATGCCCTCGAGATCGTAGCCGACGCTCATGTCGAACACGGTATCTGAGAGACCCGCGCCGACGCCGGACGCCTTCAGCATCTCGATCAGCATCGTGCCCTTGACGTATTCCTCGAGCGACTGGGCGACGGTGAGCTCCTGCGACCATTCGACGTTGTAGCCGACGGTTCCCATGTCGATGCACGGCCGCGTGACCTCGATGGCGTCGTTGACCTGGACGGTCTTGCACTCGATGGCGCGCCCGCCGGCGAGCCAGCTCAACGCGATGTTCTGCGCCATCTGGGTGTGCGGGCCGGCCGCCGGCCCGAACGGGGTGGAGGCGCGCCGTCCGTGCAGGGCAATCGAAAGATCGCGCCCCGGATAGTTTTGCACGAAACGCTGCGCGGGAAGATCGAAGATCGACTTCTTCTCCGCGAGTTCGCGGAACATGCGGCCGATCAGGACATCGAAGGGGACGGGGGCGAGCTGGACCATGGGGCGGTTCGACGGGGTTCGGGGACGATGCTGGGCGCGATCGATCCCGATGATCGTAACCGCGCGTCTCGATGCCGATCAAGCCCCGGCGTCGATGTCGCCGCTGACCGCGGCGATTGCGCGCGCGGTCTACTGGGACGCCAAGATCGTGATCATGGACGAGCCGACCAATAACCTCGGCGTCAACGACCGGCTCATCGTCAGGCGCCGCGGCCGCAAGGTCGCCGAAAAACTGACGGCGCGCACGACGACACGACGGCGGCGTGATTTGGGGCTGCCAAGCGCGGCCGTTTATCGTAGGACGGGAGCGATCAACCCCGTAACCGGGGCAGATTCCGGGCGGTTTTGTAGGCGAGGTCGCTGACCTCGCTGCCTCCGCTTGGAAGAGTCGTGTGAGGATGAGGCGCTTGCGCGCCGACCGAGGTCAACGACCTCGGCTACAGTATGGCGCCGCCCGGGAATTTGTCCCGGTTACTCAACCCCGAGGGAAAGCGCGAATGTTCCAGGAATCCCAGAGCGGCGCCGGCGCCACGCGCGAGCGGGACGAGTTTTGGGTGTTCGGCTATGGGTCGTTGATCTGGAACCCGGGGTTCGAATTCGCCGAGCGGCGCGGCGCGCTTCTATTCGGCTGGACGCGGCGGCTATGCGTGTGGTCGCATGTCTATCGCGGCGCGCCCGAAGCGCCGGGGCTGGTGTTCGGCCTCGACGCCGGCGGCGAATGTTTCGGCGTCGCCTACCGCGTCGAAGCGCGGCGGCGCGAGGCGACGCTCGATTACCTGCGCGAGCGCGAGCTCGTCACCAACGTCTATCTGGAGATCGAAGCCGAGGCCGAGCTCGACGCCGGCGAGCGCGTCCGCGCTGTCACCTACGCCGCCGATACGGCGCATCCGCAGTATGCCGGCCTCCTCCCGCGCGAGCGCGCGCTCGAAATCGTGCGCCGCTCGCGGGGAAAAAGCGGGCCGAACGCCGATTACTTGCTCGACACCCACGCCGAATTCGCCCGCCTCGGCATCGTCGACGCCGAGCTCGACTGGCTCTGCGAGCGGCTCGCCGGCTGAAGACCGGCGACGCCGCGCGCCCTTCGATCGGCTTCACCCGTGCGACGCGGCCAGCGAGCTCGCGCCGATGAGATCGTGCGAGGTTTGCGCCAGCGTCGCCGACGACGCCAGCGCGGCCCCCTCGCCGAGCAGGTAGTCGGCGGTGAAGCTCGCCCCCGGGGCGTCGGTATGGACGCTCAGGGTCAAGTCGAGTTGCAGCGTCCCGCTCGTGCCGAGAGAGGCGAGGTCGACCGCGTAGTCGGTGAACTGCCCGGTGGTGTCGATCGGCGACGTCAGCAGATTGGCGCCGTTGCCGGTCACCGTCAGGCTGACGCCGGTCACATTGGCCGCGTCGGTCGTCGTTCCGTTGTAGAGGCCGAGGATCAGCTCGCCCGCAGCGGTCAGATCGGCCTCGTTGATCGTGAGCTGCACCGAGCTCGTTGCAACCTCGCCGCTCGATCCCGCCGATGTATACGACCCGCCGAATTCGCCGATGCCGAAATAGCTCGGCGACGAGCCGAAGGCGGCGGCGATATCCGGGTTTGCATTGAGCACGCTCTTGCCCGCGGAGGCCGCGGGGCTCGCGACCAGCGTCGAGACCGCCTGATCGCCGCTCACCGCCGCCGGCGCCTGGCCGCCGAACGCGACGCTCGCCAGCGCCTCGCTCGAACCGTTGGTCGAACCGCTCGCGCTCGTCTGCAAGCCGGTGACGACAAAGGTCGCGGCTTCGCTGGAGCGCGCGTCGGCATAGACAGTGCCCGAGCCGCCGTCGGCGATCGCGGTCGCGACCCCGGCGCCGCCCTTTCCGGTTCCCGCGCCCGTGCCGCCATCGGCGGTCGCGGTCGAGTCCGCAACGCCGCCGGCGCTGGTCGCGGTCGCGGTCGCATGGGCCGCGCCGCCGCCGCCGTCGGTCGCGCCATTGCCGCCGTAGGCGCCGGCGCTGGCGGTCGTGCTCGCCGAGGCGTCATTGGTCGCCGTGGCCGTCGCCGTTGCGGCGCCGCCGACGCCGCCGGAGCCGTCACCGCCGGAACCGCCCACCCCGCCGCTCGCCTCGGTCTGCGCCTGGACCGTGCCGACGGCGCGCGCGCCCGTGCTCGTCGCGTTGGTCGTCGCGGTGGCGCTGCCGCCGTGGCCGGAGCTCCCGCCGCTGGCGCCTCCGCCGCCGCCGCCGCCCGCAACGGTCGAGTAGGCGTCCACCGTCTCCCCGCCCTCGATCGTCGCGCTGCCGGTCGCGTTGCCGCCATTGCCTGCGGCGGCTGTACCGCTTCCTGCGAGCGCGCCGGCGCCGCCCGTGGCGTCGGCCGTGCCGCTCAGAAAGGCGTCCGCGTTGGCCGAATCGGTGAACGACAGGGTCGACTTGGCGGCGCCCGCCGCGCCGACCGTTCCGCCGCCCGCCGCCTCGCCGCCCTGGCCGCCGACCGCGTCCTGGGAGAGCGACAGCTGACCGCCGACGGTCGATCCCGACACCGCGTCGTCGAGCGTGCTGGCGGCGCCCGCGCCGCCATTGGCGCCGCCCTCGCCGACGCCGCCGATGCCCCCGGTCTGTGTGGCGCGTACCTGCATGATCGCCGCGCCCGTCGACGTGGCGGAAGCGCTCGCCGTCGCAACGCCGCCGGCGCCCGCCGTCGCCCCGGCGCCGCTCGCGCCGCCGCCTTGTCCGCCGGTCGCCAAGTCCGCCGCCGTGACGTTGTCGTTGGTGTGCGTCGCCGTGCTCGTCGCGGTCGCGGTCGCGGTCGCATTGCCGCCCTTGACGCCGTCGCCATAGCCAGAACCGCCGCCCTCCCCGCCGGTCGCCGCGGCGTTCGAACTGATGTTGCGGCTCGCGGTGACGGCGGAAGTCGCGGTCGCCGCGCCGGCGGCTGCGCCGGTGGCCAGTATGGTCCCGCCGTAATAGTTCGCTTCGCCGCCGGCGCCGCCATCCGCGGTGATCTCGGAGGTCACGGTGAGGCTTTGGGTCGGGTTGTCCGCGTCGTCGAAGCTGAGCTTCGCGGTCCCCGCGCCGGCCGCGCCCGCGCTGCCGACCGCGCCGCCCCAGCCCGCCGGAAACGCGGCGGCTTCGCCGCCATTGCCGCCCTCTGCGGTCTCGTAGAGCGTCAGCGAACCGCCGTTGGTCCAACCGTTGACGTTATTGTTCATGCTCGCGGCGGCGCCCGCGCCGCCGTTGGCGGCGTCGGAACCGAAGCCGCCAGAGCCGGCATATTCCGTCGCCGTCACCGTCACCGCCGAGGCGCCGTCGCTGCTGCCGGTCGCCTTGGCGATCGCGACGCCGCCGGCGCCGCCGATCTGGCCATCGCCGGAGCCGGACCCCGAGTCGAGCACGTCGTCGTAGCTGCCTTCGCCGTTGCCGGCGCCGCCGCTTCCCGCCGTCGCGATCGCGGTCGCGTTGACGGGCGCGTTCGCAGCCGTGGATGTGCTGGTCGCGTTCGCCGTCGCGGTCGCCGCGCCACCCGCGCCGCCGCTGCCGGCGGTGACAAAGGTGACGTGTCCGACGGAATAGCTGTATTCGCCGCCATAGCCGCCGTTTTCGGCGCCGTCGGCCCCCGCGTTGGCTCTCACGTTCATCGCGCCGGCGCCGATGATGTTGGCGGTCGCCGTTCCCTTGGCGCCCGCGGAGCCCGTCCCCGTGCCCGACGCTCCGCCAGCGCCGCCCGTGCCGGTCAGCGTCACGTCGAGCGTAGAACTCGTCGTCGCGTTCAACAGATCGTCGAACGTCAGCGTCGCCGTGCCCGTACCCGCGAGGCCCGCGGCGCCGTTATAGGTGCTGGAGCCGGCGGCGCCGCCGAGCGCGTCCTCGTCGAGCTGCAGTGTGGCGCCGTCGGTCTCGCCGGTGACGGCGCTGGCGAGCGTGCTGTTCGCACCGTTGCCGCCCGTCGCGCTCGTGATGAGCGGCGAGAGGTAGACGCCTACGCCTGGACTGCCTGCGCCGCCGGCGCCGCCCTCCTGGGTGGCGCTCGCGATCGCCGAAGTTCCGACGCCGGTCGCGATCGCCGTCGCCTTCGTGCCCGATGCGAGGCCGCCATTGCCGCCGACCGTTCCGGGGCCGACGCCCACGCCGCCCGCGCCGCCGTAGCTGCTCGCTGTCGCCGTGATCGGCGTGGGCGCGTCGGCGACCGAAGTATCGACCGTCGCCTTCGCGGTCGCCGTCCCGCCATTGGCGCCGCTCGTGCCCGTCCCATCAGGCGCGCCGGCCCCGTAGGCGCCGCCCGAGCCACCCGTGCCGCCGGTGGCCGTGGCGGTCGCCGAATCCGTGTCGCCGGCCACTGCGGCGGTCGTCGACGCAACGGCGCTGGCATTCCCGGCGGCGCCCGCCGCGCCGCCATTGCCGCCCGGGCCGGTATAGCCATTGTCGTTGAATGTCCCGCCCGCGCCGACGCCGCCCGCACCGCCGTTGCCGCCGGTGGCGGTGGCGGTATTGCTCGTGTCGGGCGAACCGGTGTTGGTCGCCGTCGCCGACTGGCCGGGGCTGGCGGGGCCGCCGCTGGCCCCGGGGCTCGAACCGTTCGCGCCATTGGCGCCATTCGCGCCAGTTTTGGTGACAGTGCTCATCGTTTCCTCCAGAGGCCTGGTGACGCTGCAGTTGTAGCCGCCAGACCAGCTGTCGCTGCATCCGGCTATCGAAAACACCGATCGGACCGTCGGGCGGCGCCGGTCCGCGCCGCGTCGACAATCCCTTCGCTTCGCCGCCGCCAGTCCGCCGCGCGCACAGCGGATCCGGTTCATCGACTTTGTAGAGCAACTTAAGCCGAAAAATTCATGGCCGTCCCCCTCCATCTCGAGGGGGCCGCGCGGCAAACGCGGCGAAGGAGATCAGGCCGCCGACCGCGAGCGCATGAGACCGAGACCGAACAGAGTCAGCGCGATGCAGGCGAGAAAGTAGAGATAGGGCGCTGCGTAATTGCGGGAGCTCGCCGTGAGCACGCCGAGAGCGAGCGGCGCGAAGCCGCCGAAGATAGCGACCG
>JBKQKS010000269.1:0-15072 GCA_052147395.1 Roseiarcus sp.
GGTGACGAAGATCTTGCCGTCGCCGATTTTTCCGGTGCGCGCAGCGGTCATGATCGTCTCTATGACCTCTTGGGCCCGCTCCGCGGCGACCGCGACCTCGATGCGCGCCTTCGGATTGAAGTTCACGACATATTCGGCGCCGCGATAAATCTCGGTGTGGCCGTTCTGCCGCCCGTAGCCCTTGACCTCGGTGACGGTCATGCCACGCACGCCGATCTTGTCGAGCGCCACGCGCACGTCTTCGACCTCGAAGGGTTTGATGACGGCCACAATCAGCTTCATGGGCTCCTCTCATGCACGTAGCGAGGCGCCCAATTCACGAGCCGAGGCCCCCCGATCAGCACGCACGCTGGCGTAGCTGGAGGCAAAATGCACAAAACAAGGGCTAAGAAAAGCGAGAATTGCTTATTCCAAAGGGCAATCGGGTGAATGGTCGCAATCCACTCCTAGGCCGTCATTGCGAGCGCAGCGAAGCAATCCAGCCCCTCCGCCCCCTTCGAAACTCAGAAACTCACGCGCTATCCCCTGCCCGATAACCTGTGCTCGCGGCCCACTGGGCGTCACACGACGGCTGGATTGCTTCGCTCACGCTCGCAATGACGGTGGAAAAATTACGACCATTTCTTTCACCCGATTGCCCTGGCTTATTCCAAAGGCATATCCTGCGGCGCAATGTCGCGCTTTCGCAGCGGGCCTCGGTGAAGCCGGCTCAGATCGGCGCGCCGCCGTCGGCTGGAGCCGGCCTCGCCGAGGCCGGCTACAAGGGCCGAAGCTCGCCGAGAAATGCGTAGCGCCGGTAGAGGGCGTGGAACCCGGCGCGCAAACCACGTTCGCCGGCGAACGCGGCGAGCTCCTGCTCGAGCCGTTCGCGCGGATGGACCCCGAACCACGAGAGCCAGGTCGTCAGCAGTGAACGGAGGCTCGGCGGCAGATCGCCGAAATCGCCGAAATCGACGATTTTCAACGCCCCGCCGGGCGCGACGACCGACATCGCCTGCGCCAGAGCTTCGCGCCACGGCGGAATCATCGACAACGCGTAGGAAATGTAGACGCGCTCGAACTTTTCGACCCCGAACAGAGCTTTGGGGTCGAAGCCCGTCGCATCGGCCTCACCCACCACGACCAGTCCCGACATGCGGGCGCGAACGATCTCTCTGCGCGCGGTCGCCAGCATCTGACTGGAAACGTCGAGCCCGTAGAACCGCGCCAGGGGATAGCGCCCAGCCGCCACGATCAGATTGCGCCCGGTGCCGCAGCCGATCTCCAAAACCTTGGAGCCCGGCGGCGCATCGAGCTCGTCGATCAGCTCGTCGCGACCGAGCAGATAGAATTTGCGCGTGAAATCATATATGTGGCGCTGATGGTGGTACATCCGGTCCATCAGCGAGGCGGTTTCGGTCGTCACTTATCTCACGTAGAGATGGAAGGCGCCGTAGATCGACGAGCGGTCACGGGCGCCGAGTTCGCGCGACCGCTCCGCCTCGTAGCGGAATTTTGTCAAGATGTCTTCCGGAATTCGCCCCGGAAGCAACCGCTCGTCCGCCGCGGTGCGGAAAATGACCCGCGCGCCGGGCCGCGCCGTGCGCACGATCTCGCGCCACAGCGCGGTGAGCGTGGCGTCGTTCATCCAATCCTGCGCATCGAGCAGCACATACGCGTCGAGGCTCGAGTCGGGCTCGGCGGCGAGACGATCGGTGAACGACCCATGATACAGCCTCACCCTGCCCGCCCGGGCGCGGAGGGCGTCGAAATGCTGCGCCTGCAGATAGGGCGGCAGGCTCGGATCGTCGACATTGGCGTAGCGCCGTCCGAATGCCTGCCAGGCGAAGTAATTCTCGCTGACAGGGAAGTCGCAGGCGAGCCGCTCGACCCGCCGCTTCAGCACATTGGCGATGCCGTCGGGCCCATCGCCGGCGAGCGCGCGATATTGCGCCGGGGGAATGCCGAGCCCGTAGAGCGCGGACGGCCGGCGCGTCAGCCAGCGCACGAAGCCCTTCTCGAACAAGGGCGCGATTTCACGCTCGAAGGCGTGGCGCTGCTCGGCGAGCGTTGGCGCCGCGAGCACGGCGTCGAGCTTGGCGCCATAGAGTTTCGCCACCGCGTGGCCGGCGCCGATGAAGCGGCCGAGCAGGCCGTGGCGATAGAAATTGCGCGCGAAGGCGTCGATGCGCCGCCGTCCGGTGAGATCGCGGCCGTCCCAGTAAGCGCGCGCGACCGGATCGAGCCGCGGCCTCAGCTTTTCGTCGTAGAGCGCGATGTTGTCGCGAGAATTGGCGCGGCCGAAGAAAGTGAAAAAGTCGCGATGCGCATCGAAGGCGGCGAGCGCCGCGAGCTTGAGCCGGTTCAACGCGATATGGGCGCTATTGAGGTCGACCGCGATGATCTGGGCGGGATCGTCGACGAGATAGGAGAGCACGTTGCAGCCGCCCGAGGCGATGGCGATGATGCGGTCCGTCGGCTTCAGCGCCAGCGCCTCGAGATCGACGACGGGGTCCTCCCAGATCTGGGGATAGACGAGCTGGCGGAACGCAAACGTGAACAGCCGCTCCTGCAAGCCGCGGCGCGACAGCGGCTTGTGTCGATGCACCGCCGCCTTCAAACCTTTCGAGGTCGCGCGCTGCGCCGCCAGCCGGATATTCGCCATATGGCCCCCCCTGATATTTGGATAGCTCGGGCCCATAGGCGAGTCTGATGACGGAAAGATGACGGAGGCGCGGCTGGAGCAAATTGCGTTGCGTTGGCGCCGCAATTTGCTCTAGGCTTTTGATGTCGCGCGCTTTTTCTCGAAAAACCGGGTTCCGCTTGTTCGCGCGCGCTCTAGCGCGATCGGGGCTGCTGCAGTACAGCGGACACAACGGATTTCAAGGGAACAGCGGCGTGTCCAGCTCGATCCGGGATTTCAGTCTGACGCGCCGCGAGCGGATCGACGGGCTGGCGACGTTCGCGCTCGTCGCCTTCGCGCTCGCGGTCGCGATCATCGCGGTGCTCGAGCGCGTGGGCGCGTCCGACGCCTTCGTCGAGGCGCTCGGGCCGCTCGCGGCGTTCGTCGCGCTCGGCGTCATCGGCTTGGCCAACCGCGCGGGGCGCCTCGCCGACTTCCTTTCTGCGCGCCGGATCGCGCCTGCGCTCTATGGCGGACTGGGCTTTGCCGCGACCGCCGCGGGCCTCGCGCTCGCGCTCGACAATGGCCAGAGCCTCGTCACCGTCCCGTTCGCGCTGGGCGTCGCGTTCGCCGGCCTGTTGCTCGCGCCGGCGATCCGCGCCGGCAACGTGAGCGCGGCGAGCGACGTGCTCGCGACGCGCTATCCGGGATGGCCGACGCGCGGCTTTTTCGCCCTCGCGGCTTTCGCCGTCGGAGTGCTGACGGCGACGGCGGGCTTCAGCCTCGCCAACCGTGCGCTCGCCGCGGCCTTCGACGGCAATCAGAGGCTGGCGACCGCGTTCGACGTCGTCGCGCTGGCCTTCACCCTGCTGCCCGGCGGCGCGCGCAGCGCGATCTGGTCGGACGCGGCCTGCGGCGGCGGCGCGCTGGTGATCGCGTTCTCCGGCGCCGCGCTCGCCGTGGTCGACCTGCCTGCGCCCTTCGTTCCGGTCGCGACCGAACTCGCCCGCTTTTCTGCGGACGCCGGGGCGCTGATCCGGGCGCCGGCCGGCGCGATTTCTTTGGCGGCCGCGCTCACCTTCTTCCTGCCGCTGACCTCGCCGGCGATGACCGCGGCGTCGGTCGGCGAGGCTTGGCGCATGGGGTTCGTCGGAACCGTGCTCGGGGCGCTCGGGCTCGCCGCGGCGGCGATGGCGCTGCCGCTGACGGCCGCCGCGCCGGGCGGCGCCGTTCACACCGCAACTTCGCTCGCCGCCGCGGCGACGTGGCTGCCGACGCTCGCACTTTCGCGCGCGGGGGTTCTCGTCGCGTCGCGTGCGGCCGGGCTCGACCTCACGCGCGCCTACTCGCGGCTGACGGTGCTTTCGAGCCGGCGCGTCGCCTTCAGCCGGCTCACGATGCTGGCGACGATCGCGATCGCTCCCGCGGCGCTCAGCCGAGCCGCGCTGACCCCCGACCGCGCGCTGACGCTGGCGCTCGCGATCTCGCTCGCCTTGCTCGCCCCATCGCTGCTGCTGGGGCTGACGCTGCGCACGCGCGGCTCCTCGCTCACCGCCGCGGCGGCGCTCGCCGCGGCCATGCTGACCGCAGCGATGCGGATTCAGTTCCAGGGCTCGAGCCTTTCCGGGCCGGGCGCGCTCGAGGCTGCGCTGTCGGCCGGCGCTATGGGTCTCGCCTGCGGCGCCGTCGTGGCGCTGGCGTTCCCCGAGCGCCGCGGCGCCGGCCGCCTGCCCGCCGCGGACCCGTTCGCCGAGACGCCGTTCGATACGGAGGCTTGAGCCGCTGCGCGGGCCTCGACGCGGCCGGCTGCCTCAGCTCCCGAGCCTGCCGAGCGCCGCCACGTGCAGCCGGGCATCGCCGGCGGCGACGATGCGGCCGCCCTTGGCCGCCTCCTCGCCTTCCCAGGTGGTGATCACGCCCCCTGCCCCCTCGACGATCGGAACCAGCGCGATGATGTCGTGCGGCTTCAGATTGGTCTCGATGACCATGTCGACGAAGCCTGCGGCGAGCGCGCAATAGGCGTAGCAGTCGCCGCCGTAGCGCACCAGCCGCGCGTCCGTCTCGATGGCCCGGTATTTCTCGCGGTCGGCGTCGTCACGGATCAGCGCCGGGCTGGTCGTCATCACGGTCGCGGCGGCGAAGGAAGCGCAGGCGCGGGTGCGCAGGATCCTGGTCGCCCAGTCGGAGGGCGGCGCGTCGCCGCGGGTGACGCCGAGCGTGCGCAGCTTCGAGCGCTTGCCGTCGCCGGAATAGCGCTCGCGGGTGAAGGGCTGGCTCATCATGCCGTAGACCGGGCGGCCGCGATGGGTGAGGCCGATCAGCGTGCCCCAGGTCGGCAGGCCGGAAATGAAGCTCTTGGTGCCGTCGATCGGATCGAGCACCCAGACATATTCGGCGTCGACGCGCTCGGCGCCGTATTCCTCGCCGATCACGCCATGGGCGGGAAAGGTCTGCGCGATGAGCCGGCGCATCGCCGCCTCGGCGCCGCGGTCGGCCTCGGTGACGGGATCGAAAGCGCCGCCGCGCGACTTGTCTTCCGCGCCGATCGCACTGCGGAAGAACGGCAGGATCACCTCGGCGGAAACTTGCGCGAGCCTGTCCACGAACGCGGCGAAATCAACGGCGGTCATCGCCGACCCTCCTCGACAGCGCGAAAATGGCCGCTTTTGCCTGCAAAAGTTGCATGTCTGCTATGCATGATAGCGATGGCTGAACCGACAATCGCCGAAAGGGCACATGTAAACCATTGTCTGGCTTACAGTATTTTTCAACTGGCATGTCAGGCCCCCTATTCGCCTGTGGCAAAAACGTTACATTCGCGCGCAACAGCGCCGGAACGCCGATAAATACCTTGCATTCGATGCGGCGCAAGCCGATATTACCGCGGTGCGACACGACCTGTCGCATATGCCCTCCTTGGGCGTTTCCTCCCTAGACTCAGGCCGCCGTGGCTTCATGGCGGCCTCCTTTTTTTGTCTGGAAGGTCGTCGGGCGTCGCTCATTCCGCCGCGAGTCTCGGAGCCTCGGCGCCGCGCGCCCGGTCGGCGAGCACGGCCGCCGCTTGGCGCAACCTGTCGGCGAGCGGCGCGAATCCCGACGTTTTCACGAGCATGCGCTCGTCCATGTAGAGGGCGCGATTGATCTCGATCTGCACGGCATGACGGCGGCGGCCCGGCTGGCCGTAAGTCTCGGTGATGTAGCCGCCGGCATAGGGCTTGTTGCGGCGCACCACGAGCCCCGAAGCGCGCAGGGCGGATTCCAAGGTCTCGGTGATCCAGCCCGCCGCGCTGGCGCCGTAGCGGTCGCCCAGCACGATGTCGATGCCCGTGACGTCCTGCGACGCCGAGGGCATGGAGTGGCAGTCGATCAGGATCGCCATCCCGAATCGCCGCTCGGCGCCCGCGAGCAGCGCCTCCAGCCTGGCGTGGTAAGGCTGGTGCAGATCGGCTATGCGCGCGAGCCCCTCCTCGACCGGGATCGGCTGCTTGTAGATCGGCTGCGCCTCGCCGACCACGCGCGGAATCGAACCCAGGCCCGCGGCGACCCGGAGCGAGCGGGCGTTGGCGCCGTCCGGCAGCCGCCCGTCGAACATGCGCGGATCGAGCTCGTAGGGTTCGCGGTTGGCGTCGATATAGGCGCGCGGGAAATGCGCGCGCAGCAACGGCGCGCCGAGCGCCACGCAGGGCAGGAACAGTTCGTCGACGAACGCGTCTTCCGAGCGGCGCAGCGCCGGGCCGTCGAGCCTCGACATTTCGAGAAATCTCGCGGGATATCGCGAGCCCGAATGCGGCGAATCGAACACCAGCGGGGTCGCAGCCGCCTGCGGCTCGATCGCCTCGAACGGCGGCGCGCCTTCGCTTTTCTCCGACCAGACCTCGTCGCGCATCGGGCGCCCAAGTCTCCTCGTCGCGTCATCGACGGGTCACGATGCCGCAAATCGCGGCGCGCGTAAACGGTCGATCGACGCGGCCAATTTCGCCGTCGCTTTCACCCGATCTTTACGGTAGAGTGCGAAGTCTCACTCGCCGACAGTGAGAGGTCGCAATGAACGTCCCGGGTGAAACGAACGCCAGAATTCTGCTCGCCGAGGACGACAACGACATGCGTCGCTTTCTCGTCAAGGCGCTGCAAAACGCGGGCTATGTCGTGGCTTCGTTCGACAATGGCCTCTCCGCGTACAATCGGCTGCGCGAAGAGCCTTTCGAGCTGCTGCTCACCGACATCGTGATGCCGGAAATGGACGGCATCGAGCTCGCGCGCCGCGCGACCGAGCTCGACCCCGAGATCAAGGTGATGTTCATTACCGGCTTCGCCGCCGTCGCGCTCAACCCCGACTCGCGCGCTCCCAAGGACGCCCGGGTGCTGTCGAAGCCCTTCCACTTGCGCGATCTCGTCCACGAAGTGCAGCGCCTGCTCGCGGCGGCCTGATCGGCGCTTGCCGGCGGGCTCGGCGCGAGGGAAATTCGCGCTCAGGCGATGTTCCGGGGAGGCGCCGGTGAGATTGGCGGTCCTGGGTTTTGCGCTCGTCTTCGCGGCGCTGTCGCCTGCGGCTGATGCCGACGGCTCGCGGCTCGACGAGATTGTCGCACGCGGAACGCTGCGCGTCGGCACGACCGGCGATTACCGGCCGTTCACGGCGCTCGACAAGGCGAGCGGCGCCTATAGCGGCTTCGACATCGACCAGGCCGACGCCCTCGCCGCCGCGCTCGGCGTAAAACTCGAGATCGTGAAGACCTCGTGGCCGACGCTCGCCGAGGACTTCGAGGCCGGCCGATTCGACATCGCGATGGGCGGCGTTTCGATCACGCTGGAGCGCGCCAAGAAGGGTATGTTCTCGGCGCCCTATTTGCGCGACGGCAAGACGCCGATCGCGCGTTGCGCCGACAAGGACAGATACCAGACCCTCACCGAGATCGACAAAGCGAATGTGAACGTCGTCGTCAATCCCGGCGGGACCAACGAGCGCTTCGACCGCACGCATCTCGCCGCGGCAACCATCCTCCTCCATCCCGACAACACGACGATCTTCGAGTCGCTCGCCGCCGGCGAAGGCGACGTGATGATCACCGATGCCTCCGAGACCCGCTATCAGCAGAAGCTGCATCCGGGCGTGCTGTGCGCGATCCATCCCGACCAGCCGTTCGACTTCGCCGAGAAGGCGTATTGGATGCCGATGGATCCGCCGCTGAAGGCCTTCGTCGACGAGTGGCTGCACATCGAGATGGAGGACGGCAGTTTTGCCGCGCTGACGCAGAAGTGGTTCTGAAGCCGGCGGCTATCATGCTTTGCCGGCGGCCTTCGACCCGCGAGGGCGAGGGCGAGGGCAAGCCATGGTCGCGGTCGTCGAGCGCGCGCACTGGCCTTCGCGCGCCGCTTTCGCCATGATGGCCCCCCAACCGGAGGTTTTCATGTCTCTGCGCAGTTCCTGCTTCGCGCTCGCCGTAGCGGCGCTCCTCGGCGCCGCGCCGGCGCTCGCCGACGACGCCTTCACCATCGGCATCATGAACGACCAGTCCGGCCCCTACGCCGACCTTTCCGGACCGACGTCGGTGCAACTGATGAGGATGGCGATCCAGGATTTCGGCGGCTCGGTGCTGGGCAAGCCGATCCGGCTCCTCGTCGCCGACCATCAGAACAAGGTCGACGTCGGCCTCGACATCGCGCGCAAATGGTTCGACCAGGACGGCGTCGAGGCGATCTTCGACATCACCAATTCCGCCGTGGCGCTGGCGTTCGTCGACCTCGCCAAGTCGCGCCACAAGTTCGTGATCTTCGACAGCGCCTCGTCGTCCGATCTCACCGGCAAGGCCTGCTCCAACGACACGTTCCAGTGGAACGCCGACAATTGGTCGAACGCGGTGGCGCTGATCCGCCTGCTGATGCAGGAGAAGCTCGACACCTTCTACTTCATCACCGCCGACTACGCGTTCGGCGCGAGCCTGGAGGCCGACGCGCGCGCCGCGATCGAGAAGGGCGGCGGCAAGGTCGTCGGCGCGGTGCGCGCGCCACTCAACACCGCCGATTTCTCGTCGTATCTGATCGACGCCGAGGCCTCCGGGGCCAAGGTCGTCGTGCTCGCCAACACCGGCGCCGACCTCTCCAACTCGCTCAAGCAGGCCAACGAATTCGGCGTCGGCAAGACGCAGCGCATCGCGACGCCGATCACCTATCTCAGCGACGTCAACGCCGCCGGGCTGAAGCTCGCCCAGGGACTGACCTTCATGCAGTCGTGGTATTGGAACCTGAACGACGAGACGCGCGCCTTCGCCGCGCGCTACTACGAGCGCACGCAGAGGATGCCGAACGACAACCAGGTCGCGCTCTATTCCTCGGTGCGGCACTATCTCGAGGCGGTCGCGGCGGCAGGCTCGGACGACGACGCCAAGGTCGCCGAGAAGATGCGCGCGCTGCCGATCCACGACGTGTTCACCGCCAACGGCGAGGTGCGCGCCGACGGCCGGGTCACCTACGACCGCTATCTGATGCGCGTCAAATCGCCCGACGAGTCGCATGGCCCCTGGGATTATCTCGGCGTGGCGGCGAAAATCCCTGCCGCCGAGGCGTTCCGCCCACTCGGAACCACCAATTGTCCGTTGACGCAGAAATGACGCCAGCGGCCCGGCGGCTCGCGCTTGACTTGCCACTCTCATTTGCTACGGCGTCGCGCTCTTCGCGCGAGAGACCGTAACGAGCATGTTCTGGCTATCTAACCGCCGCCGCGGGCTCATCGCGGCATTGGCTCTCGCAGGAGCGGCCACATTCGACGTTGCGCCGGCGGCGGCGCAGGGGGCCGTTACCGGCAAGCATGGGGCGTGGGAGATCCGATGCGAGAAGCCGCCGGGCGCCGCCAACGAGCAATGCGCGATGCTGCAGAGCGTCGTCGACCAGGATCGCCCGAACATCACGCTCGCCGTCATCGTGCTCGAGACCGCCGACCGCAAGAGCCGGCTGATGCGGGTCATCGCGCCGCTCGGCGTGCTGTTGCCGAGCGGCCTCGGATTGCGCATCGACAACGAGGATTTCGGCCACATGACCTTCGTGCGCTGCCAGTCCAATGGCTGCGTCGCCGAAGTGTTCCTCGACGACAAGCTGCTCCAGCGCCTCGAGAGCGGCAAGACCGCGACCTTCATCCTGTTCGAGACGCCGGAAGAAGGCGTCGGCGTGCCGACCCCGCTCGACGGCTTCGAGGAGAGTTTCGAGGCGTTGCCTTGAGCGCGCGCTCGGTCTACAGGCGGCAGGGCGCAGAGGGAGCGGAGGGGTGAAATGACCAAGCTGTTGTCGACCAAGGCGCTTTGTGCGCTCGCAATTGCCGCCGCTCTGGCCGGCTGCTCCAGCTCCAACTTCGAGAACTTTCCCATGCCCGGCGCCCAGAGCGTCAGGAACACGGCGCCGCATTCTTCGACCGCGGGGATCTCGGGCGACGAGCTGCCCGCCTCCGAGCGGCTCAGGGTGCGGCCGCTGAGCCCCGAAGACCTCGACTGCCCGAGCGCGGAGATCGCCGAGAACGGCCAGGAGGCCCGCGTCGGCGGCCCCGACAACGCCGGCGTCCGCTATCAGTTCGACATTTCCAAGGTCGATCGCGAATGCGATCCCCAGGGCGGGCAATTCGCGCTCCGGATCGGCGTTACCGGCCTGCTGCTGGTCGGTCCGGCCGGTAAGCCCGGCGCCTATGCCACCGACTTGAAGATCGTCGTCGCCAACGCCGCCGACAAGAAGCCGGTCTATCAGAAGACCTACCGCGTCGAAGCCGACACCAAGGGCGCTACGCAGACCGAGTTCCACCTGCTCGCCGATCCGATCCTGCTTCCGCTCACCCGCACCGATCTCGATACCCTGTTCGACGTTACCGTCGGGTTCGGCAAGACGGCGGATACGCCGGCGAAGAAGCACAGGAGGAAGAAGGTCTGAGCGCGTCGGCGAAAGGTTTTCCCAATTCGGCGCAATGCGAGCGCTTCGTTTAACTTCCGCGTAAGTTCGACCGCCTAACGTTCCGTCAAGCGCTGGCGAGGCCGCCGCGCCGGCCGACGGGCGGTTGTGAGCACGGGCGGATCGATGACGGGACTGTCCGAAAGGATGTCGGATTCTCCGACCGGCGCGAACTCCGCGTCCGAGGGGGGCGACGCGCTGGCGATGTTGTCGATCGATGCGCGCGGGCGCATCGTCGCGGCGAGCGCGGCTTGGCTCGCCAAGCTCGGCCTCGAGCGGCGCGACGCGATCGGCCGCGACTGGCGCGAGTTTCTCGCTCCGCCATGCCGCAGCGACGTCGAACGTCGAGTGAACGAAGCGTTGGCCCGTGGCGGCAGTTTCGCGGGCGTGCCGTGCGCGTGGGTCGGCGAGTCGGGCCGCCGCGTCGACGCGCTGACCTTCGGCTTCCGAGATTCCCGACTCGCCGAGGAACCCGGCGCTTGGGTCATGGCGCTCGTCGAGACGCGCGACCGGGTGGCGATAGCGCTCGAGGCCTCCGACCTCTCGATCTGGGAATTCGACGCCCTCGACAACCGCATCACACACGACGGCAGATCGACCGAGAAGCTCGGACTCCCGTCAAAGCCGGTCTACACGCGGCGCGAGATCCTCGAGCGGATGCATCGCGCCGACCGCCGCGGGACGCTGCGGACCGTCGCGGCGGCGCTCTCCGGCGAAACGGCACGGTTCTCGCTGCTGGCGCGGCTCGGCGGCGCGGATGGCGGCTGGCGCTGGCTGCGCTGCGACGGCAAAGTCGCCGAGCGCGGCCCGGATGGCCGCGCATTGCGCCTCATCGGCACGGCGCTCGACGTGACCGCGGAGAAGGCCACCGAGGCTAGCATCTACGAGATGGAGTACATCGACGGGCTCACCCGGCTGCCCAACCGCACGCTGTTCATGGAGCGCCTGCACGCGGCGATCCAGGAAGCGCGAATCAACCGCCTGCGCTTCGCGGTGCTGTTCGCCGACCTCGACCGTTTCGAGGAAATCAACGACACCCAGGGCCACGAAGTCGGCGAAAAGGCGCTCGCCGAGGCCGCGAGACGTCTGGCCTCGCGGGTGCGCAAAGGCGATGTTTTCGCCCGGCTCGGCGGCGACGAATTCGGCGTGCTCGCGCTCGGCGTCGATGAAGGCCCCGCCATGGCGCTCGCGCGCCGGCTGGTCGACTGCCTCTATCGCGACAAGGTCGCCGTGGGCGGCGAGTCGTTCGCGCTCGGCGTCAGCGTCGGCGTCGCCATGTACCCCCAAGACGGTTCGCGGCCCGACCTGCTGCTGCGCAACGCCGACATCGCGATGTTCCGCGCCAAGACGCGCCGGCTCGGCGCCGCCCGCTACCACAGCGCGATGAGCGCGATGCTCGCCGAGCGCCTCGCGCTCGCGCGTGATCTCGCCGACGCGCTGCAACCCGGCGTCGGCGATCAGTTGCAGCTCTACTTCCAACCGCAGGTCGACATGCCGAGCGGACGCGTCGTCGGCGCCGAGGCGCTGCTGCGCTGGCGCCACCCGTTCCGCGGGCCCATCGCTCCCGACCAGTTCCTTGGCCTCGCCGAGGAGCGCGGCCTGATGCCCGCGGTCGGCGCCTGGGTGCTCAGCCAAGCCTGCCGGCAGCTCGCGGACTGGCGCGCCGCCGGGATCGAGTTTCCCGGCCGCCTCGCGATCAACGTCGCCGCGCAGGAACTCGAGGACCCCGGCTTCTTTGCCAACGCCGCGGCCTGCGTCGCCGAGTTTGGTCTCGAGGCCGACATGATCGAGCTCGAGCTCACCGAGAGCGGAATCATGCAGAACGCCGAAACGTCGTTCGAGCTGTTGCAGCGGCTCGACGAGGCCGGGTTCTCGATTGCGCTCGACGATTTTGGCGCCGGCAGCTCCTCGCTCGCGCGTCTGGCGCGGCTGCCGGTCGCCAGGCTCAAGATTTGCCGCTCCTTCGTCGGCGACATGACGGAGAGCGAGCACGGCCGCGCCATCGCCTCGACCATCATCGCGATCGGCCGCACGCTCGGCATTGAGACGATCGCCGAGGGCGTGGAGACGGAAGCGCAGAAGCAGGCGCTCGTCGCGCTCGGTTGCACCCGCGGTCAGGGCTATCGATTCGGCCGCGCCGAGCCTGCAGACATTTTCGCGCAGCGGTGGCTGATCGACCACGACAATTTAATACATATTCGCAATGCGAGTTAAAGGTTTCGTTAGACTCTCCTGCAAGCATGTTCGTTCGACGGCTCCGGCGCGCAACGCGCTGCGGCCCGCCGCTCGGCTCATCGCCAGGGAGGCCCTCATGCCCGACGCAGCCTCGAGCCCCGCGCTCGACCGCCGGCAAACGCAGCGCAGCCGCTGCTTCCGCGCTGCGCTCTGTGTGTTCAACAATGGCCAGTCCGATCTCGAAGTGACACTGCGCAACCTCTCGGACGCCGGCGCCAAGATCACCGGCGACGAACTCGCCTTCCTGCCCGACAACTTCGAGCTGCGTATCCGCGACCCGTTCGGCCGCTACGAAAAGCGGCAGGCGCGCAGAGTCTGGTCGCGCGGCGGCGGCGCCGGCCTCGGCTTCGAGAACCGCGGCGCTTGAGTCCGTGTCGCCGCTATTCGGCGAGTTTCAGCTCCGCGGCGTCCGGCGTCGGCTCGGCCGGCGCGAACTCGATCGACTCGATGCGGCTCGCGCGGCGGTCGATCTTGGCCGCCGAGGTCACGATCCCCGACACGTCGTCCTGCGCCTGACGGAAGTGCGCCTCGAGCTTGGCAGCGCGCTCGGCGAGCCGGCGCGCGTCATCGATCAACTTGCCGACTTCCGCGCGCAACAGATGCGCCGTCTCGTGCAACCGCGCGTCGCGGGTGACGATCTGGGCCACTTCGATCGCCATGCGCAGCAACGACGGCGACACGATCACCACCCGCGCCCGATGCGCGCGCTGCACCACGTCGTCGAAATGCTCGACGAGGTCGGCGAAGATCGACTCCGAGGGCACGAACATAAGCGCGATGTCCTGGGTTTCGCCGCTCAGCAGATAGCGCTCGGCGATATCCTTGACATGCCGAAGGACATCGACGCGCACGCGCTGCGCGGCGATGCGGCGCGCCTCCTCGTCGCGCGAGGTCGAGAGCGCAGCGAACGCCTCCAGCGGGAATTTGGCGTCGATGACCAGCGGGCGCGGATCGCCCGGCATGCGCACGATGCAGTCCGGGCGCGTGTCGTTGGAGAGCGTCGCCTGGAACTCGTAGCCGCCGGCGGGCAGGCCGTCGCGCACGATCGCCTCCATGCGCCCCTGGCCGAAGGCGCCGCGCGCCTGCTTGTTGGCGAGCACGTCGCGCAGCGAGGCGACCGCTTCCGTCATGCCGGCGATACGCGTCTGCGCAGCGTCGATCACCGCCAGCCGCTCGTTGAGCCTGGCCAGCGTCTCGCCGGTGGTTTTCGTATTCGTGTCGAGCCGCTCGGCCAGCAGCCGCGCGAGATCGCCCTGGCGCGACCCCAGCCATTCGCCGAGCGTGTGCAGGCGTCCCTGGGTCTCCGCGCTCGCTTCGGCGAGCCGCTCCAGCCGCGCCTCGAGCGCCCTGCCGCCGCGACCGCGGCCGATGAGCGCCACGACGAGGGCGAGGGCCAGCGTCAACAGCGCGGCGCCGGCCGCGGCGAGCGCCTCGCCCAGGGTGACGGCGTGATCGCCGAGCGTCGTCAGCACGACATTCATGACGCCGAGCTTACCCGATTCGCGGCGCGAAAGCGAACGAAAGCGGAACGCATTTGACCTCGGCGCGCGGCGCGCTTAAATCACGGTCAGAAACTCTCTCTTTCCCCGAACCCCAATGGCGCCGCGCAAAATCATCACCCTGCCCGATCCGAAGCTTCGCCTCGTAAGTCCCAAGGTCGAACGCGTCGACGACGCGGTGCGCAAGCTCATCGACGATATGCTGGAGACCATGTACGAGGCGCCCGGCATCGGGCTCGCGGCGATCCAGATCGCCGAGCCGATTCGCGTCGTCGTCGTCGATCCGGCGCGCCAGGACGAGCCGAAGCAGCCGATGCAGCTCGTCAATCCGGAGATCCTGTGGTCCTCGGACGAACGCCGCGTGTACGAGGAGGGCTGCCTCTCGATCCCCGAGTATTACGAGGAGGTCGAGCGCCCGGCGAGCGTCAGGGTCAAATATGTCGACCGCGACGGCAAGCCGCAGGAGGTGGTCGCCGAGGGCCTGCTCGCGACCGTGCTGCAGCACGAGATCGATCACCTCGACGGCGTGCTGTTCATCGACTACCTCTCCAAGCTCAAGCGCGACCGGGTGATCAAGAAATTCGCCAAGATCGCCCGTCTCAACGCCGAGACCTCGCATCGGCTCTAGACCGCGATGAAGATCGACGTCGAAGCGCTCAGGGTTGCAGAGAACGAGAAAGTCTCGCTCGCCGATCGCCCGACCTCCGTCGTGCCGCTCTATGGCGACGCGGCGAAATTACTGGATCGCTCGAGACGTCCGACGCTCCGTCATTGCGAGGTCGGGGAAACGCCTCGCGTTTCCCCTGTGCG
>JBKQKS010000270.1:0-8863 GCA_052147395.1 Roseiarcus sp.
AAGGAGGAACACTCGGCTCTCCGAGGCGTCGAGACGCGTGAACTTACAATGCGCCTGGACACGAACACAGGGCAATCGGGTGAATGGCCGCAATCCACTTCTAGGCCGTCATTGCCCGCGCAGCGAAGCAATCCAGCCCCTCCGCCAATTCGAAACTCAGAAACTCACGCACTATCCCCTGCCCGATATCTCGTGCTCGCGGCCCACTGAGCATCACACGACGGCTGGATTGCTTCGCTCACGCTCGCAATGACAGTGGAAAGGTCACGACAAATTCTTTCGCTCTTATTGCGAGTTGTGTTGCGAGGCCGCTCCGGCGCAATTGTAGCCGGCCGCGCCGAGCCGGCCCCCGCCGCGCTTATCAGCTGGGCCAGCCGGCCTCGACGCGGCCGGCTACAAACATCGCGGCGCCTTACCGTCATTCCGGCAACACAACTCGCAATTAGAGCGGTTTTTTTGAGGTTTGGCGTCGATGGTCGACAATTCCAAGCGGACGGGCGCGGCGATCGAGGCGCATTACCCGTTCCTGGGGTGTAGAGGGACATGATACCGAATGCACGAATTCGACGCCGATGCGTCCCGACTCCAAATCCCGCGCTCGGCATCACCGCCCTCCCGAGCGGCGCCATCCGGACAGGGCGCGCGATCCATGAGCGTCGGCGTCCACGCCGACGATGACCTCGAAACGTCGGCGTGGACAGCCTGCCCTGAGCTTGCCGAAGGGCCGACGCTCCTCATTGGATGACCCGATGACTTTAGGCGACGCGGCGAAATTACTGAATCACTCGAGATGTCCGACAGCCGTCGTTGCGAGGAGCGCAGCGACGAAGCAATCCAGGGGCCACAGTCAAAACGCTCTGGATTGCTTCGCTTCGCTCGCTTTTGACGGCAGAGAAAGTTGACGCACTTATTTTGCCGCGTCGCCTTGGCGGCGCTTTCAATGTCCGCCGTGCGCCCCAAGCGCCCGCTGGGGCAGAAGACTTCTCTCTCGAATCCCCGCCTCCTTCACCCCTGCTGCGGCTCTCGAGCGCCTCGGGAGCTCGAAATTCGCGTAAATGAATTCTCTTTTTTGGAATTATAGGCTATCCTGATTGTGTTTTTCAGGAGATGTCGTTGGCCGAAGCCGATCACGAAGATCCTCCGCGCGAGGCGACGACGAGGCGCGTGCGCAGCCGCGCGCTACGCGAGGCGAATCGGGAGCGGCGCTCGACGCTGTTCGAACTGGTCCTCGCCGGCTACACCAGAGGCGAAATCGCGCGGCGCTGCGGCGTTTCCGTCAGGACCGTGCAGCGCGAGGTCGAACGCGCGCTCGACACCGAGCGCGCCGAGACGCCGCGCCGCTATGCCGAGCTGCAGCTGGCGCGTTTGCAGCGGGCTCTGCCGGTCGTCAACGCGGCCTTGGAGCGCGGCGACCTCGAGGCCGTGTCCAAGCTCGCGCTCACGCTCAAAGAAATGGACCGCTATCAGGGGCTTGCCGCGCGGTTCGAAGCGGTCGACGCCGAGCCGCCTCTGCTGGCGGCGCCGCACGAAAGCCCGTTCGCAGCGCTGATCCAGGCGCTTCGACCCAATCGCGGCGACGCGTCAGATAACATCATGTCTATAGACGCAATAGATATAGAAGACGAAGATACCGCAGTCGACGAGGCCTGACGGCGGGGGGTGACAGAAATGTCCGCCCAACGCCTCGAGATCGTGGAAACCCTGGACAGAAATGACCATCCGCTGAGGCTACTCCTCCGGCTCCGCCTCGAACCGCAGCGGAAAGCCCATCTCGGCGCCCCGCTCGGTCGCCCGCGCGGCCTTGGTCTCGGCGATGTCGCGGGGATAGACCATGACTACGCACACGCCTTTTCTATGCGCGGTCATCATCACCCGCGTCGCCTGATCCTCGCTGAGCCGGAATTCGGCTTTGAGCACCATGACGACGAACTCGCGCGGCGTATAGTCGTCGTTGAGCAGCAGGACGCGGTAGAGTTTCGGCTTTTCGGTCTCGACCTTGGTCTTGGGCCTGACGCTGATATCGCTCATCTCGAAGCTCGGCGCAGCGGTCGACAGCGCGTGCATTTTCGCACGTCTCGCCCGCGCGGTCCACTCAACTCTCGACCGCGAGCTCATGGAACCGCCGCCGCAACGCCAGCGTCAGCGCGCCCGGAAAACCGTCGCCGATGCGATGGCCGTCGATCTCGACGACCGGCATCGCGATCGTCGAGGCGCTGGAAAAGAACGCTTCCTTCGCCGCATAGGCCTCTGCGAGCGAGAACGGCCTGAGATCGAGCGCGGCCCCCTCGTGCGCCGCGACGTCGATGAGCCGCGCCCGGGCGACGCCGTGCAGGATGGAATGGTCCGCCGGCCGGGTGACGAGCACGCCGGCGGAACTGACGATCCAGGCGTTGGTCGACGACCCCTCGGTGACGAAACCGTTGTTGTCGACGAACCAGGCCTCCTCCGCCCCCTCATCCCGCGCGGCCTGCTTGGCGAGCGCATTGGGCAACAGTTGCAGGCTCTTGATGTCCGGGCGCGCCCAGCGCTGATCGGCCAAGGTCACGACCTTGACGCCGCGCGCGGCCTTGGCCTCGCCGACGCGGGGGTCGAGGGATTTGGCGGTCACCGTGAGCGTCGGCGCCAAGCCCGCGGGAAAGCCATGGTCGCGCCGGGCGACGCCGCGAGAGATCTGGAGATAGACGATGCCGTCACGGACGCGATTGCGCGCGATCGTCTCGCGCAGGATTTTTGCCAGCGCCTCGCACGTCACCGGCCAGTTCATGCGCACCGCCGCGAGAGAGCGCGCGAGCCGCGCCATGTGCAAAGCCTCGTCGACGAGCCGCCCGCTGCGCACCTCGCAGACTTCATAGATGCCGTCGCCGAAATACAGCGCGCGGTCGTCGATCGAAACCCGCGCCTCCCGCCGAGGGAGGTAGCGGCCATTCACATAAGCGATGCGAGTCATGGCGGCTTCATAGCCGCCGCCGCGGCGCTGTCCAAGCGTTGCTTTGCCGGCGGAAGCTGTTATCAAGCGCGCTTGCGGCGGCCTAGAGTCGTCCCTGCGCACGAGGCCCCGATGAACGTCTTCACCCGCCGCGCCGTGCTCGCGGCGCCGTTGCTCGCCGCCTTCGCCGCCGAGGCGGAGGAAAAACAGACCGACACGCTGATCCTGAAGACGATCCACGGCGAGACCAAGATAAAACTGCGCCCCGATCTCGCGCCCAAGACCGTCGCCCAGATCAAGGCCCTGGTGCAGCGCAAGTTCTACGACGGCATCGTGTTCCACCGCGTCATCCCCGGCTTCATGGCGCAGACCGGCGATCCCACCGGCACCGGAAGCGGCGGTTCGGACCTGCCCGATATTCCCGCCGAATTCTCAGGCGCGCATTTCGGCCGCGGGACGCTCGGCATGGCGCGCGCCAGCGACCCCAATTCGGCCAATTCCCAGTTCTTCATTTGCCTCGGCGACGCCGGCTTCCTCGACAACAAATATACCGTGTTCGGCGAGGTCGTGTCCGGAATGAAGGCGATCGACGAAATCAAAGCCGGAAGCGAAGCCGACAACGGCAAGGTCGACCAGCCCGACAAGATTCTTTCGCTGCGCTTCGCCCCCGACGCCAAGTAACCCCAGGAGATTTCGACCATGAGCGAAACCGGCAATACCCTGACGCTGGACACCAGCAAAGGCCCCGTCGTAATCGAAATGAACCCCGCCGTGGCGCCGCTTCACGTCGCGCATATAAAACGCCTCGTGCAGGAGGGTTTTTACGACGGCGTCGTGTTCCACCGCGTCATCGAAGGCTTCATGGCGCAGACCGGCTGCCCCCATGGCACGGGCACGGGCAGCTCCAAGTATCCGAACCTGAAGGCCGAGTTCAACGCCGAGCCGCACGTGCGCGGCACGGTGTCGATGGCGCGCGCGCAGAGCCCGAATTCGGCCAATTCGCAGTTCTTCATCTGTTTCAGCGACGCGAACTTCCTCGACCGCCAATATACGGTGTGGGGCAAGGTCGTCTCCGGCATCGAGAACGTCGACAAGCTGAAGCGCTCGGTGCGCGACGGCGCGCCGATCCAGAACCCGGACAAGATCGTCAAGGCG
This sequence comes from Roseiarcus sp., assembly GCA_052147395.1. GTDB lineage: Bacteria > Pseudomonadota > Alphaproteobacteria > Rhizobiales > Beijerinckiaceae > Roseiarcus. Next base: position 4,082 of record JBKQKS010000270.1, read on the forward strand.
ACCGTGAGCTGAGTTTCCGGATTTCGCGCGAGGGTGGTATTTTGCTTCGTCCGGGAAAAATTCCGGGCGCCGCATTCGTTTGTCGAGGCCGAGCCCGTGGACGACGACCGCTTCTACGTGAAGACGCTGACGCTGGAGAATTTCAGGTGCTTCGAGCGCTTGGAGCTTCGTGACCTCGACCCGCATTTCAACTTGCTAGTAGGCGAGAATGGGACGGGCAAGTCGAGCGTGCTGGTGGCTTTGGCGAGCCTGCTCCGGGAGATCGCGACCGTCCCCGCCGCAATCGCGATGGGAGCGCTCGTGGACGAAGCTGACGTCCGAACTTTTTCGGACAAACGGCGATCACCGTTTCCCGAGCCGCGCAGTGTCGACTTTTCTGCGTCCTTCGAATGGTTTGGCGAGGATTTGCAGCATCGCGAAACCCTAACTTTTCCTCGATTGCCCGGGAGCGCTTCGACAAGTCGCGCGGCGATCTCCCTCAGTGCTCGCGCCGACAAGACTTATCCGGTCCTCGCCAGGTTCTCCACTATTCGACAATTCCACCGGGTATCGGGACTGCGCGAGTTTAACGATACCTCTTTTGCGCCGCGGCGCTGGGACGCCTTTCACGACTGGAGCAACGCTGGCGCCTCCGCCGACGAACTGCGCCTGTGGTTAAAGAACGAAACGCTGATTGCGTTTCAGCAGGCCCAGACGGTCGACGGCGAGCCGGCGGCCAACCCGCCCCCGGCAACTGCCTTGACGCTTGTGCAGGGCGCCTGCGCTGCCGTTGTAGAGGGCGCGGTAGACATCGCTTTCATCCAGGCGCGAAACGACATCGTCGTGACGTTTGCGGAAGGACGCAGGTTAGCGTTCACGACGATGAGTGACGGGCAGCGCGCGCTTGTCGGGCTCGTCGCCGAAATAGCTCGCCGCGCGTGCATATTGAACTGGGAGGTCCTCGGCGAGAAATGCCTGACCGAAACCCCCGGCCTCGTCCTCATCGACGAGATCGACCTCCACCTCCACCCCAAGTGGCAGCGCCAGATCGTCGGCGCACTGAAGCGCATCTTTCCCAAGATTCAGTTCTTCGCCACCACCCACTCGCCGCAGGTCATCGGCGAGGCGCAGCCGCACGAGATCGTGCTGCTGACCAAGGACGGCAAGCAGAAACGGCCGATGGGCAGTTTCGGCATGGATTCCAATTGGATTCTCGAATGCGTGATGGAAGCGCAGGGGCGCAATCCGGAAGTCGCCAAACGCGTGAGCGCCCTCTTCGATCTCATCGACGAGGGGCGCTTCGAAGAGGCGAGAGCCGAAATCGATAGCCTCCGCAGAGAGATTGGCCCGCTCGCGCCCGATATCGCGGGCGCCGAGTCCTACATGTGGCGGATCGAACACGAAGCGGACGAGGCCGCCGAGTGAAGTTCATCGAGAAGCGGCGCGAACCTTCGCAGTTGCTAGATTTCAAGCGGATCAATCGCGGTTCACCCGAACTGTTGTGCTACGACGCGCTCGACCGCGACACAAAACGGGCGGTGCGGCTCAGGTTGCTGGAGGAACAGGGCTATATCTGCGCCTACACGATGGCGGGCATCGGACGAGGCGGCGTCAACGATTGTCACATCGAGCACATCCAACCCCAGTCGGGGGGCGACGGGAGCGACCTCGAATATTCGAACCTGGTCATATGCGCTGCGAGCGGCCAGAACCGAGAAGACTCGGAATGGGGCGCCGTGCGCAAAGGCGGCGCCGCGGTCGACAGAACCAACTTCGTTACACCCCTCGAGCGGGATTGCGAACGACGCTTGAATTACGGCGTGTCTGGAAAAGTTGCGCCCACGAACCAAGCCGACGCCGCTGCACGAGGCGCCATCGACCTATTGGCGCTGAATCACCGCTTTCTCATCGACGCGCGCAAATTGGCGCTTCGGCTACAGGGCCTCGGACCGGATGCGCGACGGCCGCTGACGGCGGCTCGCGCCGAACGGCTCGCCCAAAGCATAACGCAGCCGGACCGCAACGGTTGCTTTTCGCCCTACTGCATCGCGATCAAGCAGACCGCCGAACCCTATGTCTTCGAAAGTCGAAAGCGGGCGGCTCGGCTGAAACGAAGCTCGGACCACTGACCCCATGCTCCTCTCCCTGTTCGACTACGACCTCCCTCCCGAGCGCATCGCGCTCTCCCCCGTCTCCCCGCGCGAGGCGGCGAAGATGCTGGTGGTCGGAGCGGAAGGCGCGCTCGTCGACAAGCACATCGCCGATTTCCCCGACTATCTGAGGGCCGGCGACGCGGTGGTGGTCAACGACACGCGGGTCATCGCCGCGCGCCTCAGAGGATTCCGCGCGCGAGGCGAAAATATCGCCGCCGTCGAGGTGACGCTGATCGAGCGCGTCGACGCCAGCCGCTGGCGGGCGCTGGCGCGGCCGGCGAAGAGGCTCGAGGTCGGCGAGCGCATCCGCTTCGGCGAGAGTTCGGAAAGCATGGCCTGCCTCCTCGCCGCCCTCGACGCCGAGGTCGTCGACAAGGGCGACGCGGGCGAGGTCACGCTCGCCTTCGCCTTTTCCGGCCCGGCGCTCGACGAGGCGATCGAACGGCTCGGCGAAATGCCCCTGCCCCCTTACATCGCCGCGCGCCGGCCGGCGGGCGACGCCGACCGCCGCGACTATCAGACCCTGTTCGCCGAAAAACCCGGCGCGGTCGCCGCGCCGACGGCGGGGCTGCATTTCACCCCCGAGCTCATCCGGCGCATCGAGGCCGCCGGGGCGCGGCTGCATCGAGTGACGCTGCACGTCGGTGCCGGCACCTTCCTGCCCGTCAAGGTCGAGGATAGCGACGACCACGTTATGTACGCCGAATGGGGCCAGATCGACGCCGCGACCGCAGAAGCTTTGAACGAGGCGCGCGCGCGGGGCGGACGCATCGTCGCCGTCGGCTCCACCTCGCTCCGGCTCATCGAAAGCGCCGCCGACGAGCGCGGGCGCCTGAAACCTTTCTCGGACAAGACGGCGATCTTCATCACGCCGGGCTATCGCTTCCGCGCCGTCGACGCGCTGTTCACCAATTTCCACCTGCCGCGGTCGACGCTCTTGATGCTCGCCGCCGCCTTCGTCGGCCGCGAGACGATCCTTTCGGCCTATGCCCACGCGATCGCCAACGGCTATCGCTTCTACAGCTACGGCGACGCCTGCTGGCTCCACCGCGCTCAGGGTTAACGGAGAGTTGCGCCAGGCGTCTCCCCGCGTCGAAACGCCGACTCGGGAGCGCGGTCAGCCGGCTCGGCATCTGCCATGCCCAGGGCTATCTCTACGGCCGCCCGGGACCGAAAGCGATTGCCCCCGAGGCGCCGCGGCTCAGCCTCGTCACCTGCGCCTGAAGTTTGCTTTCGCCGCCCGCGCGTGCCTTGGAGCGCGCTCTCGAAATAGGGAACGCCGGTTCTTTTAAGAAAGACCGAGCGGCGCCAAAAAGCTAGAGCAAATTGCGATTCCAACGGAACGCAATTTGCTCTAGGGCGCGGCCCATGACCGACGCCGTTCCGACCCGCGACAATCCCGATTTCCGCTTCCGCATCCTCGCCCGCGACGGCGCGGCGCGGTTGGGGGAGATCCTCACTGCGCGCGGAAAAATCAGGACGCCGGCCTTCATGCCCGTCGGCACGGCGGGGACGGTGAAGGCGATGTACGCCCACGATGTCCGCGCGCTCGGCGCCGACATCGTGCTCGGCAACACCTACCACCTGATGCTCGCGCCCGGCGCGGAGCGCATCGCCGCGCTCGGCGGCCTCCACAGGTTCATGGACTGGCCGCATCCGATCCTCACCGATTCCGGCGGCTTCCAGGTGATGAGCCTCGCCAAGCTGAGGAAGCTCAGCGAGCGCGGCGTGGTGTTCCAGTCCCATATCGACGGCTCGCGCCACGAACTCACCCCGGAGCGCGCGATGGAAATCCAACGCCTGCTCGCCGCCGACATCCAGATGCAGTTCGACGAATGCGTGCGCCTGCCGTGCCGTTACGACGAAGCGGAGCGGGCGATGCGGCTGTCGCTGCGCTGGGCGGAGCGCTCGCGCGCCGCCTTCGGGTCGCAGCCGGGCCGCGCGATTTTCGGCATCGTGCAGGGCGGGGTCGAGCCGGCGCTCCGGGTCGAGAGCGCGCGGGCGCTCTCCGGGATGGATTTCCATGGCCTGGCGATCGGCGGCCTCGCCGTCGGCGAGCCGCAGGCGCGAATGCTGGAGATGATCGAGACGGTCGAGCCGCATCTCGCCTCCGACAAGCCGCGCTATCTGATGGGGGTCGGCACGCCCGACGATCTCCTGCAGTCGCTGAGGCGCGGCGTCGACATGTTCGACTGCGTGATGCCCACGCGCGCCGGCCGTCACGGCCTCGTGTTCACCCGCCACGGCCGCATGAACCTGCGCAACGCGCGCTTCGCCGACGACCCACGGCCGATCGACGAAGCCTCGCCGGCCTACGCCGGGCGCGTCTTTTCCCGCGCCTATCTGCGCCACCTCGTGAAGTCGGGCGAGATCCTGGCGATGATGGCGCTCACCGCCGTCAATATTGCCTACTACCAAGGGCTGATGAACGGGGCGCGGGCGGCGATCGCCGCCGGTCGGCTCGACGATTACATCGGCGAGGTGAAAGCGGACTGGGAAGTCGGCGAGCGCGGCGCCTGAAACAGGAACGTCACAAAACAGGGCCGAGGCACACGCCTCGGCCCTGTCTTTACCCGTTCCATGCGTATCAGGTCGTCCGTCCGCGTCTAAAGCGTTGTCCGCCCCGCGTTATTTCTCGACCAAGCGCCCC
>JBKQKS010000271.1:0-4060 GCA_052147395.1 Roseiarcus sp.
GCGTTCCCGCGGGGCGCTTCGTATGCTCCTGACCATCGAAGGGCGATCCCCGCTCTTCATTGACAAACAGGAGACTACCATGACGACCAAGACCAAACTGTTCGCCCTCGCGTTCGTGGCGGCAGCCCTCAGCGCAACCACGCTCACGGGCGCCACGGCGGGGCAGCGCGCCCACTTCGCCGGAGTGTCGGCGTCGAGGTCGAGCTTGCCGACGACGTTGACTTGCGGGCTGTCGAACTGCGGCATTGCTCCCGCGCCCAAACACGGCGGCGGCGGCGGCCGGGGGTTCGGCCAGCCCGGCAGCGGCGGCGGCGCCGACCTCACCGGGAATTGCTTCAGCGATCGCGATTGCGGCCCCTTGAGCGAAGACTGAAAAAGACCAACGAGCGCAAACAAACGCGCAGACCCGAGACCCGCGGCGTGGATCGCCGCGGGCCATTCGTGCGTTCACCGCATGGGACGCCAACTGGAAATCCGATTTGCGCCGATTTTCAGCGATCAAAAGTCGCTGCACAGGTCACGCGCGCGGCGATCCGGCAGACGGAAACCATCGCGAAAATGCGGCCGAGCGGAGTTCGTCAAGAATCGGCCTCGGGGCTGCGCAGTCCCGCTATCTCGATGAGTTTGTCCCGATCGCAGAACAGCCGGTCCAAAGTGCGGCCGACCGCGCCTGCGCGTTCGAGTTCGGCGAGCGAAGCATTGATCTTCGGCCGGCTCGCGCCCAGCAGCAGAGCGAGCTCGCTCTGGGAGAAGCGCAATTCGACGGGAACGCGTTTGCCTGGCGGGGCGCGGCGCTCGCCGATTGCGACGACGAGGAAGCGCGCGAGACGGACGACCAGCGGATGGAGCGCGACGTCCTCCAGCCGGTCGCTGACGCGCCTCAATCGCCCGCATAGGAATTCGATGACCGCATCGGTCGCGGTCGGCCGATCCCGCATCAGGCGTTTGAAATCTTCCCGAGCGAGAATGTAAGCGATCGTTGGCGCGAGCGCGGTCGCTCCTGCGCTCCTCGGGCCGCCATCGAGCAGCGCGATCTCGCCAAACATGCCGCCGGGACCGACGATCTCGAAGCTCAATTCGCGCCCCTCGGCAGTCGAGACAGCGAGCCGGACCTGGCCCTCGGAGACGACGTAGAGATAGGCGCCGGGATCGCCTCGCGAAAACAGAAGCTCGCCCTTGCCGAAGCGCGCCTGGCGGAATTGACCCGCGCAAGCCGTGAGGTCGTCCGCGCGGAAAGCGCTGAACATGTTCGCGCCCTGCAGGAGACGGATCACCGCGTCATTGTCGCTCGCCACCCCGGTGTCCTCTTCACGCGCTCGCTTGCTGCGGTCGAGGCCGATCGCGCTCGGATTTGACTCCATATGAACGACTGATAAGAATTGCAATGGACGATAGTTTTCCTCGGGCAGGAGCCGGTTGCCATGGCGCTGTCTATGCTGCGGGCGAACCACCCCGACAGAGCGCGCGCGGTCGCCGCGCAGGCAGGGCGCCGACCCGGACGAATGGGGAGCGTCGCCCTCGTGGTCTCGGCTTTCGCGTTCGCCGGCGTCTCGCCATCCTTCGCGGCGTGCTCGCTTGTCGCCGATCCCGACCACGCCGGAGCGAGCATGTTGCAATGCGGCGACTCGGTGGCTGCTCATCTCGCCGATGGGACTGTCGTTCATCCGGTCGGCAGCGCGGGGTCGAGCGTCCCCGCCGCGCTGCGCTTGGAGACGGGCGCGCTCCTCACAGAGTTCCAGCCGCAGCCGGGAGCCGAGGATTTTCAGATCCTGACGCCAGAGGCGATCGCCGCAGTGCGCGGCACGACGTGGGCGGTCGAGGTCGAGCCCGGGAAAACCTCCGTATTCGTCGTCGCCGGCAAGGTCGAGGTGCAAGCGCGGCGCAGCGGCGCAGCGGCTTCGCTAGGCCCCGGCGAAGGCGTCGACGTCGCCGGCGCGGAGCCAACGTTGCAAGTGAATCGTTGGGGCGAAGCTCGGGTGCGCCGGCTGCTCGCCCGCTTCGGGCGATGAGGAGGGCGTTTCCTCTCGAACCCGGCCGCGCTCTCACTCTCGGCTTCGCGCTTATCGCCGTCCTTTGGGGCGGCTATCTCGGCCTCGGCCAGCTCCTCGGCCGCAGCTCGCCGCTCGACGGCGTGGAGTACCTTTCTCTCGATTGGCGTTTCCGCTTCCGCGGACCGCGGTCGCCCCCCGACGACGTGGTCGTTGTCGCTATCGACGACGAGACGACGCGCCTCGTCGGCGCCTTCCCGCCGCCGCGTGACGCGATCGCTCGCATCGTTCGCGGCCTCGAGCGCGCCGAAGCAGACGTCATCGCGGTGGATATTGCCTTTCTCGATCCCGGCGCAGCCGAACCTACTCGCGCTCTTGCCGAAGCTATGGCGTCGGCGCCGACGGTCGTAGCGGCGGTCGGCCGGTTCAACGGCCGAGCCGACGTGGCCGCCGCCGCTCCGCTCGCCGATCTCGCGCTCGCTCCCCGTCCCTCGGCGATTCTCTGGCCGATCGCTTCTCTGCGCGCAGCGAGCCGGGCCGGCCTCGTCAACGTGTCGACGGATGCCGCCGGCACGCCGCGGTTCGTCCCGATGCTCTATCGAGACGGCGAGGGGTACGCGCCCTCTTTCGCGCTGGAGGCCGCGGCCCTGTCGCGCCACACGACAGCATCCTTCAGCGACTCATCGTTGCGCATCGGCGGCAAGCCGATTCCGCTCGACCTGGGCTTCCATCTGCCGCTACGCTTCTACGGTCCGCACGGCGCCTTCGCCACCGTGAGCGCGGCGCGTGTTCTCGGCGGCGAGATTGCGCCGGGAGCGTTGCGCGGCAAGGTTGCGGTCGTCGGCGCGACAGTGTCGGTGGGCGGCGACCGCTTCGCAACGCCCTTCGATCGTTCGACGCCGGGCGTCGAGGTGCAGGCGACTGCGGTCGCTAATCTGCTGTCGGGCGGCGGCCTCGAGCGAACGCCGGTCGTGCGTCGTCTCGACGCCGCGACCGCGGTCGCGCTGCCGCTGCTCCTCGTCGCGCTCCTCGCGTTGTCTCGCCCCATCTTCGGTCTTTCGGCTGCGGCGCTGACGTTCGGCGTCTGGCTCGGGGTTACGGTGCTGGCGTTCGAGCGCGGCGTTTGGCTCGCCGTCGCGACGCCGATCGCGGCCGCAGCGCCGGTCGCCGTCGGCTATGGCGCGGCGCGCGTCGTTTTCGAACGGCGGCGCCGAGCGCGCCTCGAGCGCGACAATGCGACGCTCGCCCGCTTCCAGTCGCCCGCGCTGCTTCAGCGGCTGCTCGAATCGCCCGACTTCCTGCGCGCGCCGGTGCGGCTGAACGCCGCCGTCGTGTTCGTCGATCTCGCTGGGTTCACGGGCGCCACCGAGCGCCTCGGCCCCTTGGCGACGCGCGACTTCATCGGCGACTTCCAGTCGATCGTCGGGCGCGAGGTCGCCGCGGCCGGTGGCGTCATCATCAGTTTCATGGGCGACGGCGCGATGATCCTGTTTGGCCTGCCCGACCCGCGGCCAGACGACGCAGCGCGGGCGCTACGCGCCATCGCCGCGCTTCGCCGCGCTCTCGAGGGGTGGCTCGCGGCCGGCGCGGGCGCAGACACGGGCGTGGCGAGGGCGCGGTTCGGCGCCACCTACGGCGTCGTCGCCGCTTCGCGGTTGAGCGCTGCCGGACAGGATCAGATCACCGCGCTCGGCGATCCTGTCAATGTCGCGAGCCGTCTCATGGAGGTCGGCAAGCAGCGCGGCATGGTGGTGGTCGTCAGCGCGGATCTCGTCGCCGCGGCGGGTGAAGCGGCGGAGGGAATCGCGCTCGGCGCCGTCGCAGAGGCCGAGGAGGCGACCGTCGACATCCGCGGACGCCTCGCGCCGATTCGCGCGAGGCTGTGGCGTTGACGCACGAAGCTTGGCCGCATCCTGTCCCCGTTTGCCCGTCCCCGTCTGCGCGCCAGACGCCGTGCGCCCTGCCTGCGCTGCCGTTGCGAGGCCCGAATCAACCCTTCGCAGCCGTTCGCGCCCTCGAGGAGCGTCGGCGTCCACGCCGACGTTTGGCGCCGAGACGTCGGCGTGGACGCC
>JBKQKS010000272.1:0-41487 GCA_052147395.1 Roseiarcus sp.
CCCCCCGGGGGGGGGTGGGGTTGGGGGGGGGGGCAGGGATCCACGATACGTCGGGTGGCTTCACCCCCACCCCAACCCTCCCCCATCGAGGGGGAGGGGGCGTCGCGGCGAGGGCTCAACCCGCCGCCGCCCGTTTCGCCGCGGAAGCCCGCGCGATCGGGGTGCGCACGGCCCCCGACGATTCCTGGTCGGACGTGTTCTCGCGCCTCGTCTCGGAGCGCGTCGAGCCGAATCTGGGCGTCGGCCGGGCGACGATCCTCAGCGACTATCCCGCGAGCGAGGCGGCGCTGGCAAAGCTCTCCGCCGCCGACCCGCGCGTCGCCGAGCGCTTCGAGCTTTTTGGCTGCGGCGTCGAGCTCGCCAACGCGTTCGGCGAGCTCACCGACGTGCAAGAGCAGCGCCGGCGCTTCGAAGCGGACATGGCGCTCAAAGCCGAGCTCTACGGCGAATCTTATCCGATCGACGAGGATTTTCTCGACGCGCTCGGCGTCATGCCGGAGGCCAGCGGCGCCGCGCTCGGCTTCGACCGGCTGGTGATGCTGGCGACCGGCGCCGAATCGATCGATGACGTGCAATGGACGCCGGTCGTCGATCCCGAGGGGTTTCGATGAGCGAGACCGACCGGCTCATGGAGATAGCGCGCGAGGACCTGCAGCGCGTCTATGGCTACCCGACCTTCCGCCCCGGCCAGGAGGAAATCTTGCGCGCCGTGCTCGGCGAGGAGGACGTGCTCGCGGTGATGCCGACAGGCAGCGGCAAGTCGCTGCTGTTCCAGATGCCGGCGATCTCGCGCGGCTCGCTGACCCTCGTCGTCTCGCCGCTCATCGCGCTGATGCGAGATCAGGTCGCGGCCTTGCGCGAGCTCGGCGTCGCCGCCGCGGCGCTCAATTCCGCCTCCGACATCGGCGAGCGCCGCGCCGTGCGCGACGGGCTGGAAGCGGGGACGCTCAGGCTGCTCTATGTCGCGCCGGAGCGGCTCTGCCGCGAGGAGACACTGCAGGCTTTCAGCAAATACCGCGTCGACCTCTATGCCATCGACGAGGCCCATTGCGTGTCGCAATGGGGCCACGACTTCCGCCCCGAATACATGCGTTTGCGAGCCGCGGGCGAGGCGCTGGGCAACCCGCCGACCATCGCCGTCACCGCGACCGCGGACGAGCCGACGCGCCGCGACATCGTCGAGCGCCTGTTCGCGCGCAAGCCGCAGGTGTTCGTGCGCTCGTTCGACCGCCCGAACCTGTTCCTCGCCATGCGGCCGAAGCACGATTCGACGCGCCAGATCCGCGAGGCGCTGACACGCCACAAGGGCGAGAGCGGCATCATCTATTGCGCCTCGCGCCGGCGCACCGAGCAGCTCGCCGAAGAGCTCTCCCGGCACGGGACGCGCGCGCTCGCCTATCACGCCGGCTTGGCGCAGGAGCAGCGCTCGCTGAACCAGGACGCCTTTCTGCAGGAGGATGGCGTCGTCATCTGCGCCACCATCGCCTTCGGCATGGGCGTCGACAAGCCCGACGTGCGCTTCGTGTTCCACGCCGACATGCCGTCCTCGATCGAATCCTATTATCAGGAGATCGGCCGCGCCGGGCGCGACGGCCTGCCTGCCGACACGCTGACGCTCTACGGCGCCGAGGACATCATGCTGCGCCGGCGCCAGATCGAAGACGGCGGCGCCCCCGACGAGCGCAAGGACATCGAGCGCGCGAAACTCGAGGACCTCATCGCGCTGTGCGAGACCGCGCGCTGCCGCCGCCAGGTGTTGCTCGGCCTGTTCGGCGAGGAAAGCGGCCCGTGCGGCAATTGCGATGTCTGCCAGGGCGCGGTCCGGGTCGTCGACGGCACGATCGAGGCGCAGAAGGCGCTCTCGGCGGTGCTGCGCACCCACGGCCGGTTCTTCTTCGGCCACCTCGTCAACATCCTGGCCGGCAAGGAGAGCGAGGCGGTGCTGCGCCACGAGCATCAGAAGCTCAAGACCTTCGGCGTCGGCAAGGACCGCAGCGTGTCGGACTGGCGCGGCGTGTTCCGGCAACTGATCTCGGCGCGGCTCGTCGTCCACGACCGCGCGGACCGCGACCGGCTGGTCGTCACCGACGCCGGGCAGAAAATCTTACGCGGGCAAGAGCCATTCTCGTTGCGGGAGGACGTGCTCGGCGCCAAGCCCAGGGTGAAGAAGGAGACGAAGCTCGCGCCGACGCCGCACGACGCCGAGATGGCGCTCGTCGATGCGCTGAAAGCGCTGCGCGGGGCGATGGCGCGCGCCGCCAACCAGCCGGCCTATGTGATCTTTCCAGACCGCACGCTGATCGAGATGGCGCGCGCCCGGCCGCAGACGCTCGACGAACTCGGCGCCGTCCACGGCGTCGGCGCGGCGAAATTGCAGAAATACGGCCCGGCGTTCCTCGCCGTGATCAAGGAGCGCGCGAGTGCCTGAGCTGCCGGAGGTCGAGACCGTGCGCCGCGGCCTCGAGCCGGCGTTCGCCGGGGCGACCTTTGCAGAGGTCGAAGCGCGGCGCGGCGATCTTCGCTTTCCCTTTCCGCCGCGCTTCGCCGAGCGGCTCGAGGGGCGGCGCACGCTGGCGCTGCGGCGGCGCGCCAAATACTTGCTCGCCGACCTCGACTCCGGCGAGACGCTGGTCATGCATATGGGCATGTCGGGGTCGTTCAGGGTGGAGCGCGAGCGCACGGCGCCGACTCCCTCCCCCTTGATGGGGGAGGGTCGGGGTGGGGGTGAGAACCCCGAAAGTTTCAGGATGGGACCACCCCCCACCCCAACCCTCCCCCACAAGGGGGCAGGGGGGGGGCCGGGCGGCCAACTCCAAGCGGCCGAATCCGCCTTCCGCTACGCGCGCTCCAAGGACGCCGCCCACGACCATGTCGTGTTCCGTTTCGCTGACGGCGCCCGCGTCGTCTACAACGATCCGCGCCGCTTCGGCTTCATGACGCTGATCGCGACCGGCGCCCTCGACAACGACAGGCTGTTCGCCGGCCTGGGAATCGAGCCGTTGAGCGAAGCCTTCGACGCGGCGGCGCTGGGGCATATCCTCGAGGGCGTTCGCGCGCCGCTGAAGAGCGCGCTCCTCGACCAGCGGCGCATCGCGGGCTTGGGCAACATCTACGTCTGCGAGGCGCTGCACCGCGCGAGGCTGTCGCCGCTACGCGAGGCCGGTTCGGTCCCTCGCGCGAAGATGAAGCCGCTCTGCCGCGCAATCCGCGCCGTGCTCGGGGAGGCGATCGAGGCCGGCGGCTCGACACTGCGCGACCACCGCCAGGCCGATGGGACGCTGGGCTATTTCCAGCATGCGTTCGCCGTCTACGACCGCGAGGGCGCCGCCTGCCCGCACAAGGGCTGCCAAGGGACGATTCGACGCCTCGCGCAGAATGGCCGCTCGACGTTCTACTGTCCCGAATGTCAGCGCTGAGCCGCGATCGGCTCGCGGAACAGGTCGAGCCGCATCGGCTGCATGAACACGTAATCGCCAGCCTCGGTGCGCCCGGCGGCAAAGCGCTGTCGCACCTCGTCGGTCTCCACGCGTTCGCGCGGGATGTCGTTGAAGGTCTGCCCCATTACGCGGGCGACGAAGGCGTCGAAGTCGTGGTAACGGGGATATTGGACGAACGAAAAGCGCTCACGGCTACGGAACGCGGGCGCGGCATAGAGGTCTAACGCACGCTGGGCCTCCGCGCGCATACGAGTCTCGTCGTGGAACGGGCGCATCACGGGAAAATGCGTGCCCTCGACGCTCGGCTCGACGACGATGAGGAAGCCGTCGCGCTTCAGCTTCCGCGCCGCGGCGGCGAGCGCGGCTTCCATGCTCGCGATCGGCACATGGTGCAGCGAGCGGAAGAAGAAAACGCCGTCGGCCTCGCCGTCGCCGCCGGGCAGCGCCTCGGCGCGGCCCTCGACGAACACCAGGCCCTCTGATGTTTGGGCCTCGCGGTTGCGGGCCGCCTGGATCGGATCCGGCTCGACGCCGATCACTCGGCCGCCGGCCGCGTGAAGGTCGCGCGCGTTCCTGCCGAGGCCGCAGCCGATGTCGATGAGGTCGCGCCCGCCGACCTCGACGAGGGCGAGCGCCGCCTCGACGTCGCTCTTCACACCGAGATCCATGATGTCATCGTTCATCGGCAGCGCCGCCTTTCCTCGGATATCGTCGGTTCGTTGCCGGGTTTTTAGAGCAGTTCCCGATCAATGTGAATCGGCGGCGTCAAAAGCGAGCGAAGCGAAGCAATCCAGGGCGGCCGGGCTGCGGCCCCTGGATGGCTTCGTCGCTGCGCTCCTCGCAATGACGGGGGGTCGGTTTGATCGGGAACCGCTCCGGACGGCGAAAGCTGCGCTTCGCGTGAGGGTTTGCGCGGCCGACGGGCAGGTTGAACGATGACGCAACTGGATGTGCAAGCCGACCGCGAAGTCTATGACGACGGTCCGCTCTATGCCGCGGCGGCCAAGATCTATCCGCTCGAGGTCGACGGAAGCTACCGGCGGCTCGAGTGGACGGCGCTCGTCGCCGCCCTCGTCCCTCGACGCGGTCGGGATGAGTTTCCATGCGCGTTTGCGCGCCTTGATGCATGAAAGACCGCCAATTGTAGCCGCGGTCGTTGACCGCGGCTGCCGGGGTCAGCGACCCCGGCTACAAGGTTCCCCGTCAGGAGAGCGCGTCGCCTACGAAGGCGAGACGCTCACGCCGCGTAGCCGCGCGACGAATCCTCGACCGCGCCCGAGCCGGCGAGCGCGTCCAGAAATTCGCCGTGCTTCATCGGCTTGGAGAACATCGGATAGTTCTTCTCCGTCGCCAGCCGCTGCTCCTCTTCGCTGAGCGCGGCGGTGCAGTCGGTGAGCGTGACGACCTCGTAGCCTTTCTCGTAGGCGGTGCGCATCGTCGATTCGACGCAGCAGTTGGTGAGGAAGCCGCCGAGGGCGACGGTCTTGACGCCGCGGCTGCGCAGGATGAAGTCCAGGTTGGTGCTGGCGAAGCCACAGAGACCGCGCTTGCCCTCGACGACGATGTCGCCTGGCTCGGGCTTCATATTGTCGACGATCTCCGCGCCCCACGTGCCTTTGCGGAACGATTTCGAATCGACGACGCCTTTGAGGATGCCGTAGGGGCTGGAGGTGAGTTCTTTGTAGTCTCCCGCGAAACTGATCGGCGCGTGGACGACGAGCGCGCCGATTTCGCGGGCGCGCTTGGCTGTCTCGACGGCGTTGTCGAGCATGTGGGTCGAGTCCATCACCGGCTTGACCGCGGCGTGCAGCGCGCCGCCCTCGGAAACAAAATCGTTCTGGAATTCGATCAGCACGACCGCTGTCGTCTTGGGGTCCATGGCTTTCCTCCCTTTCGATGGCCCGTCGAGGCGAGCTGCGAAAGGATACACGAGACCGGGGACCAACGCCACGTGCGGCCGCGGCCGCCGCGGAAGGGCTCGGATCACGCCGCCCGGTCGAGCGCGGCGGCGACACGGTTGCGGCCTTCACGCTTGGCGCGAAGAAGCGCGAAATCGGCGCGCGCCAACAGCGGGGCGATATCGCTGTCGAAGTTTTGCGCGGCTGCGACGCCGATGCTCATAGTCAGGTCGAGGGGACCGTACGGTCCTTCGATCGGCCGCAGAATCAAGCTCTGGCGCAGCCTCTCCGCGATGCGCCGGGCCTGTTCCAGACTGGCCCCCGGCAGCGCGATGGCGAATTCCTCGCCGCCGTGGCGCACGGCCGACGCGGAGTCCCAGGTCGCGGCAATTTCACCGACCAGATCGGCGACGCCGCACAGCGCAAGGTCGCCGCACTCGTGGCCATAGCGATCGTTGACGCGTTTGAAATGATCGATGTCGCAGACCAGCGTCGCGATCGCGCCGCCCAGCGGCAGGCGCGCGATCGCCGCGTCGAAACCGCGGCGATTGAGCAAGCTCGTCAACGGGTCGGCTCCGGCGAGCCTCTCCAGCTGATCGCTCAACACGTGCAGTTCGCGCAGGAGCGCGACGCTGCGTAGCGCGATCGGCGGGGTGAATAGCACGACCTCGGCGAAGGCGAGCCCGAGGCCGATCGCCATCGCCTTGCCCACGGTGATGCGTGCGCCGAGATCGCCGCCCAGCAGCAGGAAGTTAACGATCAGCGTGAACGGCAGCGCCGCCGCGAGCGCGATTGAGGTTTGGATGGCGATCCAGCGCGCGACATCGCGCTGGGTGCGCAAGACGGGAGCCACGGCGCGCCCTCGGAGTTCTGTATCCCCGGATTACGCGCCGATGCGAAACGATTGTTGAAGCGGATCGATAAAATTGCGCCGGTCGGCGATCCCGCGCGCCATATTGGCCTCGAAACACAACTCATGGTTGAATTCGGGTAAAGCCGCCCGCCGGCTCAACTCCGGCTCTCGCGTTGCAACTCGGCGAGCTTCGCCTCCTCTTCGGGCGTCAGGCGCGCGGCGGGCGGCGCCGGACGGCGCGCCGAGCGATAGATCGCATAGCCGCCGAGCGCGAGGGTGAGCGGCGCGCTCAGCCACAACAGCCAGGTCTCCGGCTTCAGCGGCGGCTTCAGCAATATGAAGTCGCCGTAACGCGAAACCAGAAAGGCGCGAATCTCGGCGTTCGACTCGCCCTCCGTGATGCGCCGGCGGATCATGAGCCGGATGTCGTGGGCGAGCGGGGCGTCGGATTCGTCGATCGACTCGTTCTGGCAGACCAGGCAGCGCAACTGAGCCGACAGTTCGCGGGCGCGGGCCTCGAGCCTGGGGTCCTTCAGCATCTCGTCGGGCTCGACGGCGAACGCCAGCGGCGCGACGACGAGGAGCGCGATGAGGGCGAAGATGAGGCGCAGCGTCTTCATGGTCTAACCCGCGGGCGCCGCGGCCGCGGCGGCGCGAGATCGGGACCGCGACGGCGCGCCGATGCGCAACCGCCGATCGGCGAGCGACAGGGCGCCGGCGAACGCCATCATCAGGGCGCCGAGCCAGATGAAGGTGACGAGCGGCTTCCAGTAGAGCCGCGCCGGCACGGTTCCGTCGGCCGCGGGATCGCCAATGGACGCGTAGATCTGGCCGAAATTCAGGGTCACGATGCCCGCCTGCGTCGTCGCCATCTGCCGCGCCGCGAACATCCGCCGCGCCGGAAAGGTCAGCGCGATGAGTTCCCCGCCGTTGCGAATCGACATCGGCGCGACGATCTCGTGATAGTTGGGTCCGTCGCGCTGGCTGAGGCTGTCGACGACGAGCTCGTAGGGGCCGACGGCGACGGGGACTCCGGCCCTCATCGAGACCACCACTTCCGCGCCGAATGCGGTCGCGGCGAGGCCGAGCAGGGTCACGCCGACGCCGAGATGGGCGAGCGCGCCGCCCCAGAACGACAGCGGCAGCGCCCGCGCCCGCGCCCATATCTGGTCGAGCTTCGCCCCACCGCGCTCGAGGCGGGCAAAAACTTCCGCGAGCGAGCCGACGACGACGTAGATCGCCAGCGCCGCCGCGATCGGCGCCAGCACCGGCCCGCCGCGTACGAAAGCGATGAGGGCGGCGAGGGCGACGATGCCGGCGGCGAAGGCGAAGGCCAGGCGCTGAGCCGCCGCGACGAGGTCGCCGCGCTTCCAGGCGAGCGAGAACCCGACCGGCGTGAGGAATGTGGCCGCGAGCATGAGGAGCCCCGCCGTCACGTTGAAGAACGGCGCGCCGACGGTGATCTTCTCAGCCGTCAGCTGCTCCAACGCCAGCGGATAGAGCGTGCCGATGAGCACCGCCGCGCAGGCGGTCGTCAGTAAGAGATTGTTGATCACCAGCGCGCCCTCGCGCGAGATCGGCGCGAACAGGCCGCCGGGTTTGAGCTCCGGCGCGCGCCAGGCGAACAGCGTGAGCGAGCCGGCGATGAACAGCGCGAGAATGGCGAGGATGAATTCTCCGCGTGTGGGATCGTTGGCGAATGCATGCACCGAAGTGAGCACGCCCGAGCGCACCAGGAAGGTGCCGAGCAGGGAGAACGAGAAGGCGAGGATGGCGAGGAAGATCGTCCACACCTTTAACGCGTCGCGTTTCTCCATGACGGCGACCGAATGGAGAAAGGCCGTGCCGGCGAGCCAGGGCATCAGCGAGGCGTTCTCGACCGGGTCCCAGAACCAGAAGCCGCCCCAACCGAGCGTGTAATAGGCCCAGTAGGAGCCCATGGCGATGCCGAGGGTGAGGAAGGCCCAGGCGACGAGCGCGAACGGACGCACGAAGCGCGCCCAGGCGGCGTCGATTCGGCCCTCGATCAGCGCCGCAGCGGCGAACGAAAAGACGATGGAGAACCCGACATAGCCGAGATAGAGCAGCGGCGGATGGATCGCGAGGCCCGGATCCTGCAGGACCGGGTTGAGGCTCTGGCCCTCGAAGGGCGCCGGATCGAGGCGCACGAACGGGTTGGAGGTCGCGAGTATGAACACCAGGAACGCCGCGCCGATAAAACCCTGCACGGCGAGCGCGTCGGCCCTGAGCCGCGCCGGCAAGCCGCGGCCGAACAGGGCGACGAGCGCGCCGAAGGTCGCCAGAATCAGCGACCACAACAGCATCGAGCCCTCGTGATTGCCCCAGATGCCGGAGAACTTGTAGACCGCCGGCAGGTGGCTGTTGGAATTCTCGGCGACATTGAGCACCGAGAAATCCGAGGTCAGATGCGCCTCGGCGAGCGCGGCGAAGGCGAGCGCGACGAACACGAACTGCCCGAGCGCGGCGTTGCCGCCGACGCCCATCAGCGCCGCGTCGCCGCGCCGCGCGCCCCAGAACGGCGTCACGGTCTGGATCAGCGACATCGCGAGCGCGAGCGCGAGCGAAAAATGTCCGGCCTCGACGATCATGGCTTCGCCCCTTCGCTTTCCTGCCAGCGGCCTTGCTTTTTCAGGGCCTCGACCACCTCGGGCGGCATGTAGCGCTCGTCGTGCTTGGCGAGGATGGTGTCCGCCGTCAGCAAGCCGGGCGCGGTGAGCGCGCCCTCGGCGACCACGCCCTGACCCTCGCGGAACAGGTCGGGCGGCAGGCCGCGATAGCTGACCTTCAGGCTATGCGACCCGTCGCTGACGGCGAAGTCGACCTCATCGTCGGCGGATTTGATGACCGAGCCCGGCTCGACGATGCCGCCGATGCGCAGCCGCGCGCCGAGCGCGACGTGCTTCTCCAGGACCTCGGTCGGGCTCATGAAGAACACGATGTTGCCGCTCAGCGCGTAGAGCGTGAGCCCGGCCGCCGCGCCGACCACGACTAGCGCCGCCGCGATGAGGGCGAGGCGTCGGCCTTTGCGGGTCATGTTCTCAACTCCTAAAGCCCGAGCTCGCGCGCGAGCGTGTCGAAATGGGCGAGCGCGGCGGCGTCGCTCGCATAGGCCTTGCGCGCGTCGGCGAGCGCGGCCTTCGCCTTGTCCTGATCTTTGAGCACGGAATAGGCGCGAATGAGGCGGGCCCATTGGTCGGCCGAGCCGCCCTGGCTGGCGAGCCGGGAGGCGAGCCCCACGACCATGCCCTGGATCGTCTTCTGCTGATCGGCCGTGAACTGCGGTTCGCGCGCCTTCTCGCCGTCGAGCGCGGCAAGCCGGCTCTCGAGCCCCAGCACCCAGGTCGCCGACCCCTTGGCCTGAGGCGCGAGCTCGCGATAGACCGCGAGCGCGGTTTTCGGGTCGCCCGCCTGCTCGGCGGCGTAGGCCAGATAGAAGCGCGCCTTCGGCAGGCCCGGAGTCATCTGCAGCGCCTTCTCGAAGGCGGCGCGGGCGCCGGCGTCGACGACGCCGTTCGCAGCGGCGAGCCTGGCTTCGCCGAGGTCGGCTTCGAGCGCGCCGCTGTCGCCCTCGAGCTCGATCGAGCGCTGATAGGCGCCGGCCGCGTCGGCGAATCGCCCGAGCCGCATGTAGACGGGCGCGATCACCCGCCAGCCGCGCGCGTCGTCGGGATGGGCCGCGAGCACGCTTTCCACCTTGGCGATCGCGAAGCGCAGGCCCTCGGGCGTCGCGGGGTCGAATGAGCGCGAGGCGAGCGGGGCGTCGGGCAGATCGGGGGCGCCGAGCGTCAGATAGACGCCGAGCGCGACGGCGGGCACCAGCACGAGAATCACGACCGCGGCGGCGCGTCGGCGCCCGAGCGCGCCTTCGGCAGGCGCCGACTGTTCGCCCGGCGCGCTCGCGGCGATGAGCCGGCGCGCGGTCTCGGCGCGGGCCGAGGCGGCCTCCGCGGCCGGCAACGCGCCGCGCGAAACATCGCGCTCGATCTCGTCGAGCTGGGCGCGATAGAAATCGGCCTCGCGCATGGATTTCTCGGGGCCCGCGCGCTTACGCGCGAGCGGCCAAAGTAGGGCGAAAACCGCGAGGCCGGTCATTACGGCCAACGCCAACCACAACATCCGAGAAGCCTTCGCAAGCGACATGCCCTCGATGAGGGCGCCGCGACCTATAGCGGCAAAGCCGCGCTTGGCCAATTGCCATGGGTCGAGCGCGCGCGTCGCCGCATTACCGAAAGTTAATAAACGATCGTACTTGATAACGATATATCGCAACACAGATGTCTCGTCGCCAGACATATCGCAAGTGCGTTCTGTCGGCTCATCTCTAACGAGGTTCGAAAATGTACGCCTGCCACACCTACGAAACCGCCGCCGCCGGCGCCAACCCCGCCAATTTCCGCCACGGCCCGCCGCTGCCGCTGAAACTCCTCGGCGTCGGCGTCGCCTTCCTCATCAGTCGCCCGCTCGGCGTCATCGCCCTCGGGCTCGCGCTGTGGAGCCATTTCCGTCATCGCGGCTTCGGCCCCGGCCCGAGTTTCGGCCCGCGCCGTAGCGGATTCGGCGGCAGCGGCAACGCCGCCTTCGACGACGGCCAGCGCGAGACGCTGATGAAGATGCAGGAGGACGCCAAAGCCTTCGCCGAGTTCCGGCAGCGCCAGCGCGACGCCCGCGACAAGGAAGCGTTCGACCGCTTCACGTCCGAGCGCGGCGGCGGCGCGGCTTGAACGACGCCCTCGCCCGAACGTGACGACGCCCCCGACGACAACGTCGGGGGCGAGCTTTTTCGCGGACGCGATCGTATAACCTCGGCGCGGATTCGCGCCGCCGAGGATTTTTATGCGCCCTCCTACCGTCCCCTCCGACGCCGAAGACCGGCGCGAACGTCCTTGCGGGCCGAACTTCGGCCGTCTGTTCGGCGCCGGCGGGCCGTTCGCGCGCCAGCGGGGATCGCGCATGTTCGACGCCGGCGCGCTGAGGCTCGTCGTCCTCGGCTTCATCGCCGACGAGCCGCGCCACGGCTACGAGATCATCAAGGGCCTGCGTCAGCGCTTCCAGGGCGCCTACAGTCCGAGCCCGGGCGCGATCTATCCGATGCTGCGGCTGCTCGAGGAGGCGGGCCTCGTGTCCTCGCAGTCGCGCGGGCCGCGGCGGCTCTTCACCGTCACCGAAGCCGGACGCGCCTATCTCCGGGACCAGCGCGCGGAGCTCGAAAAAATCAACGCCCAGGTCGAGGCCGCCGCCGCGCCGATCGGCGAGTCCGGCGTCGGCGAAGCGATCCGCGCGTTGCGCGCCGCGCTGTTCGACAAGATGCGCCAGGGGGGCTTGAGCGAAGACCGGGCGCGCAAACTGACCGGCCTGCTCATGAAAGCGCGCGACGAGATCGAGAAGATTTGATCGCAGCCAGGGTCGGCGACCCCCGTGCGCAAGATCAGCGGCGGCGAAAGCCGCGTCATTGCGAGCGAAGCGCGGCAATCCAGGGGGCGTAGGGCTGTAGCCTCGTTAAAATTCCAGAAGCATACTCAGCATCCTTCGAAAGGGCTGCGCCCCGCGGCCCCTGACTGCCGTGCTTCGCTCGCGATCGGGGGCACAGGGACACGATACCGATTACACGTATATCGGTCCGGCTGCTCGAGTTGAACAAAGGCGCGTAATCGGCGTCATGTCCCCGTAGACCCGGGGCGGCCGATCGGGCCGCCGCGGGTGTAGAGAAGCTACGCCGCGCTGCCCATGCCGCTGTCGATCGCTGCTCCGGGCGCCTTCAGGCCGGCCAATTTGCACCCTTGTGCGATCGGTCCGCCGGGGAGAATTTCATAGAGATGCTTCAGCCCGCCGCGATGAAAGAACTTCTCTTCGAGCGCGTCGTGCAGATCGCGCAAATTGATGTGGCCTTCGTCGTGGTGCGCATAGTAACTCTGCAAGGCGAAGATCGCCTCCCAGTGTTCGTCGCTGAGCGTCAGGCCGTCCGCCTTCGCGATCCGCTCCGCCTCTTCGGGCGTCCAACCGATAGGCGCGTAGCGAAACCCGGGCTCCGGGGCGGCGTCTCGTAACAGCATGCTGCTGTCGAATGGCAGGTCGACCATGATTCCCTCCCGCTTTCGAACGTTCCCAGTCGATCGGAACGTCAACGCCAGTTTGGCCCCGCACGAGCGGCTTGGCAAGGTTCGTCAGCGCCATCGGCGATTGACAACGTGACAGAGGCCTGAGAACCCGCCCCCCTCCGAGCGCTCCGATTTGCATCTGCGGGCTCGACCGAAGCGCGCCCTCGAAGCGCAAGGCGGACGCTGCACAAATTCATCGCCGCACGGTTGCTTTATCAAATCGCTGTTCTTGCTACCGAGAACCAAGGCGGCGAAAAGAGATTTGGCAAGGCGTTACTGTAACGCGCGTCTACGGATATCGCAACTTCCCGGATGCCCCGGATGCCAACTGACATAATCAGCGATCCCGCCGATCACATTGAAGACAACGGACATGGCCGTCGCGTCGTCGGTCAGGGACGGTTCGAAACCTCGAACGCCAGAATTCATTGCGGCATTGGTCGCAAAGAAGACGAGCGCCCCGACCAAAAATCGGCCCGAGCGCCAGATGAAGGACTCTCCTCGTCCTTTCTGCGCCCTTCGGCCTCCTCATCCAGGGCCGCGATCGACGCGGTCTCTCGAAACGTCGCAAATTCTGGCCGAAGTGGCGTGGCGCGAGTTTCTCGATTTCGGCGCCAATCGAAACTCGCGGCTCCGTGACCTCTCGAGAGGCAGGAATCGAGAATGAGTTTTGAGAGGCGCTTTCTGGTCGTTCGGTGGCGATCCGCTCGCCGCCTCGCCGCTCTCTCAAAAACCTTCCTTTTCGAGAGAGCCCCGTATCGACCCGAATGGGCCGCTCGCAATGATGCGCACAAGTGAAGCCGTCAGTCGGGCGATTCTAGCGAGTATTCGATGTCGAGCGCTCCATACTCGAACGTCACTTCCTCCTTAGGGCTTTCCGCCGCTGCCGGAGTTGCGGAGGTCAAGATCGCGCAACCAAAGGAAACAGCGACGATAACCGCGAGGACAAGATTCTTGAACATTTTGGCGCTCCCTAAGTCGAAGTCTCGCTGTCGAGCACCTGCCCGACGCTCACCACACTGCGGCGAGCGCATTCGTGGCGCTGTTCCCGAGGGAACAGGAGCCGCCGCTTTTTTTGGCGGTCGCGGCGCGCGGTTCTCAAAAGCCCCGATTCCCGGCCGAAAACCGCTGTTCCAAATCTCTTGATTTATGCGCCCTGGATTATTCGAGATGGTCGGCAGTCAGCCCACCGCTCGCACCAACCCGTAATTGTCCGTCGTGCTGGCGATTGGCGGCGAGGTGGGAGGTTCTTGCGCCAGCTTCAACCTACGAACGATTTTCGTGCGGCCGCCATCGCGGTTGTTCCCTCGGGAACAGCGCCAATCCGGAGCTGCGCTTAAGCTCCGGACTACCGACAACAAACGACGTCAACCGATCAACTTTCCGGAGATTCGACATGAAAACGTTCTCGAAACTTCTCATCGTCGTCGCCACCGCCGCCGCTACGCTCGGCGCGACCAACTCGGCTTTCGCTTACATCGATTATTACAGTTCCAGCGACGACGGCTATCGCAGCTCACACGGCTCGGATCGCCACGGCTTCAACCGTGGCTACGAGCAGTTCGCATTTGGCGGCCACGACCGTCGGCGTTGAGAGCGACGGCGAGAAACGCGATCCAAGCGCCGACTCCGGGCCGCCTCTTGGTGTCCGGCTGCCCGGTCGCGAGCCGACCGCGCCTGTCTCAAAACGAGCGGTTTTACTCTGCAAAGTCGGGCCGCGATGGCCAGAATCTCCCGTGAGAACTTGAGCCGCATCCTGTAACGCTGGATGCGCGGCGTGGGGGTGACCCGGCTTGCCCGTTATTATTGCCTGCGGAACCTGGCCGCCCTCGAACCCGAACGCGACCTTTGATCCGCGGAAATCCGCATTCTTGTTCCCGCGGGAACATCGCTCCCAACGGGTGAGTCCTATGCACCTGACGGAAGGGCGATCCCCGCTCTCCATTGACAAACGGGAGACTACTATGACGATCAAGACCAAACTTCCGCCCTCACGCTCGTGGCGGCAGCCCTCACTGCAACTTCGCTAACGGCCGCCACGGCGGCGCAGCCCGCCAGGGTGGTCGTGCTGTCGACGTCGAGGCTGAGCCTGCCGACGACGACGAGTTGTGGGAAGTCGGGTTGCGGCATTTCTGCCGCGCCCACACACATCCCCTCACCGACAATTGCCCAGACAGCAGTCGGCAATTTCCCGCTCTTGCAGCTTGCAAAGAACAACGGCGGCAAAAAAAGCAAGCTTGATGAGGGCCGAAGGAGGATCGCCGCCCGCGTCCGCGCGAGCGGCGTGGGCGTTTGCGTAGACGGCGGCTGGCGCGGCGCGCAACATCGAATATGGAACCCGCGCGACTCGCCCTCGCGGGTATTTCGCGCCCGCGCCGCTCACGATCTCTCAAAAGTCCCCCAATTTCGGGCAAAAGGCGCCTCGTCGAAACTGTCGGCCCGGTGCGCCTCGTAGGCGAGCCCGGTCTCCTCGAGCATGATCGAGACTTTGACGCCGTTCGGCTTTGGCGTCGAATAGAGCTGCAGGCGGTCGGGATGCTGCGCCGGCCATCTCCGGGTGATCGGGAACGCGCTGAGATCGGCTATGATTCGGCTCCGCAGGTTCAGAGCGCCGCCTGGGCGTCGCGCTTGATGCGTTCGATCATCGAGCGCACGCCGTTCGAGCGCTGCGGGGTCAGATGCGCCTCGAGGCCTAGCTCGGCGAACACCGCGCGGGCGTCTTCGGCGTAGATGGCGGCGGGCGCGCGGTCGTTATAGAGCGCGAGCGCGATGGCGATGAGGCCGCGCACCAGATGCGAATCGCTGTCGCCGCGAAAATGTAGCGTCTTGGCGGCGGTTTCGCCGGCCCGTGTCTCGCTCTCGATCCACACCTGGCTCACGCAGCCGCGCACCTTGTTGGCCTCGTCGTGCGCCGACTCGGCGAGCGGCTCCAACCCGCGCCCCAGGTCGAGGATGTAGCGGTAGCGGTCCTCCCAGTCTTCCAGGAAGGCGAAGTCGTCGCGGATGGCGTCGATCGTAGTCAGGGCGTGGCCTCGTCGGCAATTGTCCGACGGGAATTATAGCGTTCGCGGGCGCGAAATAGCTAGCTCGGCTTTGCCGCCCGATGCGCCATCCAGCGCAGCCGGCGGTCGGCGGCGGTGAGCGTATCGGCCGAAGGCTTCGCGGTCGGCGCGGCGTCCTTGCTCGCGTCGAGCGCCGCGCAGCCGGTCGACGTCACGTCATGATAGGCGGAGAGGTCGACGCCGAGTTTGTCGGCGACCGCCGCGCCGGCGACTTCGCAGAGCGCCGAATCGGGGAGGGGGGGCGAAAGCTCCGGTGTTCCGCCCAGCGGCATCGCGGCATAGACCAGCCCCAGCCAGAATGTCGTCTTCACGAGGTAGCCCACGACGCGGACCCGCTTCAGATCTCTTAACGCTCGCCAGGCTAGCGCGGGCGGCTGAAGTTCACCTCGAAATTTTGCGGCACATCGCGCGCTTCGCCTTTACGTTGTCGCAACCTTGGTACGGCCTGAAAACATTCGTCAACCATAAGCGCAATGCCGACGCCCACGGGCGCTGGCGATTTGCCGCGGGCCGACCGTCTTAGCCTGGAGTTAAGCCCGGGCTGAAATGGTCTCGTCCGAGCTTCGAAGCGTCGAAGCGCCGAATGTTCGGAGTTTGGAGCAAGTGTCCAGCGTCCGCGGGATCTCGAGCCGCTTGGCGCAGTGGGTGAGCGATTGGCGCGCCCGCCGCGGCGGGTTCTGGCCGTCGTCCGAGTGCGGCGCGGCTCAGTTGCGGCTCGACGTCCATGGCGTCGCGCTCGCGGCGTCGCCGGGTTGCTGCGCGCTGCTCGGGATCGACGAACGCTCGCTCGTCGGCGCGCCCTTTGTCTCTCGCACACACGTCGCCGACCGCCCCGAATTCCTGTGCGCGCTCGATCGAGCCAGGCGCGGCTGCGGCCCGGTCGAAGCGACAATCCGATTGCGCGTCGAAGCCGAGCACGGCGCGCCGGAAGATTCCGAGGCGCCGCGCTTCGTCTGGGTGGAGGCGCGCATTCAGCGCGCCGGCGCCGCCGTCTTCGCGACGCTGCGCGACGTCAGCGAAACGCGGCGGCTGGCCGAGCGCCTCGAGGCCGCACAACGCGAAGCCGCGGCGGCGATGCTGCTCAAAGATCGGGTGCTCGCCAACGTGAGCCACGAATTGCGCACGCCGCTCAATGCGATTCTGGGATTTTCCGAGCTGCTCGGCAATCCCACATTGGCGCCGATCTCGGCGGAGCGGCAAGTCGAATACGCGCGCATCATCCATTCCTCGGCCGAACATCTGCTCTCCGTCGTCAACGTGTTGCTCGACATGTCGAAACTGGAGGCGGGGCAGTTCGAGATCGAGCCCGAGGCCTTCGCGTTGCCGCCGCTCATCGAGAGTTGCCGCTCGATGCTGACCCTGAAAGCCGCCGAGGCGGGAGTGGAGATCGAGACCGCCGTCGCCGAAGGCGATCCCGAGATCGTCGCCGACAAGCGCGCCTGCCGTCAAATCCTCATCAACCTCGTTTCCAATGCGGTGAAATTCTCCGCACGCGGCGGACGCGTCGTCATCGAGACCCGGGGGCTCCCCGAAGCGATCGAAATCTCGGTCTCCGACGAGGGCATCGGCATCGCCAAGGAGCATCTGTCGCGGGTCGGCGATCCGTTCTTTCAGGCGCGCGGCGGCTACGACCGCTCGACCGAAGGCGCAGGGCTCGGCCTGTCGCTGGTGCGCGGGCTCGTCGGCCTCCATGGCGGCTCTGTGAAGATCGAGAGCGCGCTCGATGTCGGCACGCGGGTCACCGTGCGGCTGCCGCTCGATTGCCGCGCGGCGCCGCGCGCCGCGCCCGCCGCGACGCGGTTCGAGACCGTCGCGCGCCTTCACCCTGCGCCCTGCGCCCTCGGCGCGACGCGCCGAAATAACGAGGAGAAACGCTTTGCCTGAAGCTCTGGCGAGGGCGCCGCGCGGCCCGTTCCTCTCGGCGCCCGTCCGTGAAGTTCCGCTGCGTCGTGTCGAGAAACGCAGTCCGCCGCTGTTGCGCCGGCTGTTGCCGCACAGCGTCTCCGGATATGCCGCCGCTGCGCTCGCCGCTTCGCTGATCGGCATCGTGGTCAATGCCGTTGTGCTGCAACGCGATCGCCACCCCGCCCCGTTTTTTCATGGCTTCGCCTCGCCGCCTGTCGCCGCCCCGGCGCCCGCGCCGCCGCCGCGGGCGGCGGAAGCGCCAAAGCCGGTCGCCGCCGAACCGGCGCCCGCGGCGCCTCCGCCGGCGCGCCCGGCGCCGACCGTCGCCCCGGCCGCCCGCGATCCGCTCGGCGATTTCATCCGCGCCAACACCCTCCAGGAAAGCGCCCGTCAGGTCGCCGCCGCTCAGGCCGCGCTGGCTCGCCTCGGCTACGAAATCAAGGCGGACGGCGTGATGCGCGCCGACACCGAAATGGCTCTGCACGATTTCGAGAAGAGCCACGGTTTGCCGCTGACGAGCGAGCTGACGCCGCATCTCATCGCTAAGCTCGCCGCCGCGGCGCGCTGATCGCGTTGCAGCTGCGCGCCGATATCTGGGTCGCGGCCTACCTGCGCCGCGCCGGCGTCGAAGGCGCCTTTGCGACGCTGCGGAGGCGGGGCGCAGCCGAGGCCGGCGCGATTTTCGTCGTCGTCGACCGGCTCGACGGCCGCGCCGCGCTTTACGAGCCTGCGCCCTCGGTCGATGGCGAGCGCCGTTTTCTGCGCGCCCATGCCGACGAATGGATTTCGCCGGCGGACGTCGAGGCCAGGCTGCAGCGCCAGCTCCGCTTCGACCCCGACATGTGGATCGTCGACCTCGAGAGCCGCGATGGAACGCACTGGCTGGACCTCGCGTGATCGCCGGCCCCCTTGCCCTGAGCCGACGCCGGCGCCATTGAGGACAGGGAGGGAGGCTTCGCATGCCGCATATGGTTGCCGCATTTTCGCGCATCGGCGAAGAGAACGCGTTCGCGGTGCTCGCGAGGGCGGCCGAGCTGCAGCGCCTGGGACGCGACATCATCAACCTCGGCATCGGCCAACCCGATTTCAAAACTCCGCCGCATATCGTCGAGGCCGCGGTCAAGGCGCTGCGTGACGGCGAACACGGCTATACTCCGGCGACCGGCATCCCCCCCTTACGCGAGGCGGTCGCCGCCGACCTTCATCGCCGCTTCGGCGTCGAGGTGTCCCCCGATCTCGTGCTCATCGTGCCCGGCGGCAAGGTGACGATGCACATGGCGATCCTGATGTGCGGCGAGCCGGGCGCCGACATCCTCTATCCCGATCCCGGCTTCCCGATCTATCGCTCGATGATCGAGTTCACGGGCGCGCGTCCCGTGCCGATTCCCATGCGCGAAGAAAACGGCTTTGCGTTTTCGGCCGAAGAGACGCTGAGACTGATGACGCCTCGGACCCGGCTCATCATCCTCAATTCGCCCGCCAATCCGACTGGCGGGGTGACGCCGAAAGCGGAAATCGACGAGCTCGTCGCCGGCCTCGCGGCCTTTCCCGACGCCGCGATCCTGTCCGACGAGATCTACGGGCAGATGACCTACGACGGGCTCGCGCACCAGACGCTGCTCGCCTATCCGGAAATCCGCGACCGGCTCATTTTTCTCGACGGCTGGTCGAAGACCTATGCGATGACCGGCTGGCGGCTTGGGTTTTCGGTCTGGCCGCAGCCGATGTACGACGCGGCGCGCAAGCTCGCGGTCAATTCCTATTCCTGCGTCAATGCGCCGACGCAATATGCCGGCCTCGCCGCGCTCACCGGCCCGCAGGACGCGGTGCAGGCGATGGTCGCCGAATTCGACCGCCGACGCAAAGTCGTGGTCGAGGGGCTGAACGCGCTGCCCAACGTCGGCGCCGCGACGCCGAAGGGGGCGTTCTACGCCTTTCCCAACATCTCCAAGACGGGCTGGAAGGCGAAGCCGCTCGCCAACGCGCTGCTGGAGCGCGCGGGCGTGGCGACCATCGGCGGCCCCGATTTCGGCGTCTACGGCGAGGGCTACATCCGCCTGTCGTACGCCAACTCTACTGAGAACATCTCGAGCGCATTGCAGAGAACGGCTGATTTCCTGGCGAGCGAACGGCCGTGACGCGCGCAGGAGCCGCCGCAATCCAGGGGATTTCGTGCATGCAGATCTTGGTTCGCCTCGCCGCCGCCGCGGCCTTCGCGCTCATCGCCGTCCCTGCTGCGGCGGCCGAGGACATGCGCCCCTCGGCGATCGCCTGCGATGCGCGCAAAATCGGCGCGCGCGAACTCGCCGAATGCCTGCACGCCGCGGAGCTGAAGTCCGAGCGCGAGCTGACGGCCGAGGTCGAGGCGGCGGCGAAGTCGATCGACGGCCGCTCCGGCCTGATCTCCGGGCAGAAGGCGCGCTGGAAGCGCTCGCTCAACGACGCCGAGGCGCAATGGCTTTCCTGGCGCGACGACGAATGCCAGGACGTCGCGCCGTTCGAGGCGCTCGGCGGCCGCAACGGCGACCCCCGCCTCCAGTGCCTCATCGACCAGAACGCCCGGCGGATGGCCGATTTGAAGTCGCGTTATCCGTGAGGGCGTCGCGATCCGTCAGCGCGGCGTCATCGCCGCAGGCTAGAGGTAATACCGAGACTCGATGGTCGGAACCGATCATCGCCTTTGTCGAAGCGCGAAGCGCGCCCGCGCCTTTGCGCGGAATCCTCGGGCGCGATGAGTCGCGCTCGGAAAGAAAGGGTATAAGTTGGCGCTGGATTTGCTGTACAATTCCGGCGGCGCGTCAGCGCTCGATCCGCCAGGAGACGCCGAATGACAAAGAACAACTCGGGCGTCGGCCCCAAGCATCCCCACGCGCTCGTGCTAGTCGGCGGCACCGGCGATCTCGCGCAACGCAAGCTGTGGCCGGCGCTGTTCCATCTCGTCAGCACAGGATTCATTCCCTCCTGCCGGATGATCGGGGTCTCGCTCGACGCCATCAACGTCGATGAGTTTCGCACGCTGGTGCGCGGCGCGCTGGAGGCGCACTCGCCGCGCAGGACGTCCAACGCCGATTGGGCGCGGTTCGCCGAGCTGCTCGACTATGTGCCGCTCGCGGAGCGCGCCGAGGCGCTCACACGGGCCGTGAACGCGGCGGAAGCGGCGCTCGGCGATGGCGTCCGGCGGCTGCATTATCTCAGCGTGCCGCCGAATGCGGCGCTGTCGGCAGTCAAACTGCTCGCCGAAGCCGGCCTCGTCGAACGCTCGCGGGTGGTGATGGAGAAGCCGTTCGGCGTCGACCTGTTCAGCGCCAAGGACCTCAACAAGCGGCTGCACGAGGTTTTCACCGAGGACCAGATCTTCCGGATCGATCATTTCCTCGGCAAGGAGCCGGCGCTGAACATTCTCGCCTTCCGCTTCGCCAATGGGCTTTTCGAGCCGATCTGGAACCGCAATTTCATCGACCATGTGCAGATCGACGTGCCAGAGACGCTGGGCGTCGGCATGCGCACCGCGTTCTACGAGCAGACCGGCGCCTATCGCGACATGGTGGTGACCCACCTGTTTCAGATCCTCGCCTTCATGGCGATGGAGCCGCCGACGGCGCTCGAGCCGCAGCCGATCAGCGAAGAGAAGAACAAGGTGTTCCGTTCGATGCTGCCGGTGTACCCGCGCGATGCGGTGCGCGGACAATATCAGGGCTACCGCGAGGAGCCGGGCGTCGATCCCGAATCCGACACCGAGACCTTCATCGCGCTCAAATGCCATATCGACAATTGGCGCTGGGCCGGCGTGCCATTCTTTTTGCGTACGGGAAAGCGCTTGGCGGAGGGCCAGCGCATCATCTCGATCGCGTTCCGCGAGGCGCCCAAGAGCATGTTCCCGCCCAATTCCGGCGTCGGCGCCCAGGGTCCCGATCACCTCACCTTCGATCTCGCCGATGCGGCCAAGGTCTCGCTGTCGTTCTACGGCAAGCGCCCTGGCCCCGGCATGCGGCTCGACAAGCAGAGCATGCAATTCGCCATGCACGACACCGGGCTCGAAGACGATGTGCTCGAGGCCTACGAGCGGCTGCTGCTCGACGCGATGCGCAATGATCACACCTTGTTCACCACCGCCGAGGGCATCGAGCGGCTGTGGGAGATTTCCGAGCCGCTGCTCGACGCGCCGCCGCCGGTCCGCCACTATAACGTCGATTCCTGGGGGCCGAACGCGGTGCATCAGTTGATCGCCCCCAGCGCCTGGCGGCTGCCGTTCGAGCGCACTTGGCGCAGTCCGAACCAGACGGGCGCGTGAGGGCTCGCGCGACAACCTGTCTCGGCGCCGGGCCCTCGAGCCAGGCGGCGCGCCGGCGCACGTTCCGCGGCCCGAGCAGGAGAATATATCGATGTCCGCCGCAACTCACGAGGTGATCAACCAGCCGTTCGCCCTCGCCGACTATGACCTCTATGGCGGCGACGCCGCGCTCGTCGCCGCGGTGGAGCGCGAAGGCGGCGGTTTTGCGCGCGAATCGCTGGCGGCCCATGGCGTGACGCTCGGCCGCGCGGAAACGATCGAGCTCGGCGCGCTCGCCAATCGATATCCGCCGGAGTTCGATACCCACGACCGCTACGGCCGGCGCGTCGATGTGGCGCGCTTCCATCCGGCCTATCACGAGTTGATGCGGCTCGCGGTCGAGAACGGCCTTGCCGCCTCGCCGTGGGACGAGCCTGGGCCCGGCGCCCATGTCGCGCGCGCCGCCCGCTTCTTCATGCAGAGCGAGATCGAGGCCGGGCACGGCTGCCCGATCACCATGACTTTCGCGGCGACGCCGACGCTGAAGTTGCAGCCGGAGCTCGCGGCCGAGTGGCTGCCGAAGATTCACGCCCGCGTCTACGATCCGCGCAACGTTCCCGCGAGCGACAAGGCGGGCGTCACCATCGGCATGGCGATGACGGAGAAGCAGGGCGGCTCGGACGTGCGCGCCAATTCGACGACGGCGACGCAGCAGGCCGACGGGTGTTACGAGATCACCGGCCACAAGTTTTTCGTCTCGGCGCCGATGTGCGACGCGTTCCTCGTGCTGGCGCAGACGGACGCTGGCCTCACCTGTTTCCTGAGCCCCCGCTGGCGGCCGGACGGCGAGAAAAACGCCATCGAATTCATCCGCTTGAAGCGCAAGATGGGCAACGTCTCCAACGCCTCCAGCGAGACCGAATGGCGCGGGGCGCTGGGCTGGCGCGTCGGCCCCGAGGGCAGGGGGGTGGCGACGATCATCGAAATGGTGGCGATGACGCGGTTCGACTGCATGGTCGGCTCGTCGGCGGGGATGCGCCGCGCGGTCGCCGAGGCGATCGACCACTGCCGCCAGCGCAAAGCGTTCGGCGCGCTGCTGTGGAACCAGCCGATCATGCGCGAAGTGCTCGCCGATCTCGCGGTCGAAGCCGAGGCGTCGCTGATCATGACCATGCGCCTCGCGCGCGCCCTCGACCATAGGGGCGACGCGCGCGAGGACCGGCTCGTGCGCCTCGGCGCGGCGCTCGGCAAATACTGGATCTGCAAGCGCGCGCCGATGCACGCCTACGAGGCGATGGAATGCGTCGGCGGCTCGGGGGTGATGGAGGATTCGCCGTTCCCGCGGCTCTATCGCGAGGCGCCGGTCAACGCGATCTGGGAAGGCAGCGGCAACGTGCAATGCCTCGACGTGTTGCGGGCGATCCAGAAGACGCCCGACGCGCTCGACGCCTATTTCGACGAATTGGGAGAGGCGCGAGGCGTCGACAAGGCGCTGGACGCGCACGTGTCGCGGCTGAAGGACGACCTCGCTCATATCAACGATTTCGAGGCCCGCGCCCGCGATCTGGTCGACCGGCTCGCGCTCGGCCTGCAGGCGAGCCTCGTCATTCGCCACGCGCCGGTCGCGGTCGCCGATGCGTTCTGCGTCTCCCGGCTCGAGGGCTGCGGCGCCCACCATTTCGGCGCCTTCGCGCGGCCGGTGGATAGCGAAGCGATCGTGAGAAGGGCGGCGCCGAGATTGTAGAGGGCCGGCGCCGTCCGTCGCACGCTCTTCGCTCATGCGCTCAGCGGCGCCGGCGTCGCGCCAGCCGCGCGCGCGTCCTCGCGCCGCGAGCGCCGGCGAGCGGCAAGCTGCGCGGCGACGATGCCGTGGGTGATCAAATAGAACGGCGCCAGCACGGTCGGCACGAGCGAGAACGGCAGTTGCTGCATCGCCGCGGAGCCGACGCCGACCTGCAGGACATGCAGCGGGCTGCCGTCGGCCGACGCCAGGCCCAATCCGACCGCCGCGAAGAGATCGAGCGCGCCAAAAATGTTCCAGGAGCGGATTGCAGCGTCGAGGTCCGGGGTCCCGCGCGCCAGGGCGAGCGCGAGGCGGACGGCGATGACGCCGGTTATGACGTCGCCGAGGCCGGCGGAGTAGGGGAACGGGCCGCTCAGCCTGCCAGTCGCCGCCAGCGCGAGAAACAGCGCGCCGAGCATGCGCATGCTGTTCAAACCGACGAGCAGCGACGTCGGAATCGTCAGCAGCGCATTGCGGAACGTCTTGGACGTGAGCCAGAGTGTCGCGAAGGCGGTCAACGGCAGGGCGAAGAACGCGCCGACCAATGGAACCGGCTGTTCCGGCGCGAAGGCGAGCGCCCCGCTGGCGCCGGCGACCGTCGCCAGGCCAACCCAGGCGCCGACGCCGCCGGCGAGCGCAATCCGTCATCGCGCCGAGAGCGGCAGCGCGGCGCTGAAGGCGGCGAAGTTGATCATGATGGCCATCGAGCCGACGATGGCGTCGATCGTATCGAGCATGACAGTTCCCATTACGTGTAGATACACCCACTTGGGCGCAATCCGAACTGTTGGCGCTGGTCGCCTCAAGCCCGGAACTTTGACCGCGACACTCTGCGGACGGCCTCGACGTCGGAGTCGCCGAGGATCGAAGCGACGCGCCGCTGCGCGTCCCGCCAGGCGGCGAACGCCTCGCTCACGATGCTTTCGCCCTCAGAGGTCACGGATATGATGTGAGAACGCGAATCCGCCGCGTCGGTTTCGACGCGCGCCCAGCCTTTGCCAACGAGAATCGCGACATTGCGCGTCAGCGTCGTGCGCTCGAGTCCAAGGAGTCTCGCCAACGCGCCGACCGCCGTCGGCCCTCTGAGCATCAGGTTGACGAGGATCGTGAACTGCGTCGTCCTGAGACCATGCGGTCTGAGATGTCGATCGAAGACAGCCGTTATGCCCCGCGCGGCGCTCCTGGAGGCCGTGCACAAGCAACCCCGACATTCGGCGAGTTCGGATTGAGGCGTCATGGCTGTATGTGTATCTACACTCTTTGCCGATGTCAAGCGTATTTGCCTCGGGCGCGTTACCAAGGGTCGTGAGAGAATAGCCGCCGCTCGTTCGCTCGCCGAGCGTCTCGGGTCGAGCGGGGCGAACATCGAGATCGGGGCAACGCGCAAAACACTGAGAAAACCGCAGGCTGTTTCAGCGCTCGGCGATTCGGCTCTGCCAGAAAATGAACAGCGGCGCTCCGACGATTTCCAACGCCGTGAAGCCGATGAACGGCGCGGGTGGCGGCGACAGAGCGACCTTCGAGGCCAACCGACCCACTCCGCCAACGAAGATCATCGCCCAAAGCGCGCGGAACAGCGTGGTTTCCTCCGCGATGCGCGGCACGAGCCACAGCATCGCAACCCCCAACGCCAGCCAGACGCCAGAGAAGAACCGCAGATTGGTGTCGAGCAAAACATTCGCGGGAACGCCCGAATAAAGCGGATCGTTCGTGCCGAAATACAGGCCGACGAACCCCGTCGAGAGCGGAACGAGGGCGAGAACGGCGGTTGCGATCTGCAAGATGCGCTTCGTCATGTTTCGAGCACGTTCCGTTCGCTGTGTCGCCAAACGACGAAACCCCGGTCGGCGCCAAACTCGTCGATTGGACCTCGCGGCCCGGCGGTTCCGATGCCGGCGAGGTCCATGGCCATGGGGGTGGCTAACCGCGTCCGCCCCATCGATCGCCAATGCGGAGGGTCGCCTTTCAACCAGCACACGATCAGCAGCGCGATCGACAATGCGACGACGTAGCCGATGTAGGCCGACAGCGGCCTGCTCGGCGGGAATATCCAGGCGCCCGCCACGACGAGGCGCAGGAACGATACGAAGACCGCCCACCCCTGCCACGTGATCGGCAGGCGCCACCCCCATCCCTGCTGTTTCGCCGGAAACCAGTAGTTTTGCCCCATGATCGTCTCCCGATGAGGCGCCGGAAAGCTCGACCATGAAGATGGCCATCGTTTGTCGCCTCGTATCGGGTTCAGCGCACATCCTCGCAAATCTCTGGGCTTTGCCGCCGAGGGCAGGGCGTTTCGCCCCGCCAGACGGAGTTGCTATAGGTTGCCGTAGGGCTGGCCGCCGGGACGCGGCCGCTGATGTCGGGGGCGCCGAGCCAAATGGATGACAACCGTCGCGAGACCGCGTGCCCGCTCGTCCTCGCCTCGCGCAGCCACACGCGCAGGCGGCTTCTGGAAGCCGCGAAGATCCGATTCGAGCTCGGCGACTGCGACGTCGACGAGCGTCTCGTCGAGACGGAATTCTCGCGCGCCGGAGGCGCCGTGTCCGAATTGTCGTCGGCGCTGGCGCGGGCGAAGGCGCTCCAGGCGAGCGCCAATTTCCGCGATAGATACTGCCTTGCGGCCGATCAGACGCTGTTGTTCGAGGGGGCGGCGCTGCACAAGGCGCCGACGCTCGCGGCCGCGAGAGCGCAATTGCTGAAACTCGCCGGCAAGACGCATGTGCTGTCGTCGGCGTTCGCGATTTGCTTCGAAGGCGCGATCGTTCACGAAGGCGTCGACTGCGCCGAACTGACCATGAAGCCGCTCGGCGAAACCGATGTCGACGCATATCTTTCCGTCGTCGGCGACAGGGCGCTCGCCAGCGTCGGCGCCTACCAGTTCGAGGGTTTCGGCGTTCACTTGTTCGAGCAAGTGTCGGGGTCCTATTTCACGATTCTGGGTTTGCCGCTGCTGCCGCTCGTCGGCTGGCTGAGGCAACGGCGGCTCGGCGGGAATTGAACCCGGTCGAGCCGAGCGTCGGCTAGGGCGGTTCCCGATCGAACTGAGTCCCGTCATTGCGAGGAGCGTAGCGACGAAGCAATCCAGGGGCCGCAGCCCGGCCACTGGATTGCTTCGCTTCGCTCGCTTTTGACGGCGCCGATTCGCATCGATCGGGAACCGCAATCGCCCAAAATCGCCGGGGCTTCGCGGACTTCGAATCCGACGCTGGGCGCTCCACCGACTCGACGGGCGGAAGGGTGGCGGGGAGTCGCAGGGGACGTTGCCGCTCGAGCCCGCGACGCCCGGTTGCGGACTATTTTCACTTGGCCGCTTCGACGGCAAACTGACCTTCGAGTCCCATTTGCCATTACCCCGGGCGCAGACCAGAAATTGGGAATTGACGGGGACAAGGACGGCGCGACGCCGTTCGCGCCCCGGTCCGCGAAGGACGTTATGGAAGACGCCGACGCCTCGCGACAGTAGAAGATCAGCTCGAGGGCGATCCGCATCGCTCAAAAATTTTTTCGGCAAGACAGGTCCGAGGAATTGATTCCGCCGAGAACTTGGATTTATCTTTTCGGTTGCGATTGGAGCGGCTTCCGATCGATGCGAATGGGCGCCGTCATTGCGAGCGAAGCGAAGCAAACCAAAGCCGCGGAGCTGCGGCCCCTGGATTGCTTCGTCGCTGCGCTCCTCGCAATGACGTGGCTCAGATTGATCGGAAACCGCTCTAGCGCTTTCGATATTGGCAGGAGGCAATCATGCCCGCAACCATTGGTCCCGGCTCGACGGGAGACGACGTCAAGCGCCTGCAGCGCGTGCTGGCGCGACATCTGCTCTGGAATCCGTTCGGGCCGATCACCGGAATCTTCGACGCATCGCTGGAGTCTTCGGTAAAGGCCTTCCAGCAGAGCAACGGCCTCACGGTTGACGGCGTGGTCGGGCCGTCCACGTGGGCGAAGCTGCCCCCCTACCGCGAGGCCTCGCCGACGCTGAAGGTCGGCTCGACCGGTCCCGCCGTCGCCTGGCTGCAGCGGACGATGCAGGGCGCCGCCGTCGTGATCTCGTTTCCGGCCTATGCGGGTCCTGTCGACGGAATTTTTGGGCCGCACACCGAGGCGGCGCTCGAGGGCATGCAAAGTTGGGGCGGCGCGCCGGCGACCGGGATCGCCGACGATGCCACGTGGTTCATTTGGCTTACGCCCGGATCGGCCCAGCAGCTCACCGTCGAGGGCGCCTGCGGCCTGACGGCCAATCTGCTGTGAAAGGGCTTTAGCGCCGCCTTGGAGTTATGAGTTACGGCGTAACCGGGGCAAATATCCGCCCGGCCTTGTAGGCGAGGTCGCTGACCTCGCTGCCTCTGCTGGGAAGACTCTTGCAGAATGAGGCGCTTACGCGCCGACCGAGGTCGTCCTTCGACAAGCTCAGGATGAGGGCCCTCGGCTACTGTTTCCCCTCGCCACGAAGCGGGAGCGCTCGCCGCGCCATCGCACTCCGCGAGGCCCCGCCGGCAGGCGTGCGAAGCGTCGATAGGTTTTGGGCGACGCATCGAAATAACTGAATCAGTCGAAACAACCGTAATCGCCGTAATCGCCTGCTCGGGCGGCGCAGGGATAAACGTCGCGTTAACGGCGCCGCCCTACTCTCTGCGCAGGCGTATGCGTGAGGCCGTCGCGACGGCCGGGAGTTGTACACATGGCTGCATTTGTCGGTTTCGACCCTGTCAAATCCCACCGGGCGCAGATCGTCAGGCTGGTTTCGCTGTGCGTGGTCGTCGTGGCCGCGGCGCTCATCGCCTATACCCATTTCAGCGTCTGACCGGCGTCAAACCGGGGTCAGTCCGATCAGCTGGGCGACGAATTTATCCAGCGCTCGATCGGGCAGGAGACGCGGGACGGTCCAGTTCTTCAGTCGCTGCGGAACGACAGCGATGCGCGCGGGCGGGCGCGCCTCGGTCAACCCGCGATAAACCGCATCCGCGATTCGGGACGGCGCGACGCCCTTGCGGCCCTCGGTAGTCATCAGCTTCACCAGGGCTGCGAGGCTCTTTTTGTAATCTGTCGCGTCATAGGCCGAATAATCCGCGGCCTCCGCCTTGTCCCAGATGGGCGTGACGACAGTGCCCGGCTCGATCGCGACAACGTCGATCCCGTAAATGAGCAATTCGCGCCGCAGCGCGTCCGAAATCGCCTCCATGGCGTATTTCGAAGCGCAATAGGCGCCGAGAAACGGCGTCGTCAAACGGCCCGCCGTCGAAACGATATTTACGATGCGGCCGGGCGGTCCCGAGCGTCCGCGCACGGCGCCCAGCAACCGGGCAAAAGCCTGCGTCACGCTCACCTGCGCGACGACATTGATCTCCAGTTGCTGGCGCAACTCGTCGAGCGGCAGATGCAGCAGCGGCGCCGCCGCGGCGATGCCGGCATTGTTGACGAGGCCGGCGAGCCGCGCGTCCGGTCCGCCGATCGCCCGTGCGACATCGACCGCCGCCGCGCGGACGGCGTGCTCGTCGGTCACATCGAAAATTAGCGGCGTCACCGCCGCTGCGAACGCCGCGGTCAGCGCTCGAGCGTCTTCAGCACGCCGCACGCTGCCGAACACGTGGAAACCGCTGTTCACCAATTTTTGTACGACGGCCTCGCCGATGCCGGTGGAAACGCCAGTCACAACACAGTATTTTGTCATTGTAACCTGCTCGTGCGAACCGGCCCGGGGGGTCCGAACGCCAATCGGCGCTTTTCGATACTGAAATGATTGGCTCGGCGAGGTCAACTCCCACGATGACGGCGACGGTCAGCCAATGACCCGTCGCTGCAGGCGTCTAACACATAGAATTTGTGGAATTACTGAGATGCCGCGGTAATCCCGCGATCGCCTCGGCGCCTTCATCTTCGGCATGACGACCGAGGGCGTCATTTGCGCCGACTGGGATCCGGACTGGTTCCAGTGCTTCGTCGGCGCGATGCTGCTGCCGGCGACGGTCGTCAACACCTGGATCCGCGCCCGCGCAACCAGGGGGAAGTGAGATGAAGGACGCCGCGACCCCGATCATCCGTCTGGCCGGCATCGGCAAGAGCCACGGCGCCATCAGCGCGCTCAGGGGCGTCAATCTGACCGTGCGGCAAGGCGAGGTGACCTGCATTCTGGGCGACAATGGCGCCGGCAAGTCGACGCTGATCAGCATCGTCGCCGGGCTGTTCCCGCACGACTAGGGCGAATATCTCGTCGACGCCGCCCCGGTGCGGTTCGCTTCGCCGCGCCAAGCGCTCGATCGGGGCATCGCCACCGTTTACCAGACCCTGGCGCTGGCGCCGCTGCTGCCGGTGTGGCGCAACTTCTTTCTCGGTTCGGAGCTGACGCTGGGCCGCGGTCCCCTGAAGCGCCTCGATGTTGCGACCATGCGGCAGAAGACCGATGAGCAGTTGCACCGCATGGGCATCTTCCTCGAGGACCTCGAGCAGCCCGTCGGCACGCTCTCGGGCGGGCAGCGGCAGGTCGTCGCCATTGCCCGGGCGGTGCATTTCGGCGCGCGCGTGCTGATCCTGGACGAGCCGACGGCGGCGCTCGGCGTCGCCCAGTCGGGCCTGGTGCTCCGGTATATCGCCACGGCGGCGCGCGATCAGGGCATCGGGGTCATCTTCATCATCCATAATCCGCACCACGCGTATATGGTCGGCGACCATTTCCTGGTGCTGCAGCGCGGCGAGGTCGATCTGGATGCATCCCGCGCGGATCTGACGCTCGAA
This sequence comes from Roseiarcus sp., assembly GCA_052147395.1. Lineage (GTDB taxonomy): Bacteria > Pseudomonadota > Alphaproteobacteria > Rhizobiales > Beijerinckiaceae > Roseiarcus. Next base: position 30,051 of record JBKQKS010000272.1, read on the forward strand.
AACCTCATGTTCCACATGGCGGGAGGCGCCGGACTGGGCGCGCTCGAACATGAACTGCAAGGCAAGCCCGAGGACGGACCGTCGGCCTTCGAAGGGGCCGCCTGAGCCAGGCGCCTTTTTCAGGGAATAGCGCGACCCCAGAGTGGGGCCGCGTCGAGCGCGCCGTCGGCAGAACGGCGACGGAATACGGGGTTGAGTGACCCGCGCAATTTCCCGGGCGCCGTTGTAGGCGAGGTCGCTGACCTCGCTGCCTCCGCTGGGAAGACACGTGTGAGAATGAGGCGCTCACGCGCCAGCCGAGGTCGTCCTTCGACAAGGTCGGGACGAGGGACCTCGGCTACACAGCAGCGCTGCCCGGGAATCTGCCCCGGTTACACGCGCCCGCCGGTTCCGACCAGGCTATCACGGTAACCTCAGTTGTCAAAGCATCCCCGGCCGGAACAGGGACCGGCGATTGATCGCCTTACCGGACACGACGAATACGCCGCCCCCGGTGTAGTGAAGCGTCTCCGGGTGTTGCGGCGACGCGGCGACGTGCGCCTTCACGACTTCGAAGATGAAGAAGTTGTATCTGTCGACCAGGGCGTCGTCTTGGAGACGGCATTCGAAGTTGGCGTGGCATTCGGCGATCAACGGCGCCTGGACCTCTGTCGCCCGCTCGGGAGTAAGGCTGAAGCGCGCGAACTTGTCGATCTCCGCGCCGGTGGTGTTGCCGATTCCGACGACGACTTCGGTGAGCTTCATCGTCGGCAGATTGATCACGCACTCCCGACTGCGGCGTATCATCTCGAAGCTGTGGTTTGCGTTCGAAATCACGCAGCCTACCAGGGACGGCGTGAACTCCATGACCGTGTGCCAGCCCATGGTCATGATGTTCATCCGTCCTTCGTGCGCCGACGAGACGAGGACGATCGGGCCCGGCTCGAGGTAGCGCCGGACCCGCGACGTCGGGAAGTCGGTCTTTTCGGGCTTTGCGGGCATTTCCGGGTTCCTTCGCAGGCGGCGCGGCTTCCCGCCGTCACGCGGCAAACGCCGCCCCGGTCATCCAGAGCCCGAGCGCCAGCACGACGACCATCCAAGCGTGGAAGAACCGCTCGAAGCCGACGCCTTTGTAGGCCGCGGCCATTCGCTCGGCCGGGACCAGCAGCAGCGTCAACCCTTTCAGCAGCGCGGCCCAGCCTGCCATCGTTACCGCAATCGCCAGGGCGCCGCCGCTCCAGACGTTGTGGGCCAGCGCGACGGCCAAGCCCGCGGCCGTTGCGACCATGCCGGAGAACAGCATCCACGGGCCGCTCAGCGCCATCTCGTCGAGCGTCGCCAGCGTGCGGCGCCGGTCGACGAACATCCCGACGGAGATCGCGACCAGATAGAGCCCGAGAAGTCTGCCGAGGAAAGTGGTGGTGGACATGCGGACCTCTTGCCAACCCGGTGACGACGGGTGCCGGCGCCGCTCCCGCGCGGCGTATCTGCCATCTTCCGCTAGAATTAGGCACCACGCCCGTCAACGCCGATATCCCGGCGCCTCGCTCGCCGTGTGGCGGCGACTGAGGCGGCGAGCGCGCCGAGCGGCAGCCTTGGCATTCCGGCGACAGCTTGCCAGTTCCCCATATTCTCTCGGCGCCGAAACAGGCGCGTCAGCGTTGCGCTCAGTGCCGCGGCATCGAGCTTTTCCGAGCGCGGTTCAGAGCGCAGCGGCGCCGTCGTGGCTCGCGCCGCCGCGCCGCGGCTCCACGCTGATGCTCACATTCACGTCCTGATCGAGCCAGGTCAGAATCGTCAGCAGCCGATCCAGCGTAAATCGCGAAAGCTTAGCGCGGCGGATACGCGAAAAATCCGCGGCGGCGATGCCGGTCCGCTCCTCGGCCTTGCGCACGGTGAGTCGCTCGTCGTCGAGCACGCCGATGATCTTGGTGGCGAGGACCGCCTTGAGTTGCGGGAGATTGGCGTCGGGTCGCCCGAAGTCGGCGAAGACATTGCCGCTGCCGTGGATAAGTTCCATTTCGTCGCCGCCGGTCATCTCAATGTCTCCTTTAGCCGCTCGAGCCTTTCGTGGATCAGGTCGATTTCCGACTGCGGAGCCTTGATCCCGGTTTTCGACTTTTTCTGGAATGCGTGCAGGACCCAGATCGCTTCGCCGAGTTGCACGCCATAGACGACCCGAAATGCGTCGCCGCGATGCCGCAGGGCGATTTCGAAGTCGCCGGTGCCGAGACCCTTCATAGGTTTGGCGCTGTCGGCCTCGAGTCCGAGCGCGGCGATCGCAAGCGCCATGATCGCCTCTTCCTGAACGTCCGGCGGGAAAGCCTCGAAATCGCGGCGCGCGCCTTTGAGCCATGATACCGGACGGGCGAGTATGACCGGCAAGTGGTCATATTTGACAACGTTGCGCAAGCAAAATCCTACCCACCGAGCATTGCGCCGGCGCGGAGGCTTCCATTTTTCAACGAGGTCCTACGGGCGGCGGCAAGCGTCGCCGCGCCCGATCAAATGAGCCGCGAAACCGTCAGTCCACGTCGTCGATCTGCACGGTGCGGCCGGAGAGTCGCTGCGCTAACGACGCCGCCATGAACGGGTCGAGGTCGCCGTCGAGCACGTCGGCGGGCGTGCCGGAGGTATGTCCGGTGCGCAGGTCCTTCACCATCTGATAGGGCTGCAAAACGTAGGAGCGGATCTGGTGGCCCCAGCCGATCTCGGTCTTGGAGGCCGCGTCGGCGGTGGCCTTCTCCTCGCGCGCCTCGATCTCGCGCTCGTAGAGGCGGGCGCGCAGCATGTTCCAGGCGGTGGCGCGGTTCTTGTGCTGCGAGCGCTCGGACTGGCAAGCGACCACGATGCCGCTCGGCAAGTGGGTGATGCGCACCGCCGATTCGGTCTTGTTGACGTGCTGGCCGCCGGCGCCCGAGGCGCGATAGGTGTCGATACGGCAATCGCCCTCGTCGACGTCGATCTGGATGCGGTCGTCGACCACCGGGAACACCCAGACGGAAGCGAAGCTGGTGTGCCGGCGCGCGTTGGCGTCGTAAGGAGAGATGCGCACCAGACGGTGCACGCCGGATTCGGTTTTCAGCCAGCCGTGGGCGTTGTGGCCCTTGATCATAATGGTCGCCGATTTGATCCCGGCTTCGTCGCCCGGCGTCTCTTCGATGATCTCGACGTCGAATTTGCGCCGTTCGCCCCAGCGCGAATACATGCGCAACAGCATGCGCGCCCAGTCGCAGCTCTCTGTGCCGCCGGCGCCGGAGTGGATTTCGACATAGCTGTCGTTGGCGTCGGCTTCGCCCGAGAGCAGCGCCTCGAGCTCGCGCCGCTCGCCCTCGAGCTTCAGCGCCCGCAAGGCCTCCAGGCCTTCCTTCTCGGTCGCCGCGTCGCTCTCGGCCTCGCCGAGCTCGACGAGCGTTACCGCGTCGTCGAGGTCGCGCTGCATCTTGGCGAGCGCTCCCAGTCGATCCTCCAGTACCGTGCGCTCGCGCATGAGATTCTGCGCGGCGGCGGGATCGTTCCAGAGATTGGGGTCTTCGGACTTGGCGTTGAGTTCGGCGAGACGGCGAGCCGCGGTCTCGACGTCAAAGATGCCTCCTCAGCAGTCCTGCGGACTGCTTGATGCTTTCGACCAGCGATTCGGCTTCGGCGCGCATGATGTTCTCGAACGATTGCGACGCCGGTTTAGACGAGGCGCGCGCGGGCGCCAAGGGTTTCGCCTGTCGAGGAAGCCCGGCGCACAAAAAAGGAGGCCGCCGTGTAGCCACAGCGGCCTCGAGTCTAGGGAGGAAACGCCCAAGGAGGGCATATGCGATAGGTCATATCGCACAAACGGGAACATAGTTGTGCGCTGCAGCATTTGCAAGCGAAAAAACGAACATTGTTACACTCACGAAGACATTATATTCCCTTGCAACCATTGCGTGCGTGACGTGCGGCCTTAGCTACTGATTTATAACGAGTCTAAACTGCGCGCCCGCCGCGCAGCAGGGGTGCGGCGGAATGTCGCAGGCCTCTAGGTCTTTACAATGACTGAAAAGTCAGTCAAAATGGCTACAAAGGGGCCCCCATGACGTCGCAAACGAAATCGGAAAGGCCGAACCGCCGTCGAGCCGCCGCCGAAGAGCGCCGTCAGGCGATCCTCGAGGCCGCTTTGCAGGAATTCGCCGAACGCGGTTTCGCCGCCGCCCGGCTCGACGACGTCGCCCGCCGCGCCGGCGTCGCCAAGGGCACCATCTATCTTCTCGCCAAGGACAAGAACGACCTGTTGCAACAGGTCGTGCTCGGTACGATCGGTCCGCTATTCGAGCGCGTGAACCAGCCGATCGGCGCCGAATCGCTCGGGACGCTCGACCAAGTGCGCACGCTGTTGAAGTTCTTTCGCGCCGAAGTGCTCGGCGCCAATCGTAAGCGCGTCGCCCAGGTGCTGATCAAGGAAGCGGGACGCTTCCCCGAAATCGCCGAATTCCACTATCGCGAGGTCGTGTCCAAGCTCATCGCCCTGGTCGCCGTCCTTTTGGAGCGCGCGCGCCGCGAGGGGCTGCTGCGCAGCGAGGCTTACGCGCGCATGCCGCAGCTCGTGATCGCGCCGCTGCTCCTGGCGCTGATCTGGGACGCGAATTTCTCGAAAATCGCGCCACTCGACGTCGACGCCCTGCTCGCCGCCCACTTCGAAGCCATGTTTGGCGCGCCGCTGTCGGAGGAAACGAACCCATGAGCGAAGCCAAGTCCAAATCCCCGATCCGACGCGTCGCGCTGGCGTTCGTCGTCATCGCCGCGGTGGGCGGCGCCGGCTATTACTATTGGCGTTACGACGGCCTCGATCTCTCGAAGTTCTGGGCGCGCGCGTCGGTGACGCTGACGCTGCAAGGCAACGTCGAGGTGCGTCAGGTCGACCTCGGCTTCAAGGTCGCCGGCCGCATCGACAAGCTCGACGTCGACGAAGGCGTCGCGGTGAAGGAGGGCGAGACCCTCGCGTCGCTGGAAAAGGTCTATTTCGAGGACGCGCTCGCCGAGGCGCGCGCCGCGCGCGACCAGGCGGCGGCCAACTACGCCAAGATGAAGGCCGGCAACCGCCCCGAGGACATCGCCGAAGCCGAGGCGACGCTGACCCTCAATCAAGCGACGCTGCAGAACGCGACCCAGACGCTCGATCGCGCCCAGGCGCTGCTTTCGACGCAATCGGGCACCATCAAGTCCTACGACGACGCGCTCGCCGCCCAGCGCGAAGCCAGGGCGCGCGTAAATGTCGCGAGCCACGCGCTCGACCTGATGAAGGCGGGATCCCGCGTCGAGGACATCGACGCCGCCGCCGCGGCGCTCGCGCAGCAGGAAGCGGCGGCGAAGATCGCCGAGCGCCAGCTCGCCGACTCCGACCTGATCGCCCCGAGCGACGGCGTGATCGAGAGCCGGGCGCGCGAGGCCGGCGCGATCGTCGCCGTCGGCGAGACCGTGTTCGTGGAGAGCCTGACGAGGCCGGTCTGGGTGCGCACCTATGTCTCGGAGCCCGATCTCGCGCGCATCCGTCCGGGGATGGAGGTCGAGGTGAAGACCGACGATCCTGTGATCCCGACGGTGAAAGGCGAGATCGGCTTCATCTCCACGGAGGCCGAGTTCACGCCGAAGACGGTGGAGACGCGCGAACTGCGCACGGCGCTCGTCTATCGGCTGCGCGTCGTCGTCGACAACGGCGGCGGCGCGCTCAGGCAAGGCATGCCGGTCGAAGTGATCGTTCCCGAGACAGAGAAGCCATGAGCGAGCCGCTCGCGCTCGTCGAGGCGCTCGTCAAGCGCTTCGCTCCAAAAGGCCCGCCGGCGCTCGACGGTCTCGACGCGACGATCCTTTCTGCCCGCGTCACCGGCCTCGTCGGCCCCGACGGCGCGGGCAAGACGACGCTGATGCGGCTGATGGCGGGCCTGCTCGCGCCGACGTCCGGCAAGCTCGTGGTCTGCGGCTTCGACACGCTCGCCTCGCCCGCCGAGCTGCACGACGCGATCGGCTATATGCCGCAGCGCTTCGGGCTCTACGAAGACCTCTCGGTCATCGAGAACCTGAACCTCTACGCCGACCTGCGCGGCGTCGCCGGATCACAGCGCAAGGCGACGTTCGAAAGATTGCTCGCCTTCACCGATCTCGCGCGCTTCACCAAGCGGCTCGCCGGGGCGCTGTCGGGCGGCATGAAGCAGAAGCTCGGCCTCGCCTGCGCCATGCTGCGCTCGCCGCGGCTGTTGCTGCTCGACGAGCCGAGCGTCGGCGTCGATCCGATCTCGCGCCGCGAATTGTGGCGCATGGTCTATCAGCTCGTCGACGAGGGCGTCGGCGTGGTCTGGAGCACCGCCTATCTCGACGAAGCCGAGAATTGCGCCGAAGTGATCGTGCTCAACGAGGGACGCGCGTTGTTCCAGGGCGATCCGAAGGCGATGACGGCTTTGGCCACCGGCCGCGTCTACAAGATCAGCGGCGCCGGCGCCGCGCGCCGCGAGCTTCTCGCACGCGCCTTGCAGAGGCCGCAGGTCGTCGACGGCGTGATGCAGGGCGAGGCGGTGCGCCTGGTGATGGCGAAGGGCGCCGAGCCGCCGACGCCCGCCGAGCTCGATGCGCCCGAGGGCGCCCATACGCTGGCGGCGCCGCCGCGTTTCGAGGACGCCTTCGTCGCCGCGCTCGGCGGCGTTCCCCGCCGCACGCTGACGCTGACGACGCGGCCGCCGCAGACGCGCGACGGCGCGCCGCCGGTCAGCGCCTTCGAACTCACGCGCCGCTTCGGCGACTTCACCGCCGCCGACCACATCAGCTTCGACATTCAGCGCGGCGAGATTTTCGGCCTGCTCGGTCCCAATGGAGCGGGCAAATCGACGACCTTCAAGATGATGTGCGGCCTGTTGAAACCGACCTTGGGGCGAGCGCGCGTAGATGGGTTGGATCTCTACCAGGCGCCGGCGGCGGCGCGCGCGCGGCTCGGCTACATGGCGCAGAAATTCTCGCTCTACGGCGATCTCAGCGTCAAACAGAATCTGGCGTTCTTCGCCGGGGCGTACGGACTCGACGGACGGGCTCGGACGCAGGCGATCGATCGCGTGATCGCGGCTTTCGACCTCGAGCCGCATCTCAAAGTCAATGCGGGGGCGCTGCCGCTCGGCTTCAAACAAAGGCTCGCGCTCTCCTGCGCGATTCTGCACGAGCCGCCGGTGCTGTTCCTCGACGAGCCGACGTCCGGCGTCGATCCGCTCACGCGGCGCGAGTTCTGGGGCTTCATCAATGCGATGGTGGCGCGCGGGGTGACGATCATGGTCACCACCCATTTCATGGACGAGGCTGAATATTGCGACCGCGTCGCGCTCATCTACCGCGGCCAGTGCATCGCCATCGACACGCCGGAAGCTTTGCAGCGCAGCGTGAAGACGCCGGAAAACCCTCACCCCACGCTCGAGGACGCCTTCATTGGCCTCGTCGAGCAACATGACAGGATCGCCGCATGAGCGCGTTCGGACCCCGCAAAGGCAGAGCGCGGCGCATCCGCGCTCTCGTCTGGAAGGAAACGCTGCAGGTCGCCCGCGATCCCTCCAGCTTCGTGGTCGGCTTCGTGCTGCCGATCATCCTGCTCATCCTCTATGGCTTTGGCATTTCGTTCGATGCGACGCGCATCCGCGTCGGCCTCGCGATAGAGGCGCCGACCGCGGAGACCGCGTGGTTTCTCGCCTCGCTCGCCGATACCCCGTTCTTCGACGTCAGCGTCGCGACAGACCGTAGCGCCTTCTTCGACGATCTCGCTGCGGGCGAGATCAACGCCATCGTCGATCTACCCGGCGACTTCTCGCAAAGCCTCGCGCGCGGGCAAACCGCGGACGTGCAGATGATCACCGACGGCAGCGATCCCAACACCGCCAACCTCGCTATCGGCTACCTCCAAGGCGCGTGGCAGAGTTGGCTCGATCAGCGCGCGCTCGCCGCCGGGGCCCCGCCGCCGCCGGGCATCGACGTCGAGCCGCGCGTCTGGTTCAATCCGGAGCTGCAGAGCCGGCGCTTCCTGGTGCCGGGCTCGATCGCGCTGATCGAGATGATGATCGGCTCGTTGCTCACCGCGCTGGTGGTGGCGCGCGAATGGGAGCGCGGCACGATCGAAGCGTTGCTCGCCACGCCCGTCGGCATCGTCGAGTTCATGATCGGCAAGCTGGTTCCGAACTTCATTCTCGGCATGGGCGCGATGACGGTGTGCGTGCTCGCGGCGCTCTACCTGTTCGGGCTGCCGCTGCGCGGCTCGATTTTCCTGCTCTATGGCTTCACCGCGATCTTCCTGCTCGTCGCGCTGGGGATCGGGCTGATGATCTCGACGGTCGCGCGCGCGCAGTTGCTGGCGAGCCAGATCGCGATGCTGGTCGCCTTCCTGCCCGGCGTGTTCTTTTCCGGCTTCGTGTTCGAGCTCGCCAGCATGCCGGCGCCGCTCAGATGGTTCTCGGCGATCGTGCCGGCGCGCTACTACGTGCAGGGGTTGCAGACGTTGTTCCTCGCCGGCAACATCGGCAGCGTGCTCGTTCCCTGCACGCTGGCGCTGTTGTTGATGAGCGCGCTCATCTTCCTGCGCACGGCGCTCGCCACCCGCACCCGCCTGGACTGAGGAGGACGGTCATGAACTGGACTCGCATCTATGCGCTCATCATCAAGGAGCTGCTCGCCGCCTTCCGCGATCCCCGCGCGCGAATCGCGCTGATGGCGCCGCCGGTGGTGCAACTCATTCTGTTCGCCTTTGCCGCGACGATGGACGTCACCCATGTGCCGATCGGCGTCATCAATCAGGACTGGGGATTGGCCTCGACGCAACTGATCAGTCGCCTCGAGCGCGCCTCGGCGTTCTCGGAAGTGCGCCGCTATCAGAGCGTCGACGAGGCGAAGGCCGCGATCGACGCGCAGGACGTGTTCGTCGTGCTCCAGATCGGCCAGGATTTCTCCCGAAAGCTCGCGCGCGGGGAGACGCCGACGGTGCAGGTGCTGCTCGACGGCCGCAAGTCCAACAGCGCGCAGATCGTCAACAGCTATCTGACCCAGATCGTGTCCGATTTCGCCCGCGATTACGCCGGCCCCAACGCGCCCGCGGCGCCGAGCGACATCGTCGATCGCACCTGGTACAACCCCAATCGCATCTTCCGCACTGTCATGGCGCCGAGCCTGCTCGCGACGCTGACGATGATGACTGTCATGATCGTCGTCAGCATGTCGGTGGCGCGCGAGCGCGAACTCGGCACGTTCGAGCAGCTGTTGGTCTCGCCTTTGCAGCCGATCGAGATCATGATCGGCAAGGCGGCGCCGGGCATGGTGGTGGGCTTGACCCAGGGCGCGATCATCACCCTGGTGGTGGTCTACGTGTTCGGCATCCCGTTGACCGGGTCCGTTGCGGTGCTGTTCGGCAGCCTCGCGGTGTTTCTGCTTTCGGTCATCGGCGTCGCACTGTTCATTTCGTCGCTGGTCGCCAATCAGCAGCAGGCGATGATGGGGATCATGGTCACGTTGATGCCGGCGATCATGCTTTCGGGCTTCGTCTCGCCGGTGCAGAACCAGCCGGATTGGCTGAAGCCGCTCTCGATGATGAACCCGCTCACCCATTTCCTGGTCATCGTGCGCGGCGAGTTCTTGCGCGACATGCCGGCCGATCTCGTCTGGCAACGGCTGTGGCCGATGGCGCTCAGCGCGCTGGTGACGATTCTAGCTGCGAGCTGGCTGTTCCGAAGGCGGATGCAGTGACTCCTGGCGCCGCCGTCAACTCCCTCGTCCTGAGGGGGTGTTGCCGCTCGCACTCAATTCGGCCCCAATTTCTTGCCGAGACTCTGAGTCCACTTCCACGTAAATCCGCCAGGAAATACTATGCTCAGTGTAATCCAAATAGTCGAAAACGCCCCTACGCAAATGTATATTTCCAAGTTTGTGACGCACCCCAAAAGGTCATCAGGAGCAAGCGCTGCCAACCCCATTGCTACGGCAGGCGGCAGTACGAACCCTGCCAGCATTTTGCCTGCGGTTACATTTAGTGCCAGAGGCTTGCCTCTTAAAAGGCAGTATAATATATGTGCGGCGGCAGTAATAATTCCCGCTAATATTGACAATCTACCTATATTATGGTAGATAAACTGAACGTTCCAAACGGCGGCACTGCAATGCATGGTGATCTTTTCTTCTTCACGATTACCCGCACTATTGGTGATTATTACGTCGATCCTCAAGCAAAAACGCTAAAATCGTCATGACAACCAAGGAAATCAGCAATAATGGTACGTTTAACCCTGGTCCGCGATTGTTCGCAAGTATCCAATTCGAAACAGTATAAACTACTGCAGTTCCAAATATAACGAGTGAAAAACGTAAATTGGGCCGAGCCATACCTGATCCCCCTGACGGCGGTTTAGCCCTTTACGCTTCGCATCGGAACCCAGCACCGGAGTTCCTCGCACAATTCAGCAAAAGACTCCGCTGATTCGGCCCTTAGAAACGTCGCGCTGTCCGATGTCAAGGTCGTTACCGAAGCGGTGAATCGGAACGGAATTTGATTCCTCCGTCGTCGACAAACTAATGATCCCGTTTGCAACGTGCCAACACCCTGAAATTATATATATAAAATGGACTAAGCAGGACCGGCAACCACTGCAAAAGGAAAGAAAATCCGTTGAATGTTAGGCAAACAACGGCGACACAGCCTGGTCGCTTGCGAAACGGGCCTCCGCCTGGCGCGTCGCGAACGATCGGCGCGGCGCAGACGGGGAAAATCCTGTGGAAAAGTGGCAGGCAGCCCGTCATATCGCATACGGTGCCCGCGCGGTCCGGGGGTTACGCGGTTACAGTGACAGCGCATTTTATTCGATCAATCACTGCGAAAACGGACCGCTCGTTCAGTTAATTGCACTGTCACCGTAATCCGTAACCGAGGCCGCCTAGTCCGTCTGCGGCATTCATGAAACCTGGTCATAGGGGTATGCGCGTTCGGTCCTCTAATCGCGGGGCCCGGCGCGCCCTATCTCGCCAGCGCGCGACAACGGAGCGATCCGTCGCCGCCGGTCCCGTCCCGCACAGGAGCAAATCATGCCTCTCGATCATTATGTCACGCTCGGCCGCTCGGGTCTCAGGGTAAGCCCGTTTTGCCTGGGCGCCATGACCTTCGGCGACGACCTCGGCTGGGGCTCGAGCGTCGAGGAGTCACAGGCGGTCCTCGACCGCTACATCGACCTCGGCGGCAACTTCATCGACACCGCCAACGGCTACACCAAGGGCCACTCGGAGGTGATCATCGGCGATCATCTGGCGCATGATCGCGAGAAGCGCGACCGCGTCGTCATCGCCACCAAGTTCAGCTTCAACCTCTACCTCCGCGACCCCAACGGCGGCGGGTCGAACCGCAAGTCGGTGATCGCCGCCTGCGAGCAATCGCTGCGACGGCTGCGCACCGACTACATCGATCTCTACTGGCTGCACAATTGGGACA
>JBKQKS010000273.1:0-3541 GCA_052147395.1 Roseiarcus sp.
GCGGCCGAAGCTCCGGTTCTGGTGGGAACACTAACCCGACTTCGCGGATTCGCCTGTGGATAACCTGACTTTGCGACTTTTCGTGAGGTTTAAGTATTTGAATTAGTTGATTCTGTCCGCGGAAACAACGGTAAAAATGGCTGTAGTGAAGACCAACTAAGTTCGCGCCGGATTCCCAGGCTCGCGCGTCCGTGCCAAAATACTGAATCTCGCGCTGCTGGCTCAGCCTAACGAAATCGCCGCCGCTGCGCTCCCGGCCAAACACGTCCTGTAGTGAAGACCTTTTCGGTCAACGCATTGATTTTCTTGACCAGCACCCTCGAAAAAGGGCCCAATCCGCGAAGTCGGGCTAACAAAAATCATAGGTTACGGTGGTTGTGAGGTGACTAGTCGTTTTACGGCGACGCGACCGCCAATTCGCAAGCTCCTACGTCCGCCTTCCGCCCTTCAGAAACATTCGGGGCCGGGCGGTTCGACGCGGCCGGACCCGAGCCGCCTCAGTTGGCGCCGCGGCGGGCGAACCCGCTCGCGGCGCTGATCCAAGCGCTTCGGCCCGACCGCGGAGGTGCACCAAATATAATCATGTCTATATACAAAATGAATATAGAAGACGAAAATGCAGACGGCGACGAGGCGCGACGGGGGGGGGGGTGACAAAAACGCCCGCCTAACGCATTGAAATCGCGGAAACCGTGGACAGAAATGACCGCCCGCCCGGGATCGAGGGGGCGCCTACCAAATCCCCTATCGTAACGACCGCTTCCCGCCCCCCTTGCGGCATGCGCGACCGGGCGCCGAGCGCTCGAGTTGCTCTGTCAGAACACGAACGGAACTAACCGCGCCGTCTCAGCGCTACGGTCGATGTAGCGCTGTCCGAAGCCGGCGATCAAGTCTTTCTCCTCGGCCCGCGCCGTCAAATAGGCCGCGGCAGCTCGTTCACCTAGTTTCGAGGCGGCGCCGGCGGTCGAAATCCGACGTTTGGTTCCCGCCGCCGGTCGTTCGCGATCGTTGGTTTGGCGAAAGTCACAGACGAGCCGATCATCGCCTCCACCGAAGCGCCGAGCGCGCCCAGGGGTCTGCGCCACGTTTGCGGGGGGCGAGGTCCCTCGCCGACGGCGTCGACAATCTCTGCAACACGGCCATTCGCGCATCATGGTTCGAGTGGCCCGAATCATGCATAGTCTCAGCGCACAGGATATGCGGCCTGGAGGCGCCATGTCGTCGCTGACCATTCGGCACGTCACGACCTATCGCTACCGGCGGCCGGTCGCCTTTGGCGAACACCGGATGATGCTGCGCCCGCGCGACTCGCACCACCAAAGGGTGATCGAGGCGGGTCTTCGCATCAGCCCGGAGCCCATGAGCCTGCGCTTCGTTCAGGACGCCTTCGGCAATCACGTCGGCATCGCACGGTTTTCGGCGCGCGCGAACAACCTGTGCTTCGAGAGCGTCGTGCGCCTGGAGCATTCGCCGCCCGACGTCGCGGGCCTCGATATCGAAGACGCCAGGGCCTTCCCCATCGACTATGGCGCCGACGAGGCGCCGGATCTCGCTCCCTACATCCAACGCCATCACGCCGATCCCGACGACGAAATCGGCCGCTGGGCGCGTCGGTTCCTGCCCGCGAATGGGTCGATCGGCGCCTTCGATCTGCTCAACCGGCTCTCGCGCGGCATCCATCGCGATTTCCACTACAGGCGGCGAGAAGCCAAGGGAATCCAGTCGCCGCTGGAGACGCTGCGATACGGTCACGGCAGCTGCCGCGATTTCGCCATGCTGATGATCGAGGCCGCGCGTTCGTTCGGTCTTGCGGCTCGATTTGCGTCGGGCTATCTCGCCGCCCCGCTCGAAAATCCCGAGGCGTGCTCGGCGCGCTCCGGGCACGGCGCGACCCACGCTTGGGCGCAAGTCTATTTGCCGGACGCCGGCTGGATCGATTTCGACCCGACGCACGGCGGCGTTGGCGCGGCGGATCTCGTCACCGTCGCGGTCGTGCGCGATCCGCAGCATGCGATCCCGCTCTACGGCGCCTTCACTGGGTTCGCGTCGGACACTCTCGGCATGGAAGTCGAGGTGAGCGTAACGGCCGATCCGCCGCCGACGGCCTCGGCTATATTCCCCGGCGCTTCCCGCCACCTCGAAGGGTCCGGCACGGTTGATCGACGGCGGGACGTCGACGCGCCAGGATACGATGAACCCTCGAGGCTCGCCTCGGGCGCCCGAGCCCGCATCTCGACTTCGACCCGCGCTCGTGGGTGGTAAAGCTGCCCCTCCGGCACGGAAGGGTCGCAAGGCGCCCACACGATCGCTTGGTCCTCTCGATCATCGAGAGCGCGGGGCGTTGAGGGAGCTCAGATGAAAATTCGTGTCGGCTACGAACTGATCTACGACTTCCCGCAAGCGACGCCGGTGATCCTGGTGCTGGGGAGCCACTTCACGCGGGCGTCCGACATCCTTGTCCCGGACAACCTGACCACCAGCCCCTCCGTGCCGATCTACCCCTACCGCGACGGCTTCGGCAATTGGTGCAGCCGTATCGTCGCGCCCCCCGGCCGCATTCGGTTGTCAGCCGACGGCCTGCTGCGCGACAGCGGCGCGCCGGACCCGGTTGATCCTTCGGCTTGGCAACACCCGGTCGAGGACTTGCCGGCGGAGACGCTGGTTTATTTGCTCGGCAGTCGCTACTGCGAGACCGACCGCCTCACCGAGGCGGCGTGGCGCCTCTTCGATAAGTCGCCGCCGGGCTGGGCGCGAGTCCAGGCGATCTGTGATTTCGTCCACCGCCACATCACGTTCGGTTATGAACATGCGCGCGCCACCATGACGGCGTGGGAGGTTTTCAACGAGCGCAAGGGGGTGTGTCGCGACTATGCGCACCTTGCCATCGCTCTGTGCCGATGCATGAACATTCCCGCTCGCTACTGCACCGGCTACCTCGGCGACATCGGCATGCCGCCGCCCTATCCGCCGATGGATTTCGCCGGCTGGTTCGAAGCCTATCTCGCAGGACGTTGGCATACGTTCGATCCGAGGAACAACATTCCTCGGATAGGCCGCGTGCTGATCGCTATCGGGCGCGATGCGGCCGACGTGGCGATCACTCACACTTTCGGCCCCAACACGCTGGTCAGCTTCAAGGTTTGGACTGACGAGGTCCCTTAGGAAAATCACCCGCGCGGCGCCGGTATCAGCCCGTCACCTCCAGCGTCATTCGCCCGCTGACCGTGTCGCCGTATTCGGTCGCCGCCTCGACGAGGACGCGATGCGTTCCCGCCTCGAGGTCGTGCGGCAGGCGCGCGACCCAGATATGCGAGGAGATTTCGGCCTTGATCCACGGCTTCTTCACCGCCTCGTTCCTCGCATAGAGGTCCTCGACGAACGGGTCGGGCATGGCGTGGCGCGTCATCGCAATCGGCTCGTGCGCGCCGATGCGGAGCGTCGCTGTGGTCTTCGGCCCGCCGTCGAACACATTGGCGATGAGCAGCGTCGAGGCGACGGCCGCGCGCGCGATCGGCGACTGATTGAGCTCGCCCGGACGGAA
>JBKQKS010000274.1:0-5092 GCA_052147395.1 Roseiarcus sp.
CGCAGACGCTCGAAATTGTTTCGACCGCGCCAACGCCGGTCCCTGTGGCTGCCCTGGCCGCGGCTTTCAGCAAGGCGCCCGCGACGATCCCCGGGCTCCTCGGCCTGACGGCGAAATCCATCCACAAGCCCATGAACGGGCCGCCGTGATCGACCCAACGGCGAACGGCGGTTTATCGCCATGCTATTGTCGTTTTCGTTTGCGAAGTCGCGCGCGCCGCAGACGCTCCCGAGGTTGTAAGGAGCGCGCGCTTCCTTGCGCTCTGGCGGGACTGAACGCAGGGAGATGAATTCCGTTGTTGAAGCCTCAAGATCTCTCTAAGTCGATGACGCCCGGACGGCGGCTCGGCCCGATGGAAACCAGCTTGATGACAGCTCAGCCCAACAATGCGTCGTTCGAACCCGACGATATCGAATTCGAGCCGGCCATTCGAACTGGACGTGACTCGGCCGCGAAGGTTGTAGGCATAGCCAGGCGTCACAAGTGGCACATCATTGTCAGCGTGCTGGTCACGATAGGGCTTGCTATACTTTTCATCGTGCAGTCCGTCACGAAATACACGTCTTCGGCGAGCGTGATGATCGATTCGAAGCAGGTCGGCGTCAGCGCGAACTCGGCGTTCGAGGGGGCGCTAGCGTTCGATACAGGCGCGGTCGACAGTCAGGTCCTGCTGCTCGAATCGGATCGGATCGCTTCGGGCGTCATCGACCATCTGGATCTGTTCCACAATTCGGCTTTCCTCGATCCGCCGATGAGCGGGCTCGGCATCGCGGCGTCTTTCGTCAAGAAGGAGGTTACCGCCGCCGCCAATGCGCTCGGCGCTGATATATCCGACGTCCCGTTCGCGAACTTCCCCGTCGACATTCAGCGCAATCTGTTGATCGAGCAGTTGCAGTACAATCTGAAAGTCACGCGCAACGCGCGCACTTATGTCCTCGAGATCGATTATACCGACGCGGATGCTGCGCTGTCGCGCAGCATTGCGGAGGCTTTTGCGGCGGTCTATTTGCAGGACGAGTTGGAGTCCCGGTTCGACGTCGCTCGCCGAGCCGGGGAGTGGCTGCAAGAACGAACCACCGAGATCAAAGCCAAGGCCGATCGCGCCACGGCCGAAGCGGACGCCTATCGTATCAAGCACGATCTCACGCAAGCCTCCGGTGTATTGATCAACGACCAGGCGCTAACGGCCTCGAGCACTCAACTGTCGATCGCAAGGAACGACCTTACATCGGCTCAAGCCAAATACACGCGGCTCAAGCAGATCGTCGACACCAAGGATTACGCGGGCTCAAGTTTGGATGCGCTGAGTGACCCCATTATATCCGGCCTGCAATCGAAATATCTCGATGCCTATAAAATGAATGCAGATATTTCCTCGCGAATTAGCCCCAAGCATGAAGCGGCTGTCAAGGCCCGCAAGGACATGGACCAATACTCGCAATTGATTTTCGAGGAATTGCAAAGACTACTCGACAGCTACGCCAGCGAGGTCAAGATAGATTCGGAGCGCGTTGCGAACCTGGAGAGCTCGATCCAAAAGGGGCGGGGTGTGAATAATGTCGATTTCGAGGCGACGTCGAAACTGAACGAGCTTCAACTGGAGGCGACCACGTACTCCAATCTTTACAATGTTTATATCCAGAAGGGGCAGGATCTCCTTCAACAGAACGCTATTCCGATCTCGGATGCGCGGATTATTAGTGATGCGGAATTGCCTATATTGCCGTCTAGCCCGAAAAAGCTTTTGATTCTCCTGGGATCTGTCGTATTTGGAATTGCCGTCGGAGCAGGCATTGCCTCTTTGCGCGAATACCGTGAACGGGGCTTTCGTACATCATCGCAAATTCGAGATGAATTGGGGTTCGAGTTCGTATCGTATCTGCCCAAGTTGCCGAAGTCGGCTTTCGAGGCGAGAGGTAATGGTCCCGGCGTAAACTCGTCTCCGCCAGGCGCCCCGAACACATTCCGGTCAAACGGGAAAGCGTTCGACGTGGTTCTCGATGAGCCGATGTCGTCGTTTTCCGAGTCGCTGCGATCAGTCAAGCTCGCGGTCGATTACCGGTTCGGCGCCAAGCGTCCGCTTGCCATCGGGTTCATCTCGGCGTACCCGAACGAAGGCAAATCGACCGCGGCCAAGAACTTCGCCTCGTTGCTCGCGCGCCAGAACGAGAATGTCCTCCTGATGGATTGCGACCTCCGCAATCCACATCTTACGCGCAACCTCACGCCTCAGGCCCGGCATGGCCTTCTCGACCTTCTCGTTAGCGGCGAGGTTTCCGTCGAGGATGCCCTTTATCGCGAACAAGGATCGAACCTGGCGTTTCTTCCGGCCTCTGCGCGAGGTCGAGTCCCGGCGACGGGAGACGTGCTCGCGTCTTCGGAGATGGCCAGCCTGATGGAGCAATTGCGGGCCAACTTCAGTATCATCATCGTCGATTTTGCTCCCATAGGCGCGTTGACCGACGCGAGCGCCGCAGCGGGCTTTATCGACGGTTATCAGTTGGTTGTCGAATGGGGACATACGCCGCGCACGGCGGTCGTCGCGGCCCTTGCGACGAATCCACTGATCGCGGGCAGGACCGTGGGAGTGAGCCTGTCGAAGGTGGCGCTCGAGAAACTCGAGCTCTTCGAAGGCGGCGACGGGTACGGGTACGGCTCTGGGAAGGCCTATATGACCCGATACTATCTTCCGCACACTGAACCACGCCCAGCGATCGGTGAATGACGTCAATTGGAAGACGCCGTGTCGCAGAGCGCGGGGTCAGCCGTATCCGGCTAACCGGCGAACATAGGCCCGCCTTGGCGTTTACGAGGGTCGACAAGCGAACTGAGCGCGCTCGGCGCGGACGATGAGTTTGCTCGCGAAGCCAGGCGCGAGACGTAGCCATTGCCGCTGTGGTTCACAACAGAGCTTCGAGCCTCTGCGCCGACGTCGACGGCGCCAATACGACGACGCAGACGCGGCCAGGGGTGAACTGCGTCCGCCGTCTCCGCTAGCGCCGCGACGACGGCCGCCCCGACTGACCTTCTACATGACGCGTGCGCCGTTCGTACGGCCTGTTGACGGGATCAAGGCGCGATCTGGTTAGGCACTGCGCCCGTCAGATATCGCGCGCCATATTTCGCAGTTGCAAGATTGAGTGGGACGTTTGCGATCGTGGAGCTCGAGTTGTTCAACAGCTCGAGGAACTTGTAAAGTTCATAAGATGCCGAATTCGACACGTAGATGACATCCTTGTTGGCAAGCTTGAAGTGCGTGGCGGCGAAATAGGAAGCCGGGTCGCGGAAATTCGCGCGGAACACGACAGGGATACTCTTCTGGTCCTTCGGGAAATTGTCGAGCGACACATCGGCGCGCTCGAGGAGGATCCTCGGCGTCGAGCGATACAGGAACATGTCCCGGGGATCGGCGCGGGCATCGTCGAGACCCGCGGCTTTCGCCACGGCTTCGACCAGCGTGAGCTCGGGCGCGCCGAAGTCGATCTCTCCGGGGGTCTTGACGGCGCCAAACGCGACGTATCTATGAGGCTCGCGGTAGACATAAATGATGTCGGCGGGCCGAATGAAGATGTTCTCTCGGCTGTTGGCGAGAACGGTATCGAAATATACGGTCGCCTCTCTCGTATCGCGCTGAACCGTGATATACATCTCGTATCCAGGGGCGTTTATGCCGCCTGCCCTGGCGATCATCTCGAGCACACGATCGCCGCCGACGCCGACCTCGATTTTTCCCGGCGTGGTCACAGCGCCCAGCACCGAGGCTTGCGCCGAGGCGCGGCTCGCGACCGTAATCACGGTCTGCGGCTCGATCGCTCGATTGGACAACGCTTTGGAAATAAAACTCTGCAAATCTGGAATGGTGCGCCCCACGGCATGGATGTCCCCGGCATAGGGCACAGTGATCGTGCCGCTCCGGTCGATGGTCTCGGCCGGCAAGGTGACGAAGTTGCCCGGGCGTGCGCCCGCATCGGTCGGGATGAAAAGACCGCCGGCCTGAGACTCGAAGATGGTCACTTGCACGACGTCGCCGACGCCGACCCTGATCTCCGGAGCCGGCCTCTTGTCGTGTCCAAAGGTGGCGTAAAGCGAAGAGACGGGGGGCGTGCCAAAGATCGCGACAGCCTTGTCATCGATATCGAGCAAGACGTAATTGAAAACCGGCTGATCGGCCGCCGCCGTCACCTTCGCCGACGCCTCGGATTCCAACGCGTTCACCGCCGGCCCATCCCGGGAAAGGACACCGCATCCGGTCAGTACGAACGTCTGCGCAAGTCCGCAGCCCGCCAGCAATACCGAGCGCCGGCTCAGGCGCAGCGGCGCCCCGAAATTACCCGCTCCGCGCGCACTCGTGGCGTTGGTGCCCCCCAGATCAATTTCGAAGCTCTTCATCAGGCTTTCCTACGCGGGACAATCAAGTCTTTCGCATGCGCTGCCGCATGCTGCCATCTCTAATGCGCTTGACGGCGCAAGGGAAGCGGCGGCGTTCGGAGCCCGTCAGCCTCCTATTCCATAAAACTAAATTCTCGATCAACCCGTAGCCTCGGCGTCTCCGAAATCCCCGCTCCCGCCAGGTCGAAATGTTCGGCCTTCCACAGTCCGAGAGCCTGCTCGCGAAACCCCTATTTCGCTCTTTCGCGTCTAAATATAGTCGGTCCGTAGGCATACGATCCACTATATAATGCGTTTTGTAGCTTGGACGTCGAATTCTCGGACGGGCTCGTCGGGTTTCGAAAACGCAGGAATAGCGAGGAATGGCTTTGGATCTTTTACGGTCCCCGCAGGATTACGCTTCGTTAACCGAAAAGGCAGAAATGTGGCTGAAATGGCACACACTGGCGCATCGACCTCGAGCTGCCGCGGCCGCACGCTTGCGATCGATCGATGGGGAACGCCTCCGCGCTGCGGGCGCCGACGATTGGTCGGGGGACGGAAAACATTGCGTGGTGCACTGCGCGTCAATCCCGGGCATCGCCTCCAGCTCCTTGCCGAGGGGCCGGCCACAAGGCACGAGGTAGATCTCGGAACGCGCGAGATGCAGCCGCAGGGACTGTCGCCGGCGTTTTATCGTCGACGATTGGGGCCCCGGCCCGCT
>JBKQKS010000275.1:0-21269 GCA_052147395.1 Roseiarcus sp.
GGCCTCCCGGATGGCGGCGAATCCAGCCCCGCGCGCAAAAATCGCCAGCGCCTCGTCGAAACGGCCCGCAAGGCGGTGGAACACTTCGCCGACCGCGATGTTTCGGCCCGCGACCCGATCGAGCGCCGTCGTCGGATAGGCGAGGCCCTCCGGCGACGAGGCGACATTGATCCCGATGCCGATGGCCGCCGCGAACCGCCGCGACGGCGTCGTCACCCCTTCGACGAGCAGGCCCGAGAGCTTGGCGCCGTCGACCACGAGGTCATTCGGCCATTTGAGCCTCGCGCCGGCGACCCCGAGATCGGAGACCGCGCGCAGCGCGGCGACGCCGGCGACGAAGCCGAGCTCGGCGCCGAGCTCGACCGGACAGGGCTCGACGATGAGCGCGCTCGCATAGAGATTGCCGGGCGGTGAAACCCACGCCCTGCCCTCCCGCCCGCGCCCGAGAAGCTGCTCGTCGGCGAGAACCCACACCCGCCCGGGGTCGCCGGCCAGCGCCAGTTCCCTCGCGCGCGTGCTCGTCGAGCCGAGCCGAGCCCAACGCTCGACCCGCCAGGTTCCGACCGAGAACTGCTCGAGGGGCGCGGAGTTGGCGTCAGCGTTCAAAATAGCGATTTGGCGGCCGCCATGGCCGCGTTGGTGATCGGCGCCGGGGCGAGCGCATAGAAGATGACGAGCGCGGTGGCGAGCGCGAGCGTGATGCGCGCCACGATGCCCTGGCGGTCGAACGCCTTCACCGGCTCGTCGAAATACATGAGCTTGACGATGCGCAGATAGTAGTAGGCGCCGACCGCGCTGAGCAGCACGCCGATAACCGCCAGACCATACAGATCGGCCTTCATCGCCGCCGCGAACACATAGAACTTGGCGAAGAACCCGGCGAGCGGCGGCACGCCGGCGAGCGAGAACATCATCATCGCCAGGAAGAACGCCATCGGCCCGTTGGTGCGCGCGAGACCGGAGAGGTCGGCGATGTCTTCGACGTAAGATCCATTGCGGCGCATCGACAGGATGCCGGCGAAGGTCCCGAGCGTCATGACCAGATAGATCGCCATGTAGATGACGACGCCATGCGCGCCCTCGACCGTGCCCGCTGCGAGGCCGACCAGCGCGAAGCCCATGTGGCCGATCGAGGAATAGGCCATCAGCCGCTTGATGTTGCTCTGGCCGATCGCCGCGAAGGCGCCGAGCGCCATCGAGGCGATGGAGATGAAGGTGACGATCTGCCGCCACTCGCTGGCGACGCCGGGGAACGCGGTCAACGTCACGCGCGCCAGCACCGCCATCGCCGCCATCTTCGGCGCCGAGGCGAAGAACGTCGTCACCGGCGTCGGCGCGCCCTCGTAGACGTCTGGCGTCCACATGTGGAACGGCACGGCCGAGATCTTGAACGCGAGACCGGCGAGCACGAAGACGAGGCCGAACAGCACGCCGAGCGAGGAGGCGCCCTGCAGCGCGGCGGCGACGCCGGCGAACGACACCGTGCCGGAATAGCCGTACATCAGCGACACGCCATAGAGCAGCATGCCCGACGACAGCGCGCCGAGCACGAAATATTTGAGGCCGGCCTCGGACGCGCGCACGTCGTCGCGCTGATAGGCCGCGACCACATAGAGCGACAGGCTCATCAGCTCGAGGCCGAGGTAGAGCGCAATGAAGTCGCTCGCCGAGATCAGCAGCATCATGCCGAGCGTCGCGAGGATCATCAGCACCGGAAACTCGAACCCGCCGATCTTGTGCGCACGCATGAAATCGATGGAAAGCAGCAGCGTGACCAGCGAGCCGATCAGCGACAGCGCCTTCATGAAGCGGGCGAAGTCGTCGTCGGTGAAGGCGCCGAAGAAGGTCACGCCATGGTGGTGATGATCGAGCAGCAGCGCGACGAGCGCGAGGCCGAGGATCGCGACCGCGCCCTCGGTCACCAGCCAGACGGACTTTTCGCCGCGGAATGCGCCGACGAGCAGCAGCACGAGCACCCCGGCCGCGAGGATCAACTCGGGCAGGATCATCGAAAGGGAGAAGGCGGTCGCGGTCATGTTTGATCAGTCCTGATGAGCAGCGCGGCGCTCGGGGCTCTAGAGCCCCGCCATCCTCGTCGCGTGGCCGAAACCTTGCAGCAGCGCGTCGATCGAGGCCGAGCTCGCATCGATGATCGGCTGCGGATGCACGCCGAAATAGATCGTCAACAGCACGAGCGGCGTCAGCGTCGTGATCTCGCGCCAATTCAGGTCGGCGATGCCCATCAGGTTCGGCTTCTCGATCACGCCGAAGATGACGCGGCGATAGAGATACAGCGCATAGGCCGCCGAGAGGATGACGCCGAACGTGGCGAACAGCGCCACCCAGGTGTTGGCCTGGAAGGCGCCGATCAGCGTCAGGAACTCGCCGATGAAGCCGGAGGTCCCCGGCAGGCCGACATTGGCGAGCGTGAACACCATGAACGCCACGGCATAACGCGGCATGCGCTGCACGAGGCCGCCATAGGCCGCGATCTCGCGGGTGTGCATGCGGTCGTAGACCACGCCGACAGAGAGGAACAGCGCGCCCGACACCAGGCCGTGGCTGATCATCTGATAGACCGCGCCCTGCACGCCCTGGGTGTTGGCGGCGAAGATGCCCATCGTCACGAAGCCCATGTGCGCCACGGAGGAATAGGCGATGAGCTTTTTCATGTCCTCCTGCACCAGCGCCACCAGCGAGGTGTAGATGATCGCGATGATCGAGAGCGCATAGACGAGCGGCGTGAAATAGACGCTCGCGTCGGGGAACATCGGCAGCGAGAAGCGCAGGAAGCCGTAGCCGCCCATCTTCAACAGGATCGCCGCCAGGATCACCGAGCCCGCGGTCGGCGCCTCGACGTGCGCGTCGGGCAGCCAGGTGTGCACCGGCCACATCGGCAACTTCACCGCGAAGGAGGCGAAGAACGCGAGCCACAGCCATTTCTGCGCGCCCACCGCGAACGAGGTCTTCAGCAGCGTCTCGATGTCGGTGGTGCCCGCGGTCCAGTACATCGTCATGATCGCCAGCAGCATCAGCAGCGAGCCGGCGAGCGTGAACAGGAAGAACTTGAAGGCCGCATAGACGCGCCGCTTGCCGCCCCAGACGCCGATGATGAGGAACATCGGGATCAGGCCGCCTTCGAAGAACAGGTAGAACAGCACGAGATCGAGCGCGACGAACACGCCGATCATCAACGTCTCGAGCACGAGGAACGCGATCATGTACTCCTTGACGCGCTTCTCGATCGGCGCCCACGAGGCGAGGATCGAGATCGGCATCAGGAACGTCGTCAGCAGCACGAACGGCATCGAGATGCCGTCGACGCCGAGCTTGTAGAGGATCGCATGGCTGAACCAGTCGTGGGTCTCCACCAGCTGGAACCCGGCCTTGGCCGTGTCGAACTCCGACCAGGCATAGACGCTGACGACGAAGGTGATCAGCGTCGTCCACAGCGCGATCCAGCGCGCGTTGTTTTTCGCCGCCTCGCTCTCACCTCGCAGCGTGAGGATCAGCAAGGCGCCGATGATGGGCAGGATCAGCAGCGCCGAAAGGATCCAGTTTCCGGACATCAGCCGATTCCCCAGTAGAACATGTATACGGTCGCCAGCAACGCGACGCCGAGCAGCATCGCGAAGGCGTAGTGGTAGATGTAGCCCGACTGCAGCTTGACGACGTTGCGCGTGACGTCTTGAACGCGCGCGGAGATGCCGTCCGGGCCGAACCCGTCGATCATGTAGCCGTCGCCGCCCTTCCAGAACAGCCGGCCGATGGCGAAGGCCGGGCGCACGAACACGGCGTCGTAGAGCTCGTCGAAATACCACTTGTTGAGCAGGAACCGGTAGAGGCCGGGATAGGCCTTGGCGAGCGCCGCCGGCGCCGACTTGTCGACGATGTACATGTAATAGGCGACGGCGAGGCCGCCGAGCATCATCACCGTCGGCGACAACGACACGATCGCCGGCGCGTGCTCCATGTCCTCGAGGATGTGATTGTCCTTGGCGAGGAACAGCGAGTGCTTCCAGAACGCCTCGAAGCCCGAGCCGATGAAGCCGGAACGCAACGCCGTTCCCGCGACGACGGCGCCGAGGGCGAGCAAGGCGAGCGGGATCAGCATGGTCAGCGGCGACTCGTGGGCCGCTCCGTGATGCTGGTCGTGGCTATGACCATGGTCGTCATGGCCATGCGCCGCCTTCGGCAGCGCATGCGCCCAGTCGCCGCGCTTGCCGAAGAAGGTCATGAACAGCAGACGCCAGGAGTAGAACGAGGTGAGCGCCGCCGCGAGCACGACACAGACGAACGCATAGTGCGCCGCCCCGCCCTCAGCCGCATAGGACGCCTCGATGATCGCGTCCTTCGACACATACCCGGCAAAGCCGATCGAGGTGAACGGAATGCCGACGCCGGTCAGCGCCAGCGTGCCGATCGTCATCATCCAGAAGGTGAACGGGATCTCTTTGCGCAACCCCCCCATCGCCCGCATGTCCTGCTCGTGGTGCATCGCCCGGATCACCGAGCCCGAGCCGAGGAACAGCAGCGCCTTGAAGAAGGCGTGGGTGAACAGATGGAAGATGCCGAGCCCGTAGCCGCCGACGCCGAGGCCGACGAACATGTAGCCGAGCTGAGAGCAGGTCGAATAGGCGATGACGCGCTTGATGTCGTTCTGCACCAGGCCGACGGTGGCGGCGAAGATCGCCGTGGTGGCGCCGACGATGGCGACGACGGCGAGCGCGGTCGGCGCGAGATCGAACAGCGGCGACAGCCGCGCGACCATGAACACGCCGGCGGTGACCATGGTCGCGGCATGGATCAACGCCGAGACCGGGGTCGGGCCCTCCATCGCGTCGGGCAACCAGGTGTGGAGCAGGAACTGCGCCGACTTGCCCATCGCGCCCATGAACAGCAGCAGACAGGCGAGCGTCAGCCCATCGGCGTCGAGGCCGAAGGCGTGGACCGTCTTGCCGACGAGCCCGGGCGCCGCGGCGAACACCTGGTCGAGGCCGATCGAACCGGTGAGCACATAGACGAGGAAGATGCCGAGCGCGAAGCCGAAATCGCCGACGCGGTTGACGATGAAGGCCTTGATCGCCGCGGCATTGGCCGACGGCCTCTCGTACCAGAAGCCGATGAGCAGATAGGAGGCGAGGCCGACGCCCTCCCAGCCGAAGAACATCTGCAACAGATTGTTCGCCGTCACCAGCATCAGCATGGCGAAGGTGAACATCGACAGAAAAGAAAAGAAGCGCTGCCGGCTCGGATCCTCGTCCATGTAGCCGATCGAGTAGAAGTGCACGAGGAACGACACGGTCGTGACGACGACCAGCATCACGACGGTGAGCGTGTCGACCCTCAACGCCCAGGCGACGTCGAGCTTGCCCGAGGTGATCCAGTTCGTCACCGGCACGATGAGCGGCTCGTCGCGGCTGCCGAAGGCGACGACGAAGAACGCTAGCCACGACAGCAGGAACGACGCGAACAGCAGTCCGGTCGTGATCAGTTCGGCGTTGCGCGGCCCGATCTGGCGGCCGAACAGGCCCGCGACCAAGAAGCCGATGAGCGGCAGAAAGACGATGAGGTCGTACAACATGCCCTGTCAGCCCTTCAGCGCGTTGATGTCTTCGACCGCGATCGAGCCGCGGTTGCGGTAGAAGGCGACGAGGATCGCGAGCCCGATCGCCGACTCGGCCGCCGCGACGGTCAAGATGAACAGCGCGAACACCTGCCCCGTCAGGTCGCCCGACTCGGTCGAGAAGGCGACGAGGTTGATGTTCACCGACAGCAGGATCAACTCCACCGACATCAGGATGACGATGATGTTCTTGTGGTTGAGAATGATGCCGGCGACGCCGATGGTGAACAGCAGGGCCGCGACGACGAGGTAATGGGTGAGGCCGATGTCCATGGGAAAAGCCCTCAAATGCCGGCGCGCGTGGTGACTTTGCGCACGACGACCGCCTGGTCCGGCGTGCGCGCGATCTGATCGGCGACGTTCTGCCGCTTGACGCCCGGCTTATGGCGCAGCGTCAGCACGATCGCGCCGATCATCGCGGTCAGCAGAATGAAGCCCGCGGCCTGGAAGAACAGGAAATAGTGGGTGTAGAGCACGCGCCCGAGCGCCTGAGTGTTGGAGACGAGGCCCGCCGGGGCCGCGGCCGCCGCGGCGTGCGGCGAATGCGTCCAGCCCGACGCGGCATAGCCGAGCTCGCCGGCGACGCAGAGCGCGATGAAGCCGCCGATCGGCAGATATTTGACGAAGCCCTGCTTGAGCTCGGCGAAGTCGACGTCGAGCAGCATCACCACGAACAGGAACAGCACCGCCACCGCGCCGACGTAGACGACAACCAGTATCATGCCGAGGAATTCGGCGCCCATCAGGATGAACAGGCCCGCGGCGCTGACGAAGGCCAGGATCAGGGACAGCACGGAATGGACCGGATTCTTCGCCAGAATGACCGATAGCGCCGCGGCGACGAGCACCACGGAAAAGATCCAGAAGAATATCGCCTCGGCCTGCATTGTCTCGATTCCCCCAAACCCTCGCCGGTGTGCCCCCCGGGCTCGACCCGGGGGTGGCCCCGAAGGGGCCGGATGAGGGTCTTCCCCCACGCCCCTCACCCCAACCCTCTCCCGCGGAGCGGGAGAGGGGGCTTTCTCACCTATACTGCGCGTCCATCGCGATATTGCGCGCGATCTCGCGTTCCCAGCGCGCGCCGTTATCGAGCAGGCGGTCCTTGTCGTAGAACAGCTCCTCGCGGGTCTCGGTCGCGAACTCGAAGTTCGGTCCCTCGACGATTGCGTCCACCGGGCACGCCTCCTGGCAGAAGCCGCAGTAGATGCATTTGGTCATGTCGATGTCGTAGCGCGTGGTGCGCCGCGTGCCGTCGTTGCGCCTCGGGCCCGCCTCGATGGTGATCGCCTGCGCCGGGCAGATCGCCTCGCACAGCTTGCAAGCGATGCAGCGCTCTTCGCCGTTGGGATAGCGGCGCAGCGCGTGCTCGCCGCGGAACCGCGGACTGAGCGGGCCCTTCTCGTGCGGATAGTTCAAGGTCGCCTTGGGTTTGAACATGTAGCGGACCGCGAGCGCGATCGCGATGACGAACTCGCTGAGGAACAGCGAGCGCGCGGACTGGTCCAATCGAAAAGCCATCAGCTCAACTCCGCCCGCTTTCCTTTGTTTCGGCGGGATTTTGTTTTCGCAAAATCCCGCCGTTGCCGTTCAGCCCGCCGAACCGAACACTTCCGCAACCGCCGCGACCACCACCACCATGACGAGCGAGATCGGCAGGAACACTTTCCAGCCGAGCCGCATCAGCTGGTCGTAGCGATAACGCGGCACGATCCCCTTGACGAAGGTGAACATGAACACCACCGGCCACATCTTCGCGAAGAACCAGATCCAGCCGGGGAACCAGGTGAACGGCGCGAACGGCAGCGGCGACAGCCAGCCGCCGAGGAACATCACCGTCATGATCGCCGACATCGACAGCATGGCGACGAGCTCGGTGAGATACTGCAGCAGGAACAGCGAGGCTCCATATTCGACCTGATAGCCCGCGACCAGCTCGGACTCCGCTTCGGCGAGATCGAACGGCGCCCGATTGGTCTCGGCGAGCGCCGAGACGAAGAAGATCACGAACATCGGCAGCAGTCTGAGCCAGTACCAACCGAGGAACCCGAACTCGGTGTCCTGGGCGCGCACGATGTCGGTCAGGTTCAGAGAGTTGGCGCAGATCAGCACGGTGACGATGACGAAGCCGATCGACACCTCGTAAGACACCATCTGCGCCGCCGCGCGCAGCGACGACAGGAACGGATACTTGGAGTTCGACGCCCAGCCCGCCATGATGATGCCGTAGACGCCGAGCGACGACACCGCGAACAGATAGAGAACGCCGACGTTGATGTCGCCGATCGCCCAACCGTCGTCGATCGGGATCACCGCCCACGCCGCCAACGCCAGAATGACGCTGACCAGCGGCGCGAGAATGAACACCAACTTGTCGGCGCCAGCCGGGATCACCGGCTCCTTGAGCAGGAACTTGAGAAAGTCGGCGATCGGTTGCAGCGTGCCCCAGGGCCCGACGACGTTCGGACCGCGACGAATATGCATCGCGCCCCAGATCTTGCGCTCGCCGTAAATGAGAATCGCCGTCGATATCAGCACGCCGACCAGCAGCGCGAGACTCTCTATCAGATAGCGGAAGAACGAGCCCCAGTCCGTGTCGTACATCCAGGCGACGAAGGCGTGGGCATAGCCGTCGGCGAAGAATGCCCAGATGAGCGCGATGACGAGCGCGACCGCCGCCAGCCCGACGAGGCCGATGAGGATCAGCAGCGAGCGATCGGTCGACGAGGGGCGGGTGGGAGTGGCGCTGCTCATGGTCGTCCTACTCGGCGGCGCGCGCTAGGCCGGTCCTGGCGAGCGACGAGCACTCGGCCATGACGCGCGAGGCCCGCGCGATGGGGTTGGTGAAGTAGAAGTCGGCGACCCACGACGCCAGCGGCGCCTCGCCGACGGCGCCGCCCGCCGCCGCGAGGCCGCTGAGCGCAGCGGCGTCGGCCGAGCTGATCTGGTCGTAAGTCACGAGATGCGGATGCGCGGCGCCGAGCGCGGCGCGCAACTGGCTGAGCGAATCGAACGGCAGCCGCGCCCCGAGCGCGTCTGACAACGCACGCAAGATCGCCCAGTCCTCGCGCGCTTCGCCGGGCGGGAATACCGCGCGTTCGGCGAATTGCGGCCGGCCCTCGGTGTTGACGTATATTCCGGTCTTTTCGCTATAGGCGGCGCCGGGCAGGATCACGTCGGCGCGATGCGCGCCCTTGTCGCCATGCGTGCCGATGTAGACGACGAAGGCGCCGGGCTCGATGTCGAGTTCGTCGGCGCCGAGGTTGAACACGAGCTCGGCCGCGCCGGCCTTGGCGAGGCTCGGCGCATCGAGCCCGCCCTCGCCGGGAACGAGATTTAGATCGAGGCCGCCGACGCGCGACGCGGCGCCCTGCAGCACGTTGAAGCCATTCCAGCCGTCCTTGACCACGCCGAGCGACAGCGCCGCCTTGGCCGCGAGCGACAGGACGCCAAAGCCGTCGGCGCGCGCAAAAGCGCCGGCGCCGAGAATGAACATCGGCTTCTTTTTGTTGGCCGGGGGATGCTCGGCGAATCGAGCGAGCGACTGCGGGCCGGCGCCGAGATAGTTGTAGCGATAGGTGAGGTCGGCCTCATCGCCGACGACGCCGATCAGGCAGCCGCCCTTCAGCCAGCGCTTGCGGATGCGCGCATTTAGCACCGGCGACTCGAGGCGCGGGTTGGAGCCGATGATGAGGATCGCGTCGGCTTCATCGATGCCGGCGACCGTCGAATTGAACAGATAGGAGGCGCGGCCCCATTTCGGATCGAGCTTCGAGCCGTCCTGCCGGCAATCGACCGACTTGACGCCGAGCTTGTCCATCAGGCTCTTCAGCGCGAACATTTCTTCGACGCTGGCGAGATCGCCCGCGATCGCGCCCATTTTTTCCGGCTTCGTCGCCTTGGCCTTGGCGGCGATCGCGGCGAAGGCCTGCGGCCAGCTCGCCGCCTGCAGCTTGCCGTCGACGCGCACATAGGGGCGGTCGAGACGCTGGGTCTTCAGGCCGTCGACGATGTGGCGGGTCTTGTCAGAAATCCACTCCTCGTTGATCGCCTCGTTGACGCGCGGCAGGATGCGGACCACTTCGCGGCCACGCGAGTCGATGCGGATCGACGAGCCGAGCGCGTCCATCACGTCGACCGCCTCGGTCTTGGCGTATTCCCACGGCCGGGCATGGAATTGGGTCGGCTTCGAGGTCAGCGCGCCGACCGGGCAGAGATCGACGACATTGCCCTGCAGCTCGGAGGTCAGCGCGCGCTCGAGATAAGTGGTGATCTCCATGTCCTCGCCGCGGCCGATGGCGCCGAGCTCGGCAACGCCGGCGACTTCGGTGGTGAAACGGACGCAGCGCGTGCAGTGGATGCAGCGGTTCATCGACGTCTTGACCAGCGCGCCGATGTATTTGTCCTCGACCGCGCGCTTGTTCTCGGCATAGCGCGACGAGTCGACGCCATAGGCCATCGCCTGATCCTGCAGATCGCATTCGCCGCCCTGGTCGCAGATCGGGCAGTCGAGCGGATGATTGATGAGCAGGAATTCCATCACGCCCTGGCGCGCCTTGCGAACCATCGGTGAATTGGTGAGCACGACCGGCGGCTCGCCGTTCGGCCCCGGCCTCAGATCGCGCACCGCCATCGCGCAGGACGCCGTCGGCTTCGGCGGCCCGCCCTTAACCTCGACCAGACACATGCGGCAATTGCCGGCGACCGACAGCCGCTCGTGGAAGCAGAAGCGCGGCACCTCGGCGCCCGCCGCCTCACAGGCCTGGAGCAGCGAATATTCTGCCGGAACGTCGATTTCCTTGCCGTCGACGATGATCCTGTTCATGAGCGTCCAAGTCCTGCGAGCGCGTCGAGTTTGCCGTAGCTCGTCATTTTACGATCACCACTCCATGCATGCCCGCCTCGTAATGGCCAGGAAGGAGACAGGCGAACTCGAACTCGCCCTTGTGCGTGAAGCGCCAGGTCAAGGTCGACGTCTTGCCGGGATCGACGGTTTTCGCGTTCGGATCGTTGTGCCGCATTTCCGGCATCTCCGCCATCATCCGCGCATGCTCGGCGTTCTCGGCGCGGTCGCCGATCACGAACTCGTGCACGGCAGCGCCCGAATTGCGAATGACGAAGGTCACGACGTCGCCGCGATGGAGCTCGAGGCGGTTCGGCGTGAACGCCATTTTCCCGTCGGCGTCCGACATCACGACTTCTACGGTCTTGGCCGCGGGACCGGCCGCCGCCGGCTCCCCAGCGCCAAAATGATGTCGGCCTTCATGCGCGAGCGCCAGCGCCGCCGCCCCGAGGCTCGCCGCCAACGCCGCCGCGTGAAAAGCAATGCGGCGCCTGTCGCGCCACACGCCGCCGGCGCGCGCCGCGCTCCCAGGCTCGCTGTGCGGGCCGGCGGAATATTGGCCGATGCGCTTCCCGGTCTCGCCGCGGAATAGCTTGATGACCTCGTTTTCACTGCCTTCGATGACGATCTTGCTCATTGCGCCTTTTCCAGGTTCTCGACGCGACGCGTGCGATCCGCGATCTGGTCCTGCAGTTTCTTTTGCGACTGTGTGGCATGGGCGGCGAAGCCGATCGCCGTCAGCGTACCCTCGCGCAGCATTTCGACGCGCTCGTCCAGCGCGTCGAAGCGGAAATTGTGCGACGTCACGGTCCGGCGAACCTCGTGCAACACCTCGTCGGCGCTTGACCGCTCGGCGCGCAGCTTCGCGACGTCGGACCGCAGTCCGCGAAGCAAGTGCAACATCAGGTTTTCCGGCTCCTCGCTCATGGCGCCTTTTCCATCTTCGCCAACCGCGCCCGCAACTCGGACGCCGCGGCGTCGAACCGCAGCGCATTGGCGGAAGTCGGGTTAGCAAACGGCTTCGAGTTCGAGAACAAGTCCTGCCAAGCCCCCATTTCGTCGCGCATCGATGCGACCGTTTTCGAGCAATCCGCGAGCGACCGTCGCATCGCTCCGATATCGTCACGCATCCCGATGATGAGATCGATGGCCTCGCGGCGAGCGTCGTCCGACATCGCGCAAGTCATCGCGGTTTCTCCTCACTCACCAGCTTCTCGACACGCGAGAATAGATCGTCCAGTCGCGCTTCCTGCTTGGCCTGTTTGAACTTCGTCTCTGCCGACATGCCGAGCGAATACGTCACCGTCGCCAGCAGATCCTCCAGCTGCGACTCTGCATGTCGGACGCGCGCATCTACGCCATTGAGGCGCTCCGAATGCTCGTCCTGCTTGGCGCGAATATCGCGCAGCAGATTCAATACGAGGTTGTCGGGCTCCTCGCTCATCGCCTCACTCCGCCGCCGCGCGCACGGGCTCGCCGTGCGGGTTGGCGGAATATTGATCGATGCGCTTCTCGATCTCGCCGCGGAAATGATTGATGAGGCCCTGGATCGGCCACGCCGCGGCGTCGCCGAGCGCGCAGATGGTGTGGCCCTCGACCTGCTTGGTCACGTCGAGCAGCATGTCGATCTCGCGCTTCTGAGCCCGGCCCTCGGCCATGCGGTTCATCACCCGCCACATCCAGCCCGTGCCTTCGCGGCACGGCGTGCACTGGCCGCAGCTCTCGTGCTTGTAGAAATAGGCGAGCCGCGCGATCGCGCGAATGAGATCGGTGGACTTGTCCATCACGATCACCGCCGCCGTGCCGAGGCCGGACTTGAGCTTGCCGAGCGAGTCGAAGTCCATCGGGCAGTCGAGGATCTGCGCGGCCGGCACCATGCGCACCGACGAGCCGCCGGGGATCACGGCGAGCAGATTGTCCCAGCCGCCGCGCACGCCGCCGCAATGCTTTTCGATGAGCTCCCGGAACGGGATCGACATCGCCTCTTCGACGTTGCACGGCTTGTTGACGTGGCCCGACAGGCAAAACAGTTTCGTTCCCGTGTTGTTGGGCGCGCCAAAACTCGAGAACCACGAGGCGCCGCGGCGCAGGATGGTCGGCGCCACCGCGATCGATTCGACGTTGTTGACCGTGGTCGGGCAGCCATAGAGGCCCACGTTCGCCGGGAACGGCGGCTTCATGCGCGGCATGCCCTTCTTGCCCTCGAGCGACTCGAGCATCGCCGTCTCTTCGCCGCAGATGTAGGCGCCGGCGCCGTGATGGACATAGATGTCGAACGGCCAGCCGTAGATGTTGTCCTTGCCGATGAGCTTGGCCTCATAGGCCTCGTCGACCGCGGCCTGCAGCCGCTGGCGCTCCAGAATGTATTCGCCGCGTACGTAGATATAGGCGGCC
The DNA here is from genome assembly GCA_052147395.1 of Roseiarcus sp. Taxonomy (GTDB): domain Bacteria; phylum Pseudomonadota; class Alphaproteobacteria; order Rhizobiales; family Beijerinckiaceae; genus Roseiarcus. The sequence goes on from JBKQKS010000275.1 coordinate 12,861, forward strand.
TCGGCGCCCATGGCGAAGGAAGCGACCAACGCGCCCTCGACCAGCGTGTGCGGGTCGTTGCGCAGGATCTCGCGGTCCTTGCAGGTGCCGGGCTCGGATTCGTCGGCGTTGACGACGAGATAATGCGGCCGCGCCGGATCGATGTTTTTCGGCATGAACGACCATTTGAGGCCGGTCGGGAAGCCCGCGCCGCCGCGGCCGCGCAGGCCCGACGACTTGATCTCGTTGACGAGCGCGTCACGGCCGCGATCGATCAGCGCCTTGGTGTTGTCCCACTGCCCGCGCTTGCGCGCGCCGGCGAGGCTGCGGTCGCCGAGCCCGTAGAGATTGGTGAAGATGCGGTCCTTGTCCTCGAGCATCGTCATCCCTCTTCACGCCTTGGCGCCATAGAGCGTCGTCAGCGCGGTGAGCGCCCCGCCCTCCGGCTCCGACGAAACGCGGCCGGTTTGCGAACCCGTTTTCACCGGGCGTCCTGCCGCGAGATCATCGATGAGCCTGGCGAAAGTCTCCGGCGTCAGGTCTTCGTAATAGTCGTCGTTGATCTGAACCATCGGCGCATTGCAGCAGGCGCCGAGGCACTCGACCTCGATCCACGAGAACTGGCCGTTGGCGCCGACGTGGCGCTCGTCGCCGATCTTCATCTTGCAGACCTTCTTCAGTTCCTCGGCGCCGCGGAGCATGCACGGCGTCGTGCCGCAGAGCTGAACGTGGAGCTTGCCGACCGGCTCCAGGTTGAACATCGTATAGAAGGTCGCGACTTCCAAAGCGCGGATATAAGGCATGCCCAGCATGTCCGCGACCTTCTCGATCGCCGTGCGCGGCAGCCAATAGTCGTGCTGCGCCTGGGCGCGCCACAGCAGCGCGACGATCGCCGAGGCCTGACGGCCGGGCGGATACTTGCCGATCTCCTTCTCCGCCCAGGCCTTGTTCTCGGGCGTGAACTCGAAGTTCTCGGGCTGTTTCTCAGCGAGACGACGGACGGACATTCTCAGGACCTCGGCACACGGCCCTTGCCGGGGCCGAACTTCGACGCGCTGGCGTCGGAAATTACGAAGAACAGCGCGATCAGGACCGCGCCGATTACGATGCCGATGTCTCCGGGCGGCTGAACCAGCGGCTCGCCGTTCGACAAGCGGATCACGGCCAGGATCGCAACGAACGACAACACGCCGATGACCAACGTCCCTGCGCGTTTCTCGAGCGAGTCGAGCGGGCTCATCGGTCGACCTCGCCGAACACGATGTCGAGCGAGCCGAGGATCGCGCTGACGTCGGCGAGCATGTGCTTGCGGCACAGGAAATCCATAGCCTGCAGATGCGCGAAGCCGGGCGCGCGCAATTTCGCGCGATAGGGTTTGTTCGTGCCGTCGCTGATGAGATAGACGCCAAACTCGCCCTTCGGCGCCTCGACCGCGGCATAGACTTCGCCCTCGGGAACCTTGAAGCCTTCGGTGTAGAGCTTGAAGTGATGGATCAGAGATTCCATCGACCGCTTCATGTCGCCGCGGCTCGGCGGCGCGATCTTGTGGTCTTCGACCACCACCGGCCCTTCGTTCTCGGCCGCGCCGAGCTTCTCGCAGCACTGCTTGATGATCCGCGCCGACTGGCGCATCTCCTCCATGCGGATGACATAACGGTCGTAGCAGTCGCCGTTCTTGCCGACCGGGATGTCGAAATCCATCTCCTCGTAGCATTCGTAGGGCTGCGCCTTGCGCAGGTCCCAAGGCGCGCCGGAGCCGCGCACCATGACGCCGGAGAAGCCCCAGGCGAACGCGTCGGCGAGCGACACGACGCCGATGTCGACGTTGCGCTGCTTGAAGATGCGGTTGCCGGTGAGCAGCGTCTCGATGTCGTCCAGCACTTTCTCGAACGGGTCGCAGAACGCGTAGATGTCGTCGATGAGTTTTTGCGGCAGATCCTGATGCACCCCGCCGGGGCGGAAATACGCGGCGTGCATGCGCGACCCGCTGGCGCGCTCGTAGAACACCATCAGCTTCTCGCGCTCTTCGAAACCCCACAGCACCGGCGTCATGGCGCCGACGTCGTTGGCCTGGGTGGTGATGTTGAGCAGATGCGAAAGCAGACGGCCGATCTCGCAGTAGAGCACGCGGATCAACTGCCCGCGGCGCGGCACGGCGACGCCGAGGAGTTTTTCGATCGCGAGCACGTAGGCGTGCTCCTGGTTCATCGGCGCGACATAGTCGAGCCGATCGAGGTAGGGCAGCGCCTGCAGATAGGTGCGCGCTTCCATCAGCTTCTCGGTGCCGCGATGCAACAGCCCGATGTGCGGATCGACGCGCTCCACGACTTCGCCATCGAGCTCGAGCACCAGCCGCAACACGCCATGCGCCGCCGGATGCTGCGGTCCGAAGTTGATCGAAAAGTTGCGAAGGTTCTCGGAGGTCATGAAACGCCGCCCCTCACATCTTCACTTCGACGCTGCGCGCCCTGAGAGCGGCCTCAGCCGCCTGCGTCGCCTTCGGCACGACGTAGGTCTGCATGAGACCCAGGATTTGCGGCAGGCGCGTCATTATGGCGGGCGCCTTCTGGAGGATCTTGGCGCCGATCGGCGAGGCGTAGAACTGCGCGAGCGCGGCGAGCTCGTCTTTGGAGAACGCCTCGAGCACCGTCAACTCCGCCGCTTGCTCGAGCACGGCGCTGTTGTCGACCATCGCGCTTTGCATGAACGTGTCGACGAAGATCTTGATATTGTCGTCGCTCAGATTCGGGTTCAGGCTCTTGACGTGTTGCGCGAGCCTCTGCGCGACGCCCGGCGCTGTTCTGTCGACCATGCCGCGAATGTTGTAGATCGTCGCATATGTCCGCGCCGCCGCGACCGATTCGGGATCGTAACGTCCGATCGCCTCTGCGAATTGATCAGGAGAAATCGGCGCAGCCGGCGCGGTCTGCGCTTCGGCGCTCGCCGCGAACGCCAGGGTCAACCCCAAGGCGACAACGAAGGATTTGATCACATGCGTCATCTTACTTGCTCGCCTTCTCGTCGCCCGACAGCGGCGCGCCTTCCCACGGGCTGAGGAAATCGAACTGGCGGAATTCCTGATTGAGACGCACGGGCTCGTAGCGCACCCGCCTCTCTTGGTCGTCGTAACGGACCTCGAGGAATCCGGTCATCGGGAAATCCTTGCGCAGCGGATGTCCGCTGAACCCATAGTCGGTGAGCAGCCGCCGCAAGTCCGGGTGGCCGTCGAACAGGACGCCATAGAGATCGTAGGTCTCGCGCTCGAACCAGTCGGCGCCGGGATAGACCGCGGTCGCCGAAGGCACGGGCGTCGTCTCGTCGGTCGTCACTTTCACGCGCACGCGCCGATTGAGCCTGGGCGAGAGCAGATGGTAGACCACGTCGAAGCGCTGTTCGCGCTCGGGATAGTCGACGCCCGAGATGTCGATGATCGAGATGAACTGGCAGCCGGGGTCATCGCGCAGGAATTTCAGCACGTCGACGATACGCGGCGTCTCGGCGATCAGCGTCAGTTCGCCATAGGCGCGACGGACATCCAATATCGCCCCGGCGAGCGCCGCCCGAGCCTTCTCGCCGATCGATTCGAGCACGTCGTCCATGAGGCCTCGACAAGACTTCCGTTGCGCGCCTGCCTCGTCGGGAGCAGGCGTTTCGCCAGAGGCCGAAGTTTTCGGCCTCCCGCTTTTGTCAGCGTTCGATCGTTCCCGTGCGCCGGATCTTCTTCTGCAACAGCAGCACGCCATAGAGCAGCGCTTCCGCCGTCGGCGGACAGCCGGGCACGTAGATATCGACCGGCACGATCCGATCGCAGCCGCGCACCACCGAATAGGAATAATGATAGTAGCCGCCGCCGTTGGCGCAGGAGCCCATCGAGATCACGTAGCGCGGCTCCGCCATCTGGTCATAGACCTTGCGCAGCGCGGGCGCCATCTTGTTGGTGAGCGTGCCGGCGACCATCATCACGTCGGATTGGCGTGGGCTGCCGCGCGGCGCATAGCCGAAGCGCTCGCAGTCGTAGCGCGGCATGATGACCTGCATCATCTCGACCGCGCAGCAGGCGAGCCCGAACGTCATCCACATCAGCGATCCGGTGCGCGCCCACTGGATGAGATCGTCGGTCGCGGTGACGAGGAAGCCCTTGTCGGCGAGTTCGTCGCTTATCGCGCCGAAATACGGGTCGGTGGCGCCGACGGGCTTGCCCGTCGCCGGATCGATGACGCCGCGCGGCGGCGGCGCAACCAGGGTTCCGCCGTTCAATCCCATTCCAGCGCCCCTTTGTTCCACTCGTAGACGAAGCCGATCGTGAGCACGGCGAGGAACAGCATCATCGACCAGAAGCCGTACAGCCCCACGTCGTGGAACGCCGCCGCCCACGGAAACAGGAACGCGACCTCGAGGTCGAAGATGATGAACAGCAGCGACACGAGATAGAAGCGCGCGTCGAACTTCATCCGCGCGTCGTCGAACGGATCGAATCCGCATTCGTAGGCCGACAGCTTCTGCGGATCGGGACTTCGATGGGCGACGAGGAACGGCACAACCGCCAGCGCCAGAGAGATCACCGCCGCAAGGGCGATGAACACAACCAGTGGCAGGTAGTCGGCGAGCAGGCTCGGCACGCGGCCTCCAAACACATCTTGCCCGGACGCTCGAGCGCCCGGCGGGAGATTTCGTTGCGGGAGTCTGGCCGTTCGCTCTCGAGAAAGCGCGGTCTGTCGCCCACCTTGGGTGGACAGGCCCGAGCAGCGGCGCCCGGCAGGTCCGGCGCTGGCGTATCGCAGCGCAAAGAAACCTGCAAGACGAAACGCGCGCGCTTGTAACTCTAAAATGGGCGAATGGTGTGACTCCCGGCCCGCAGGCGCGCATCGCTGCAATGAAGCGGCCAGTCGCGTGGAAGATTGAAGCGCGGGGAATGGCGAGAGAGACGGGACTTGAACCCGCGACCTCCGGCGTGACAGGCCGGCGCTCTAACCAACTGAGCTACTCCCCCGTGCGCCGGGCGCCAATAAGGCAGGCGCCGAGCCAAGTCAAGCGTTTCGCTTCAATATCGCGACTTCGCGAGACCGGCGCGCTGCATTTCGGAAGGCGCCAGCGCCCTGATTTCGTCGGGGGGCAGCGACTCGGCCATCAGCACGATCCGCGGGCTGACGCCCATGTGCCGGGCATAGCGGGCGACGATCCCGACCAGCCGCTGATCGGCGTACACCCGGCCGTCGCTGGTCGGCGTTTCCGCCTCAGCGGACATACGATGCAGAGCGACGTGGCTCGACAGTGGCGCCACGCGCCTGACCGCTCCCATCAGGGCATAGACGCAGGCCGACACGCATTGTCCGGCGGCCCGAGCGGCGAATTCCCCGCCGGACGACGCCGAGGCGACGACCGCCGACAGGCGATAGTGGCGGAATTCCTCGCCGAGTTCCATCGCGGCCACCACATTGCCGCCGGGAGAATCGATGTACATGACGCTTTGCGCAGCGGGCGTCAGATGCTCGCGGGCGACGAACGCGAGGAAGTCGCCCGGCGTCTCCGGCTCGATGACGCCCTCGGCTACGACGATGCTCTTGCATTTGGCGCCGCAGTCGAGCGCCGGCGGGGTCTCGACGCTGAAGCGCATCGGGCCGCGGGATTGAGCCGCGGCGGGCGTCCAGGACATGATCGCCATCGCCGTCGAGAGGACGAGAGTCGCGACCGACCGCGCGATGGTGGGCAGTGACGGGCTCGAACCGCCGACCCTCTCGGTGTAAACGAGATGCTCTACCACCTGAGCTAACCGCCCTCCCTGTCGACGCGCGTCTCGAGGGCGCCGCTCTCTCATCACCCTTATACAGTCGCCGCCCGGAGGCCAAGCCCCATGCGGCCGCCCCGACCGATTTCCCTGGCGGCCCCTCGCCGACGCGCGGCGAAACCTTCACTTCTTCGACGACTTCCTGGCGTTGAGGCTCGCCTTGAGCGCGGCGCCGGCCTTGAAGCGCGCGTTCTTGGAGGCGGCGATCTTAATCTCCTTGCCCGTCGCGGGATTGCGGCCCTTGCCCGCCGCGCGCTCGCGAACGGAAAACGTGCCAAATCCGACGAGACGCACTTCGTCGCCCTTCTTCAGCGATTTGGCGATCCCGTCGAGCACGGCCTCCAGCGCCGCAGCGGCGCTGACTTTGGTCAGCTCCGCCTCTTTGGCTACGTGTTCGACGAGTTCGAGTTTGTTCATTCTGCTTCTCCCGTGGGTTCGTGACCGCGCAGTCAAATCCGCGCTTTCCCTGGCGAGCCGCCGTTTTTGCGACGGCAGCGTCGAATCGTCTCGTGTTCGGCGGCCTATTGGCGCCGATGTCATCAACGAACGCAAGGGTTGCACGGTCTGCGAGGCAAAAAAATCAAGGAAATACTCTAGATTCGGAGCTCGCGCGCATGGAAAGGGCCGCGAACCCTGGTGATTCGCGGCCCCGTTGCAACCTCGTGCGGCTTTTAACGTTCAGTGCGCGACCACCCCCGCGCCGTCCTCGTCCTGGGCTATCGCGGGCGCCGCCGCGCCCTTGTCCTCTTCTTCCCAGACGATCCGCTTCGGCACACGGACGAGCGCGTGGCCGAGCACTTCCTCCATGCGCGACACCGGCACGATTTCGAGGCCGTTCTTCACCGATGCCGGAATGTCGGCGAGGTCCTTGGCGTTGTCCTCGGGGATCAAGACTTTCTTGATTCCCCCGCGCAACGCCGCGAGCAGCTTCTCCTTCAGGCCCCCGATCGGCAGCACCCGGCCGCGCAGCGTTACCTCGCCGGTCATCGCGATGTCGTGCTTGACCGAAATCCCGGTGAACATCGACACGATCACCGTCGCCATCGCGATGCCCGCGGAGGGCCCGTCCTTCGGCGTCGCGCCCTCGGGCACGTGCACGTGCACGTCGCGCTTGTCGAACAGCGGCGGTTCGACGCCGAAATCGACCGCCCGCGAACGCACGTAGGACGCCGCCGCCGAAATCGATTCCTTCATCACGTCCTTGAGGTTGCCGGTCACCGTCATGCGGCCCTTGCCGGGCATCATCACGCCCTCGATCGACAAGAGCTCGCCGCCGACCTCGGTCCAGGCGAGCCCCGTCACCAGACCGACCTGGTCTTCGGCCTCAATCTCGCCGTAACGGAACTTCGGCACGCCGAGATAGTCGGCGACGTTGTCCGCCGCGACGACGATCTGCTTCTTGTCGCTGGTCAGGATCTCTTTCACCGCCTTGCGCGACAGATTGGAGATCTCGCGCTCGAGATTGCGTACGCCGGCCTCGCGCGTGTAGCGGCGCACCAGCTCCTTGAGGGCGCTGTCCTGGACCTCGAACTCCTTGTCGACGAGCCCGTGCTTGCTCATCGAAGCGGGCAACAGATGGCGCTTGGCGATCTCGAGCTTCTCGTCCTCGGTGTAGCCGGCGATGCGGATGATCTCCATGCGGTCCATCAGGGCCGGGGGAATGTTGAGCGTATTGGCGGTAGTGACGAACATCACGCTCGACAGATCATAGTCGACCTCGAGGTAATGGTCGTTGAACGTCGAGTTCTGCTCGGGATCGAGCACCTCGAGCAGCGCCGATGACGGATCGCCGCGGAAGTCCATGCCCATCTTGTCGATTTCGTCGAGCAGGAACAGCGGATTGGAGGTCTTCGCCTTGCGCATCGACTGGATCACCTTGCCCGGCATCGAGCCGATATAGGTGCGCCGATGGCCGCGGATCTCCGCCTCGTCGCGCACGCCGCCGAGCGACATGCGCACGAACTCGCGTCCCGTAGCCCTGGCGATCGACTTACCGAGCGAAGTCTTGCCGACTCCGGGCGGGCCGACGAGGCACAGGATCGGACCGGTGAGCTTGTTGGCGCGCTGCTGCACGGCGAGATATTCGACGATGCGCTCCTTGACCTTGTCGAGGCCGAAATGGTCGTGATCGAGAATGGCCTGCGCCGCCGGCAGGTCCTTCTTGATCTTCGACTTCTTCTGCCACGGGATCGACAGCAGCCAGTCGAGGTAGTTGCGCACCACCGTCGCCTCGGCCGACATCGGCGACATCTGCCGGAGCTTCTTGAGCTCGGCCAACGCCTTGTCGCGCGCCTCCTTGCTGAACTTGGTCTGCTTGATGCGGTTCTCCAGCTCGGACATCTCGTCCTTGCCGTCCTCGTCGCCGAGCTCCTTCTGGATCGCCTTCATCTGCTCGTTGAGATAGTACTCGCGCTGCGTCTTCTCCATTTGCCGTTTTACGCGCGTGCGAATTCTCTTCTCGACCTGGAGAACGGAGATTTCGCTCTCCATCAGCGCCAGACACTTCTCGAAACGCTTGGCGATCGAATGGATCTCGAGGATCGCCTGCTTGTCGACGAGCTTGACCGCCAGATGCGAAGCGATGGTGTCGGCGAGCTTGCCGTAATCTTCGATCTGGGTCACCGCGGCGACCACTTCGGGCGAGA
>JBKQKS010000276.1:0-18947 GCA_052147395.1 Roseiarcus sp.
GAATGAGGCGCTTACGCGCCGACCGAGGTCAGCGACCTCGCCTACAAGGGCGCCCGGAAATTTGCCCCGGCAACCGGGGCTCGACCAACGTCGCGAATCTGGTTAAGAAATCCTGCGGCCGCGCGTCGCAAGCGCGCCCGGAGCAGGCTCGTGTCGCGCCGGGCCGATCAGGGGGGAAACCGATGAAATACGTGTTGTTGATCGCGCCAGGTCTGCTCGCGATCGCGGTCCCCCTGTTCAATACGATCGAACCGACGCTGTTCGGCATTCCCTTCTTCTACTGGTTCCAGCTGCTGCTGATTCTGGTGTCGGCGCTCGGCATCTATTTCGCCGATCGGATGGGGAAGGCGTGACCATGTTCGCCCATCTCAATGTCGTCGCTTCGATCGTGTTCATTTTCTTCTTCGCCCTCGTCACTGTGCTGGGCTTCGTCGCCGCGCGTTGGAAGGCGGGCGATCTCGCCCATATCGGCGAGTGGGGCCTCGGCGGGCGCCGCTTCGGGCCGTGGATCACCTGGTTCCTGCTCGGCGGCGACCTCTACACCGCCTATACCGTGATCGCCGTTCCCGCCCTCGTCTACGGCGTCGGCAGCCTCGGCTTCTTCGCCGTGCCGTACACCATCGTCATCTACCCCTTCATTTACCTGACGATGCCGCGGCTGTGGGCGGTCTCGCACAAGCACGGCTACATGACCGCCGGCGATTTCGTGCTCGGCCGCTATGGCCATCGCCCGCTGGAGCTCGCGGTTGCGGCGACCGGCATTCTGGCGACGATGCCCTACATCGCCTTGCAGCTCGTCGGTCTGGAAAAAGTGATCCTCGCGCTCGGCTTTTCCGGCGAAGGCATGATGTCGCACCTGCCGATCACCGTCGCCTTCGTCATCCTCGCGCTCTACACTTACAAGAGCGGCCTGCGCGCGCCGGCGATGATCGCGTTCGTCAAGGACACGATGATCTACATCTTCGTCCTCGCCGCGATCTTCATCATTCCCTACGAGCTCGGCGGCTTCGGCGCGATCTTCGCCGCCGCCGGCAAGGCGTTCGCCGCGAAGGTGGCCGCCAATCCCAACGTCGCCGCCGGCCTCACGCTGGCGCCCGGCCAGATCGGCCCCTACATCACGCTGGCGATCGGCTCGGCGATGGCGCTGTTCATGTATCCGCACGCGATGACCGGCGTGCTCGCGGCCTCCAGCGGCCGCGCGATCCGCATCAACTCGATAGCGCTGCCAGCCTATTCGCTGACGTTAGGCCTCATCGCGCTATTCGGCCTGATGGCGCTCGCCGCCGGCGTCAAGGTCGGCACGCCGCAGGACGCCGTGCCGCAGCTGGTGCTGTGGGCGTTTCCGGACTGGTTCGCCGGCTTCTGTTTCGCGGCCATTGCGCTCGGCGCGCTGGTGCCGGCGGCGGTGATGTCGATCGGCGCCGCCAACACCTTCACCCGCAACATCTGGAAGCCGTTCATCCATCCCGACATGACGCCGCACGAAGAATCGGCGATCGCCAAGATCGTGTCGCTGATCGTCAAGATCGGCGCGCTGCTGGTGATCTTCTTCATGCCGACCAAGTTCGCGCTCGACCTGCAGCTGCTCGGCGGCGTGTGGATGTCGCAAATCTTCCCAGCGATCATCTTCGGCCTGTTCACCCGCTGGTTCGGCGGCACGGCGTTGTTCATCGGCTGGATCGTCGGCATGTCGGTGGGCACGGCGCTCTCCTACACTCCCGCCGCCTGGGTTCCGGTCCATGCGCTGAAGTGGGACTTCTTCGGCTGGACGCTCGACACCCACCTCGGCTTTGCCTGCTACAACGGCCTGACGGCCGTGATCGTCAATATCGTGGTCGCCGCGCTGCTGTCGCTCGTCTTGCGTGCGCAGGCTGCGGACGAGACTTCCCCGGCCGAGTATCTCGCGGAGACGGCGTGAGGCCCTGCGGCCGGCCGCCCTTGTAGGCGAGGTCGCTGACCTCGCTGCCTCCGCTTGGAAGACTCTTGCAGGATGAGTTTCCATGCGCTTTTGAGCACCTTGATGCATGAAAGACCGCCAATTGTAGCCGCGGTCGTTGACCGCGGCTGCCGGGGTCAGCGACCCCGGCTACAAGGTTTCCTTTCAGGAGAGGCGCTTGACAAGCCGGCCGAGGTCGTCCTTCGACAAGCTCAGGATGAGGTCCCTCGGCTACAGGTTGGCGCCGCCGGGGAATCTGCCCCGGTTCCTGCGATTTGCTATAACTTTCTGATACCGCGCGCTTCTTCACGATCAGCGTGACGCCGACATTCGCCGCGCGCAGGCTCGGGCCCGCCGCGCCGCGCGCCGCTCCGTCCTAAGTCTGACTTCAGCAAGGCTCGATGGGCCCTAGCGATATTGCGTCGCACAAATTATATGCTCGGAAATTCCTGGGAGGATGAAATGATCGTGCATCCACGTCGCAGCGTAATGTACACGCCGGGCGCCAACGCGAAAGCGCTGGCCAAGGCCCTCAATTTGCCGGCCGACGTCGTGATTCTGGACCTCGAAGATTCGGTCGCGCCCGATTCCAAGGTCGCGGCGCGCGCGCAAGTCGTGGAGGCGGTGCGCTCCGGGGGGTTCGGCAGCCACGAAGTCGTCATTCGGATCAACGGGCTGCACACGCCCTGGGGCTCGGAGGACCTCGCCGCGGCGATCGCGGCCCAGCCTGACGGCATCCTGCTGCCCAAGGTCGACGATCCCGGCACGATCATGGTCGCCGCGCGCGCGCTGCACGACGAGAATGCGGCGGCGAAGACCCAGCTCTGGGCGATGATGGAGACGCCGATGGCGATGCTTTCGGCCGGCTCGATCGCTGCGACCGCGGGCGATCCGGCGTCGCGGCTCGAGGTGCTGGTGATGGGCCTCAACGATCTGGCCAAGGAGATGCGGGCGCGATTGACGCCCGGCCGCGCCGCCTTCCTGCCCTGGGTTGCCCAATGCGTCGCCGCCGCGCGCGCCCACAACTGCGACATCATCGACGGCGTCTACAACGACATCGCCGATCTCGCCGGCTTCCGGGCCGAATGCGAACAGGGCCGTAACCTGGGGTTCGATGGCAAGACGCTCATCCACCCCTCGCAGCTCGACATCTGCAACGAGGTGTTCGCGCCGAGCGCGGCGGAAGTCGAAAACGCGCGCGCGATCATCGACGCCTTCGATCTGCCGGAGAACGCCAGCAAGGGTGTGATCCAGCTCAAAGGCAAGATGGTCGAGCGGCTGCACGCGGACATGGCGCGTCGCACGCTGAAGATCGCGGAGGCCATCGCCAAGCCGCGGGCGGCATGAGCTCCGCCCGTTCTCGGGCGGCTCTCGACCACTTTTGTTCAGCGTTCGCGCCGCGAAGGACGAAGCGGACAGCGTTCCGCGGCGGGGGTCGATCCGTGGCCGCGCCATGCCTAGTGGTCCGGGTCGTTCATTTCGAGGCCGATGTTCCCTTCTCCCGCTTGCGGGAGAAGGTGGCGCGAAGCGCCGGATGAGGGGCTTCTTTCAAGGGGTTGCGTGGATCGACCGCCCTCACCCCAACCCTCTCCCGGAGGCGGGAGAGGGGGCCGAAGCGGCGCCGCGCGAGTTCGGACTTGGGACGGCAATCTCAGCGGACAGCGAACCCATCTTCCCAGGCATCCCCGGTTCGGTTACCATGCTCGGCGGCTAGGGGATGGGCGAATGAACCGAATTCTGAAAGGCGTGCGTGTCGTCGAAGGCTCCGCGTTCGTAGCGGCGCCGTTGACCGGAATGACGCTCGCGCAACTCGGCGCCGACGTGATCCGCTTCGACCCGATCCGCGGCGGGCTCGACTCCAGGCGTTGGCCGGTCGATAGGCACGGCAAGAGCCTCTATTGGGTCGGCCTGAACAAAGGCAAGCGGTCGATCGCGATCGATACGCGCAAGCCCGAGGGCCAGGAAATCGTCGCCGCCCTGATCACCGCGCCAGGCCCGGGGAACGGCATTTTCCTCACCAATTTCCCCACCTCCGGCTGGCTCGGCTACGAAGCGCTGAAGAAGCGCCGAGACGATTTGATCATGCTCAATCTGTTCGGCAGTCCGGACGGCGGGTCGGCGGTCGACTACACGGTCAATTGCGCGGTCGGCATTCCGTTCTCCACGGGCCCCGCCCACAGCGACGCGAACCATCCGGTCAACAGTGCGCTGCCGGCCTGGGACGCCATCACCGGGGTCACCTCGGCGCTTGGAATCGTCGCCGCCGAACGTCATCGCCGACTGACCGGCGAGGGGCAGTTGATCAAGATCGCGTTGTCCGACGTGGCGATGGCGATGGTCGGCAATCTCGGCTACATCGCCGAAGCCGAGGTGATGCACGAAGACCGCCTGGCCTATGGCAATTATCTCTATGGCGCTTATGGCCGCGATTTCGAGTCCAGGGATCACAGGCTCATCTACATCGTCGCGATCACCGATCGGATGTGGACGGAGCTCGGACGCGTCACCGGCCTCGCCGGACGGTTCGCGATGATCGAGCCTCTGCTCGGGGTCAATCTGAAAGATGAAGGCGACCGGTTCAAAGCGCGCGACGTGATTTCGGCGGTGCTGGAGACCTGGGTTGCGGAGCGCAACCTCGACGAGATCAAGGCGGCCTTCGCCAACTCCGGCGTATGCTGGGGTCCTTACCAGACCTTCCGCCAGATGCTGCGCGAGGATCCGCGCTGCTCGACCGCCAACCCGATTTTCCGCGAAATCGATCAGCCCGGCATCGGGCGCTTCCTGGTCCCCGGCTCGCCGCTCGAATTCGGGGCCGTCCCGCGCGAGGCGCCGACGCGCGCGCCGATTCTCGGCGAGCACACCGACGAGGTGCTGGCCGGCGTGTTGGGTCTCGGCGAGGGTCAGATCGGAAAGCTGCGCGACGGCAAAATCGTCGCCGGGCCAATAGAGTTGTGAGGAGGACGCCCTGAGCGAATCTACCCACGCGTACGCGGAATGGATCGGGCGCCAGGAGCGCGTCGAGGAGGAGATCTCGCCTGCGCCGGCGCCGGCGATGCTGGCGACGCTCGACGACGGCGAGACGCGGCTCGGGCCCGGCGATCCGTTGCCGCCGCTGTGGCACTGGCTCTATTTCCTGCCGCGCGCTCCCCTCTCGCGGATCGGCGCGGACGGCCACCCTCAGCGCGGCGGCTTCCTGCCGCCGGTCGAATTGCCGCGGCGGATGTTCGCCGGCGCGCGGCTGCAGTTCCGCCATCCGCTGCTGATCGGCAGGCCGGCGAGCCGCATCGGCACGGTGCGCGACATTTCGCAAAAGCACGGCGCGAGCGGAAACCTGGTGTTCGTCACCGTCGAATACCAGGTCGAACAGGACGGCCGGGTGTGCGTCGAGGAGGTGCAGGATATCGTTTATCGCGAGCCGGGCCGCCGCATCGAGGCGCCCGCCGTGGTCGAATTGCCGCCGCCGCCGGATGGCGCGTGGACCCGCGCCATCACGCCGAGCCCGGTCCTGCTGTTTCGCTTCTCGGCGCTCACCTTCAACGCCCATCGCATCCACTATGACCGGCCTTACGCCATCGACCAGGAAGGGTATCCGGGCCTCGTCGTGCAGGGGCCGCTCACAGCGCTGCTGCTCATCGACCTCGTGCGCCGTAATTCCCCGCGAACGGTGATCGCCTACAGTTTCCGCGGTCGCGCGCCGCTGTTCGATCTCGCGCCGTTCCGCGTCACTGGGCAGCCAGACGGCGACTCGGTGGCGCTGGAAGCGACGGGACCGGACGGAACGGCGGCGATGACCGCGACCGCCACGCTAGGAGACGCGGGCTCAGCGCGGCTGGCTCAGTAAACGCAGACGCGACCGGGCCTTCGCCCCGTCCCCGTTTCGCCTCTCGAGCGGGGAGCAAGCAGGCGCGAAGCGTCGCGAGACGGGGGGGAATACGAACGCCCGGCCGATCCGACGGCTTCCGCGGCGCGCCTTTGCAGCGGTCGGGAATGCCGGGGGTTTCCCTCGCCGAAGCAGGCGTCCGCGCGATCATGGTTACGGAGTGGATTTCATGAGAGACAAGGTCGTCACTGCAGACGAAGCCATAAGCCTCGTGCGCGACCGCGATACTTTGGCGAGCTGCGGCTTCGTGCAGTCCTGCGTGCCGGAGGCGCTGCTCAAGGCGCTCGAGCGCCGCTACCTCGCGACCGGCGCGCCGCGCAATCTGAGCCTGTTCGCCACCGCCGGCCAAGGCGACAGCAAGACCAAAGGTCTGAGCCGCCTCGGACACGAAGGGCTGCTGCGCAAGGTGGTGGCCGGCAATTGGGGCCGCATGCCGTCGGTTCGCCAATTGGCGCTCGACGAAAAGATCTATGGCTACAATCTGCCGCAGGGCATCATCGCGCAGCTGTTCCGCGACCTCGCCGGCGGCAAGCCCGGCACGTTCTCCAAGACCGGCCTGCACACTTTCGTCGACCCGCGGCAGGAGGGCGGGCGCATCAACAAGATCACCACGCGCGACATCGTCACGCTGGTGGAGTTCGAAGGCGAGGAATGGCTGTTCTACAAGGTGGCGCCGGTCACGGTCGCTTTCATCCGCGGCACCACCGCCGACACCATGGGCAACATCTCCATGGAGAGAGAGCCGCTCACGCTCAACAATCTGGCCATGGCGATGGCCGCCAAGAACTCGAACGGTATTGTCATTGCGCAGGTGGAGCGTGTCGCCGAGCGCCATACGATCCCGGCGCGCGAGGTGAAGATCCCCGGCATTTTCGTCGACTGCGTCGTGGTCGCCGATCCCGAAGACCACATGACCAATCTCGCGATGCAATACCATCCGGGCTATACGGGCCGCATCCGCGTGCCGACCACGACGGTGCCGGCGTTGCCGCTCGACGAACGCAAGATCATCGCGCGCCGCGCCGCGTTCGAACTGCCGCCCAACGGCATCGTCAATCTCGGCGTCGGCGTTCCCGAAGGCGTCGCCTCGGTCGCCAACGAAGAGAAAGTGCTGCAATATATTACCCTGTCGGTGGAATCGGGAGCGATCGGCGGCATTCCGGCGAGCGGCGCCGCCTTCGGCGCCAGCCTCAACATGGACGCCATCATCGACGAGAACCAGCAGTTCGATTTCTACGATGGCGGCGGCCTCGACCTGGCCTGCTTGGGGATGGCCGAGTGCGACAGCATCGGCAACGTCAACGTCAGCCGCTTCGGCTCTCGCCTGATCGGCATCGGCGGATTCATCAATATCAGCCAGAATGCCCGTCGGCTGGTGTTTGCCGGCGCCTTTACCGCGGGCGGCCTGAAGGTTGCCATAGAGGACGGCAAGCTGAAGATCGTCGAGGAAGGCAGGGAGAAGAAATTCGTCGACAAGGTCGGCCAGATCAGCTTCTCCGGCCAATACGCCTATGACCGTCACCGCACCGTGCTCTATGTGACGGAACGCTGCGTGTTCCGCCGCGTGCGCTCGGGGCTCGCCCTCATCGAAGTGGCGCCCGGCATCGACATCGACCGCGACATTTTGCCCCACATGGGCTTCAAGCCGATCATCCGTGAGCCGGACCTCATGGATCCCCGCATCTTCCGCCCCGAACCGATGGGGCTCGAAACCCACCTGCTCAATCTCGATCTGCCCGACCGCGTCACCTACGATCCCCAGCGCAATATCCTGTTCCTCAATTTCGAGGGCATGTACATCAGGGTCTTGGACGACGTCGCGGCGCTGCGCAAACTGCTGGAAGAGCGATGCAAGAACATCGGCAAGCGGGTCGGCGTATTCGTCAACTACGAAAGCTTCCGCATTTCCGAGGACACCTATGACGAGTATGCGGAGATGGACCGCTACATGCTCGAACACTACTACACGCGGATCACGCGGTTCGCGACGAGCGCATTCATGCGCATGAAGCTCGGCCAAGCCTTCACTCGCCGCAATATCGCTCCGCACGTGTTCGAGACCAAAGAGGACGCGCAGGCCTTCCTCGCCTCGTTGGAGGCGCAGCAGCCCGAGGCGAGTTGAGGACCGGTCGATCTGCGGCAAGGCGACAGCGAGGCGTCGGGCGAGTTCGGCCTTGCCGACGCCATCCGCGCGCATCGCGCCATGGAGTTCGACCTTTGCCGCCGACAGCGCGGGAAGGGCGACAACCTCGCCGCCGCGCGCAATGGGGCGTGGGATATCTTCGCGCGCCGCTATTCGTCCGATGATCGCCGTTTCGATCGCGTCGACCGCGCGAGCGAGCGCATCGCTTCGGTTTTCTCCGAAGGTCACCGCCTCTGGGAAATCAGGCGCTGTCACGGGAAGCGCGCCATTGTCGTCGGGCGTCAGACGAACCGCGTAGCGC
Source organism: Roseiarcus sp. (assembly GCA_052147395.1). Classification (GTDB taxonomy): domain Bacteria; phylum Pseudomonadota; class Alphaproteobacteria; order Rhizobiales; family Beijerinckiaceae; genus Roseiarcus. The sequence goes on from JBKQKS010000276.1 coordinate 8,261, forward strand.
ATCCTCATTCCTTGATATCCAGCCGCTTCAGGATACTCTGCCAGAGCCCCTTGCCCGGTCCCTTGGATCCGCCATGTTGCGGCAGCACAGACCGCCTGCCGTCGAGCATGACAATCAGATGGCCGCCTTTGCCGGGAACAAATGTCGCATCCCGCCCCCTTTAGCCGGAAAGCGCTTCGCTTGACTGCTGTTCATGCGACAACCCAGGCGTTGACCCGAAAAGGCGCAACGTGGGCGCCGCGAGCGCGCTTGGAATGCGGCGCACAAGGGACTAAACCTCGGGGTGACTTTTCCTGCTGCGAGAACGCGACCATGAGCGAAGCCTATTCTCCCCTGTTCCAGCTCGGTCCCGATGCGACGCCCTACCGGAAGCTGACCTCGGAGGGCGTGCGGGTCGAGAAGATTCTCGGCCGCGACGCGCTCGTGGTCGAACCCGAGGCTTTGCAAACGCTCGCCGAACAGGCGATGATCGACGTCAATCACCTGCTGCGCCCCGGCCATCTCGCCCAGTTGGAGAAAATCCTCGACGATCCGGAAGCGTCGGCGAACGACAAATTCGTCGCCTATGATCTGCTCAAGAACGCCAACATCGCGGCGGGCGGCGTGCTGCCGATGTGCCAGGACACCGGCACGGCGATCGTGGTGGCGAAGAAAGGCCGGCTGGTGTTCACCGACGGCGGCGACGAGGCGGCGCTCGCCGCCGGCATCCGCTCGGCTTACGTGAAGAAGAACCTGCGCTACAGCCAGGTCGCGCCGCTCTCGATGTTCGAGGAGAAGAATACCGGCGACAACCTGCCGGCGCAGATCGACATCTATTCCGAGGGCGAGGACGCCTACAAGTTCTTATTTCTGGCCAAGGGCGGCGGCTCGGCCAACAAGACGTATCTCTATCAGGCGACGCCGTCGATGCTGACGCACGATCGCATGATGGCGTTCCTCAAAGAAAAAATCCTCACCCTCGGCACCGCGGCCTGTCCACCCTATCATCTCGCCATCGTGATCGGCGGCACGAGCGCCGAGCTCAACCTCAAGACCGTCAAACTCGCCTCGGCCAAGTATCTCGACGCGCTGCCGACCTCGGGCGGCGCCGACGGCCGCGCGTTCCGCGATCTCGCGCTCGAGGAGGAGATCCATAAACTCACCCAGCAGCTCGGCGTCGGCGCGCAGTTCGGCGGCAAGTATTTCTGCCACGACGTGCGCGTCATCCGCCTGCCGCGCCACGGCGCCTCGCTGCCGATCGGGCTCGGCGTCTCCTGCTCGGCCGACCGTCAGGCGCTCGCCAAGATCACCAGGGACGGCGTCTACCTCGAGGCGCTGGAACGCGATCCGGCGCGGTTCCTGCCCGCGATCGACGAGGCCAAGCTCGGCGGCGAGGTCGTGCGCCTCGATCTGTCGCGGCCGATGACGGAAATCCTCGGCGAGCTCACCAAACATCCGATCCGCACCCGGCTCGCGTTAACCGGCACGGTGATCGTGGCGCGCGATCTCGCGCATGCAAGAATCCGCGAACGGCTGGAGCGCGGCGAGCCGATGCCCGACTATTTCAAGAACCACCCGGTGTATTACGCCGGCCCGGCCAAGACGCCGAGCGGCTACGCCTCGGGCTCGTTCGGCCCGACGACGGCGGGGCGCATGGATTCCTATGTCGACCAGTTCCAGGCGGCCGGCGGCTCGATGGTGATGCTCGCCAAGGGCAACCGCTCCGCCGAAGTGCGCAAGGCCTGTGAGAAGCACGGCGGCTTCTATCTCGGCTCGATCGGCGGCCCCGCCGCCCGCCTCGCGTTGGACTGCATCAAGAAGGTGGAGCTCCTCGAATATCCCGAGCTCGGCATGGAGGCGATCTGGCGCATCGAGGTCGAAGATTTTCCCGCCTTCATCGTCGTCGACGACAAGGGCAACGATTTCTTCAAGGAGCTGAACCTGGGCTGAGCGCTCGACCTGCGGGGCGGCTCTGGGTCAGTGCAAGACGGCTTCGAAGCCGACCGCTTCGCGCACGATGCGGCTGATCGCCTGATCCTCTTCGCCTTCGTATACCGGCACCGCGCTGAGACGATTGGCGGCTCGTTGTTTGAGTTTCGCGCTCGCCGACGAATCGCGTTGCAGCAGCGCGACGACCGAGATGTTGCGATGCGCCTCGTATAACGCGGCCATCTGCAAGAATATCGCGTCGTTCAGCCTCTGAGGCGATTGGGCGAGGAAAACAGCCACGGGATTGCGATCGTGCCCCCGGATCACGAGGTCGGCGCGGACGTCGGACAAGTTGCCGTCGACGACCTCGTCCTCTTCTATTTCTGCGCGGTCTCCGATCGCATCGCGGATGCGCTTGATCGCGTCGTCCCGGAACGCGCTGGCGGCATAGTCCTGGCTCAACAGCAGAAAGTCGAACAGACGCAGCAGCAGCGCCGTGAAGGAAATCGCCAAGCGCGCGATCTCGGACTCGGGGACGTCGGGCGTCCTGACGACCGCTTCTTCCGAATCATACTGCGCGCCATACTCGGATAGAATCTGATCGAAAGCCTTCTTTCGCGTCTGGGTCTCGAGATCGACCCCGGCGGCTTCGAGATAGGGAACCGTGAGGCCATCGTCCTCGAGATGCGCGAGTCCGGGCTCGCTCGGATTCCTCACGACATAGAACCCGATCGCGTCGCCGTCCGCCCGGCGAAACGCCGTGCTCACGGCCAGGCCGACAGGGACCTCGCGAATGCGAATCTCGTTGCAGAAGGCCTTGCAGATCGCCTCCTTCATGCTAACGCGCCTCGGCTTTCGATCTGGCAGCAATTTGGACGCGAATCGCTGCACCTGCGCCTCGTGTTCGATCCCGAATTCCGCTCGCGAATGCTTGCGTAGCACCGGGGGGCAAGCGACTGACCCCACCGGCTCCAAATTGGATAGGCAGCGACATCCTATAACTCACTTTGTCATGCGTCCTACCTTGAAGAAACCGGCACTTGATAGAGGGTCGTTCTTTTCGGGCTCGGCGTCGGCGCAGGTTTGGACGTCAGTCTACACTTGACGGCTGTGTCGATTGCGGGGTCAAATCGTGACCACGCTGCTCAGTCGCCACCCGGCCCAACCTAATTTTTTTGGTCTGTTCATGTCGTCCTCATCGCCATCAAACATCAAACGTTATACGGCATATATCGATGAGGCTGGAGACGAAGGCATTGGAAAGTTAGCGGCGGGACCAATTGGCGGACAGTCACGATGGCTCGCCATCGGTGCGTGCGTGGTGGCCGGCGAAAATGATTTGAAAATGCCCCTCTGGCGCGATGCTATTCTATCCAGGTTCCCACTAAAAAAGACACGAGACCTGCATTTCAGAGAATTGAAGCACGAACAAAAGATAGTAGCATGTCAAGAGATTGCAAGACTACCTTTGCATGCGTGTGTCACATTGTCGCATAAGATTACAATAATCGGAACTAAATACGAACCTATCTTTAAAAAGAAGGGATATCTTTATAACTACTTAATGAGGTGGCTATTGGAGCGAGTCACAGAATTTTGTCAGCGAGACGCGAACAACGATCGAGCCTGCCTAAAAGTCGTGTTCTCACGCCGGGCAAACACCGATTATCAGGCGATGAAGGACTACCTCGCGCTTCTGCGAGATGGAAACGAGAAAATTCGGCCAGCACGCAAAATCGATTGGAACGTTCTCGATATCGAAAATATCGTCGTTGAGCACCATGCTAGATGGGCTGGACTCCAAATCGCGGATGTCGTCACAAGCGCGATATTTATGGGGTTCGAGCCAAACCCATACGGAAATTACGAACACTCATACGCAAGGATTCTAATCCCACGTTTGATGCGATCTAGAAACGGCGCGATACTCAATTGCGGACTGACACCTGTGCCCGCATGGAACAAGTGCGCCGCCGATCAGGAGCAGTTGGCGCTGATAGAGCATATAAAAAAGGGTTGAGCAGGCCCCCGGCCCCTGATCCACATCGCAAAGGATGCTGCCGCCTGAAAAGGCAACTCGGGGTTTATCCGGCGCATGCCTGCCCATGTTAAATGTACCGTTTCCCGCACGAATCGGCAAGGACTCCGAGATCACATTTTGTCAAGCCATATGAATGAATTTTCCGCGCGTTCAATCGCTAGCGCCTCCTATTTCCGAGTGCGGATCATTCCGGTGATCGAATGAAACTAAGTCGCGCGAACACGTGTGCGCCCCCCAATCGTAGCGCTGCGTTAACCTATCGGAGGCTAACGGCAAGTCAAACTCGGGCTTCGACCATGAACCGCCGCAACCTCCTCATCCTCGCCGCTGCGCTCCTCCTCGCCTCCTGTGCGCGCGACGAGCTCGAAGCTCCGGTTGACGCGCGCTTCGCGCGCGAAGTCGCGGCGGCGACGCTCGATCCTGCCGCGGCGGTCGCCGAGCTCGACGCCTACCGCGCGAGCCGCGGCCTCGGGCCGGTCAGGCTCGATGACCGGTTGACGGCGATGGCCAATGAGCAGGCCGAGGCCATGGCGGCGAAGGGCGAGCTCTCGCACACCGCGGGCGGCCCGTTCTCCGCGCGGCTCGCCGCGGCGCGCATTTCCGTGGCGGAAGCGGGCGAGAACGTCGGCGCCGGCTATTTCGCGCTAGGCGACGCGATGGCCGGCTGGAAGGCCTCGCCCGAGCACAACGCCAACCTGCTGCGGCAAAACTTCACCCGCATCGGCGTCGCCATCGCCAAGAACGCTCGTTCGCACTGGGGCGTGTTCTGGGCGATGGAATTTTCCGGCGAGCCGCAGACCGCGCTTCAGTAGTAAACGGGGCAAATTCGCCGGCGGCGCCATTCTGTAGCCGAGGTCGTTGACCTCGGTCCGCGCGTAAGCGCCGCAACTTGCACGACTTTTCCAAGCGGAAGCAGCGAGGTCAGCGACCTCGCCTACAATGGCGCCCGGCAATTTGCCCCGGTTCCCTTCAGTAACGCTAGATTCCTGATGTCGCGCGCTTTTTTCGAGAGCGCGCTATCGCGCGGCCAGCATCGCGACCGGATAGAGAACAGCGAACAACACCGGCTGGTGGAGGAGATAGAAGGCGAGGCTGTGGCGGCCGAGAAACGCCGCGACCCGGGCCGGGTAGGCCCGCGCCCGCCATCTGGCGAGCTCGAGGGTTTCGAACCGCGGCAGCGCCAGGCGCGCGAGATCGTAGCCGATCCATACGACTCCCGCCCACGGCAGCAGCGGACGCCAGTCGAGCGTCGAGGGCAGCCGGACCGCGAGGCCGATCCATTGCAGCGCCGGCGGGTCGAAGGCATGGCTGCGCACCAAGGCGCCGGCGACGATCGCCAACACGCCCGCCGCGAACGCGACGCCGATCGGCGCGCTGAAGAACAGCGCCGCGATCAGGCTCGCCGCCGCGATGCAATGGAGAATGCCGAACCAGATCACATCGTCGGGCGCGATGAAATAGGAGCCGACGGTGACCAACGCCGCCGCGGCGACGATCTTGCCGAGGCGAAAGAAGAACGCGCGCCAGTGCGGGCCCGCGCGATGGGCGAGCGCGAGCGAGATTCCGACCAGCGCCAGGAAGGCTGAGGCGACAATATGCGAATAGACGCGCATCGCCGGCTGAAACGGAAAATACGCGTCGATGAAGCCGAAATTGGCCAGGTCCCAGGTCAGGTGATAGCCGACCATGCCGGCCAGCGCAGCGGCGCGGGCGACGTCGACGATGTCGAAACGCGACGAGGACGCGCTCATACTGCGAACATGGCCTCATCGAGCATCGCCCAGCGCTCGAATTCCACCGGGCCCGTCATCAGCACGTGGCCGTCGCCCTCCCGCCAGGCGATGACGAGCCGGCCGCCGGGCAGATCGATCCTGGCCTCGCGATCCGAGAGGCGCCGCCGCGCCGCGGCGACCAGCGTTGCGCAGGCCGCCGAACCGCAGGCCAGGGTGATGCCGACTCCGCGCTCGAAAACCCTCAGCCGGATGTGGTCGGGGGCGAGAACTCGAGCGAACGAGACGTTGGTCTTTTCGGGAAACAGCGGATGGGTCTCGTAACGCGGGCCGAACACGTCGAGGGCAACGGCTGCAACATCGAGGACGAAGAACACCAGGTGCGGATTGCCCATGTCGACCACGCTCGCCGGCCCGAAATCCGGCGCGCCGTCGAGCGGCAGGGCGAAGGCGCTCGTGTCGGCGACCTCTCGGCTGAGCGGAATCTCGCGCCAGCCGAGCCGCGGCGCGCCCATGTCGACGCGATAGCTCGCCGGCGCCAGCCGCTCGCAGCTTATTTTTCCGCGCGCGGTCTCCACGGCGAACTCCTCGAGGCCGGTCTGGCCGAAGAGATAGTCGGCGACGCAGCGCGTACCGTTGCCGCAGGCCCCGGCGAGCGAGCCGTCGTTGTTGTAGATGGTGACATAGGCGAGGGTTTCCGCGGAGCGCGGATCGCTCAAAAGCATCAGCTGGTCGTAGTCGAGCCCCGGCGCGCGGTGAATCGCGCACGCCTCCTCGGGGCTCGGCAGCGCCGCGCCGCCGCGCGAATCGAGCACCAGAATCTTGTTGCCGGCGCCGTTCATGCGCAGGATGCGGCGGCCGACGAGCGGGCTCGAGGGAATGGCGGGACTCCTGGTTGGAACGCGAAAAGCCTCTACCCTTCGCCCCGCGCCTTGTCGATGATGCGCGCGCCCAAACGCGCGAGCGCGTCGCGCAAAGGCTGGTCCTCGATCCCGGCGCCGAGCTCGCGGGCGCGGGCGAGCGCCTCGGCGCTCGGCGGCGCCTTACGGACGCGCTTCGGCGGCGGCGGTGTGAGCGGACCCTGCCGGAAGGCGATGCGGTCGACGCAGCGCCAGCCGAGATGGGCGTTGACGCGGCCGACGATGGTCATCGCCATGTGGCCCGCCTCCAGCGCGAAGGCGCCGTCGATGCGCAGCACCAGCGTCGCCGGCGCGCTGGGGCCGAACGGGTCGCGCTTGTCGCCGCGTGGCGGCCATTGCACCGCTTCGACCTCAGCGAAGGCGGCGATGCGTTCGCCGACAATCTCGCGCCAATGGGCGATCAGGCTTCCTTCCGAGAGCCCGCGGGCGGCCATCGTCGGCTGGACGACGTCGCCGATCAGCGCCCCGATCGGGACGGGGCGGGAATGGCCGGGCTTGCTCATCTCGGCCGTCGGGTTAGAGACAGGGTCATGGCCGACACTCTAGACTCGAAACGCGCCGCGTTGAAGCGTCGCGGCGTCGCCGCCGAGGCGCTTTCCTGGTGGGACATCCGCCGTCGCGACCTGCCGTGGCGCGCGCCGGCGCAGGAACGGCCCGATCCCTACCTTGTATGGCTCTCGGAAGTGCTGTTGCAACAGACGACGGCGACGGGCGCGGCCCCCTATTATCGCGAGTTCGTGCGCCGCTGGCCGAATGTGGAGGCGCTCGCCGCCGCGCCGCTCGAGGCGGTGATGCAGGCCTTCGCCGGCCTCGGCTATTATTCGCGGGCGCGCAATCTTCACGCCTCGGCTCGAGCCGTCGCGGCGGCGGGCGGGCGGTTTCCCGCCGACGAGGAGGCGCTGCGGCGGCTGCCGGGCGTCGGTCCCTATACCGCGGCGGCGATCGCCGCGATCGCATACGACATCCCCGCGGCGCCGATCGACGGCAACATCGCGCGCATCGTTTCCAGGCTGATGGCGTTCGACGCTCCCGCCGCCGCCAACCGTCCGGCGATCGACGCCGCCGCGCGGGCGCTGACGCCGGAGAAACGTTCCGGGGATTACGCGCAGGCGCTGATGGACATCGGCGCGACGATCTGCCGGCCGCGCGCGCCAGACTGTCCGCGCTGCCCGTTCGCGGCCGTTTGCCTCGCCGCGGGTTCGGGAACGCCGGAGGCTTTTCCGCCGAAACCTCAGCGCAAACCGCGGCCGACGCGGGTCGGCGCGGCGTTCTATGCCGAGCGCGCAGACCGCGCCTTCCTCGCCCGCCGCCGTCCCCCGAGGGGGCTGCTCGGTGCGACGATGGAGCTGCCCGGCGGCGCCTGGACGGAAGGCGACATCGAGGCGGTCGACGCCGGGGCGGCGCCGTTCGCGGCCCGCTGGCGCCGGCTGCCCGGCTGCGTCGAGCACGTGTTCACCCATTTCGCTTTGCGTCTCGCGCTGTTCGTCGCCCGCGCGCCTTCGGAGACGGCGCCGCCGGACCATGTCTGGATCGCCTGGGACGGCATCGACGCGGCCGGCTTCTCCGGCCTCATGCGCAAGGCGGCGGAAGCGGCGTCCTCCCGTTTTTGCGCGCGCGGCGGACGCGAGGATGGAGACATCTGGGCGCTTGCTTTGCACGAGAAATCGACATAAACATATCTTTATGTCGCGCTCGACGCCTTCCCGTAAAACTTCCCCGCCGCTCAGCTTCGATGCGCTGCTCGACGCGCTGGAGGCCGCCGGCGAGGTCACGCGTCTGCGCCTCATCGCGCTGCTCGGCGAGGCCGAGCTGACGGTGAGCGAGCTCGTCGCCATCCTCGGCCAGTCGCAGCCGCGCATCTCGCGCCATCTGAAGCTGCTGGTCGAGGCCGGCCTCGCCGAACGCGAACGCGAGGGCGCCTGGGCGTTTTTCCGCCTCGCCGAGCCCGGCGGCGCGTTCGCCCGCGAACTTCTCGCCCGCATCGCCCCCGACGATCCGACATTGCAGGCCGACCGCGCGCGGCTCGAGATGACGCGCGAGGCGCGGCGCAAGCAGGCGGCCGGCTATTTCGCCGAACGCGCCGAGGATTGGGACCGCATCCGCGCCATGCACGCGCCCGAGGAGCGGGTCGAGGCGGCGATTCTCGGCCTCGTCGGCAAGACGCGCATCCGTGCGCTGCTCGACCTCGGGACCGGGGCCGGGCGCATGCTGGAGCTTCTCGCCCCGCTCGCCGACCGCGCGATCGGCGTCGACCAGAGCCCGGCGATGCTCGCCCTCGCGCGCGCCCGCATGGAACCGAAGGGTTTTCGCAACGTGCTACTGCGCCAGGGCGACCTCTATGCTCCGCCCGTCGAGCGCAACGCCTACGATCTCGTCGTCGTCCATCAGGTGTTGCACTTCCTCGACGATCCCGGCCGCGCGGTCGGCGAGGCGGCGCGCACGCTCAGCGCCAGCGGGCGGCTCATCATCGTCGATTTCGCGGCCCATTCGGAAGAGACGCTGCGCGAAAACTTCGCCCATCGGCGGCTCGGCTTCGCCCTCGACGAAGTCGCGGGCTTCCTCGCCGAAGCCGGGCTCGTCGAGGTGAAGAGCGAGCTCGTCGCGCCGGGGCCGGAAGAAACGGGCAAGCTCACCGTCGCGCTCTGGCTCGCGCGCGACCCGCGAATCATCGCGGACGATCTCAGCGGCGCCGGCAGGGAGTTTGCTTGATGGCTTTCGATCCCGTCCGCCTGAGCCGGGCCGGCTCCCGCGTCGACGTCTCCTTCGAGTTCTTCCCGCCCAAGACCGCGGAAATGGAGGCGCAGCTCTGGGAAGCGGTGGCGCGGCTCGCGCCGCTCGGCCCGAAATTCGTCTCCGTCACCTATGGGGCCGGCGGCTCGACCCGTCAGCGCACCCACGCGACGGTGGCGCGCCTCGTCAGCGAAACCCGAGTCAAGCCCGCCGCGCATCTGACTTGCGTCGGGCACTCGCGCGAAGAAATCGACGGCATCGTGCGCGGCTACTACGACGTCGGCGTCCGTCACATCGTCGCGTTGCGCGGCGACGCGCCGGGAGGCGTGGACGCGCCCTATGTCGCCCCCGCCGACGGCTACCAGCGCACCGAGGACCTGGTCGCCGCGATCAAGAAAGCGGGCGATTTCGAAGTCTCGGTCTCCGCCTATCCGGAAAAGCATCCTGAGAGCCCGACCCTGCTGCACGATATCGACGCCCTCGAGCGCAAGGCCGACGCCGGCGCCGATCGCGCCATCACCCAGTTCTTCTTCGACAATTCCGTCTATTTCCGCTTCCTCGACGCCGCGGCGGCGGCGGGCGTCGAGATCCCGATCGTGCCGGGAATCGTGCCGGTGCAGAATTTCAAGCAGACCGCCAATTTCGCCCGCCGCGCCGGCGCTAGCGTGCCGAACTGGCTCGCCGAGCGGTTCGAAGGTCTCGACGACGACCCGACCACGCGCCGCCTGGTCGCCGCCGCCGTCTGCGCCGAGCAGGTGATCGACCTCATCGACCGCGGCGTGACGCATCTGCATTTCTACACCATGAACCGCGCCGATCTGGTGTTCGCCATCTGCCATTTGATCGGGTTGAGAGCGGCGGAAACGGCAGCCGAGTCTCATCCCGAACTTGTCGAGGCAAGGCTTTAGGCGCTCGGGGCTCGAGTCGATCGCCACCGTCAAAAGCGAGCGAAGCGAAGCAATCCAGGGCGGCGGGGCTATGGCCCCTGGATTGCCTCGTCGCTGGGCTCCTCGCAATGACGGAAGTGTCGGTTTGACCTGGACCCGCTCGAGCGAAGGCGTCGACGCGCCGGAAAAGGAACCGACGCTCGAACCCGGCCGCCCGATCGCAATGCGTGCGAGTGCGCTTGGCTGCATGTCGAAGGGGGCCGCAGCAGCCGGGGTCGCCGTCCCACAGGCGCGCGTTCAGCGGCGGCTTAGCCGCTTGTCGAAGGTGAGTGAAGCCAAGCCACCTCATGGGGAGTTTCAAACGCTCGGCGCCCGAGCCGAGAGGTCTCGAAAGGGCCGGGGGGCGGGCGTTGAATGCGCTGTCGATGTAATCCGGCAATCCAAGTAGGAGCGTCGGCGTCCACGCCGACG
>JBKQKS010000277.1:0-17143 GCA_052147395.1 Roseiarcus sp.
TCTTCTCGCGAGCCGGGATCCCCCGATCTACCGCGATTCGCGACGCTCCACTCGAAAAAATGTGCCAGTCACCTTTCCGGAAAATCGCGCTCAGACCCGGTCGAGATCAGGATGTCTGAAGTTGCGCCGGCGGCTGCCCTGGGTCCGGATCGACAAGACCTACACGTTCGAAACCGAGGCTGGGCTCGAGACGCTCGAGGACCTGTTCGACGGGCGTTCGCAGCTTCTCGTCTACCACTTCATGTTCGGGCCCGATTACGAGGCCGGCTGCCCGTCCTGCTCGATGATCGCCGACGGTTTCGATGGCTTTGCCGTCCACCTCGCCAACCACGACGTCAGGCTGATGGCGGTGTCGCGCGCGCCGCTGGCCAAGCTCCTGGCCTACAAGCAGCGTATGGGCTGGACCTTCCCCTGGGCGTCGTCGCACCGCGGAGACTTCAATTTCGACTTCAATGTCTCCTTCACCGAGGCGCAGGAGAACGAAGGACCCGTCGAATACAATTACGCGCGGGGAACGCATGCGATGGACAGGATCCCGGTCCCTCGCCCCGTCGCCGAGTTTGCGGCGACCTGCGGCACGGACGCCGCGACCTATCGCCGCGATCGGCCGGGCATGAGCGCCTTCGTGCTCGAAGACGGCGTCGTCTACCACACCTATTCGACCTATGCGCGCGGGCTGGATATCCTATGGGGGGCCTATCAGTGGCTCGATCGCGCGCCGAAGGGCCGCAACGAGCACGGCGTATGGTGGCGTCGTCACGACGAGTACGGCCATGACTGACGTATCGATGTCTCCGGTCGCGCCCCGCGACGTAGAGAGCTCAGCGGAGAGCGGCATGTCCGCTCCCCGTGTGGCCCACTGGCTCGCGCTCGCCGCCGCGCCGACGTTCGCGTCGATGGCGCTGGGAACGGTATTATTCAGCGGCCGGCCGGACCTGGTCTGCGGCGCGATGCGAGGCTCGTCGCCGATGAGCGCAATGACAGTGATGTATCTGCTGATGAGCGCCTTCCATTTGGCCCCGTGGCTGAGGCTGTTCTCGCGTCGACCAGGAGGGGCCGGAGGGACTCGAGCGGACGCCGCCCCTTCGACCAACGCCGCTCTCCGCGCCCCGGCGTTTCCGACCCCAGCGTCGCCTGCCGGCGTCGGGCCTTCGCTCAATTGATCGGCGCCGCGCGGGCGCCGAGAATCTGGATCGCGAGATCCATGGCGCGCGTCGCCGCCATCATCTTCAATCGCATCGCCCGCAGGTCGGCGAGGTCGACGGCCTCGGTGGCAGCCTTTTTGTAGGCGAAATCGGCCGCCGCATATTCGAGCTCGATCAGCGCCAGCTCGAGATGCTCGACGATCCGCCCGCAGTCGATCCCCCCTTTGCCCATGAGCTCATCCCCGCGCGCTCGTCCGCGCCGGCCGACGGGCGCGCCGCGCCTCAGACTAGCCGGTTTCTCGCGCCGCGGAGAGGGTGAGAAGCGTCCTGCTCACAGCATTCTCGGCGCCGTCCTGGCGAGCGCCCCCTTGCGCTCGGCCGCCGATGGGCTTAGCGCGGCAGCCGGAAGCGAGGAAGACTTTGACGCCAACGCCCTATCTGATCGACGGCAAGGTCATTGCGCAGGCGACGCTCGCCGAGGTCAGCGCGAAAGTCGCGGCGCTCGCCGCGCGGGGCCTCAGGCCAGGGCTCGCCGTGGTGCTCGTCGGCTCCGATCCGGCGAGCCAGAGCTATGTCGCGAGCAAGGGCCGGGCGGCCAGGCAATGCGGCTTTCACTCCCTGCAGTTCGATCTCGCCGAAACGACCGGCGAGGCCGAACTGCTGGCCCTGGTGGCGCGGCTCAACGCCGACCCCGACATCCACGGCATCCTGGTGCAGCTGCCGCTGCCGAAAGCGATCGACGCGGAAAAAGTGCTGGAGGCGATCGATCCGGTAAAAGATGTCGACGGCTTCCATCCGATCAACGTCGGCCGCGCCGCGATCGGCGCCTTCGATCGCGCGCTGATCCCCTGCACGCCGGCGGGCGCGATGATCATGCTCGATAGCGCCTCAGCCGCACTCGGGCGGCGCCTCGAGGGCGCCGACGCCGTGGTGATCGGCCGTTCCAACATCGTCGGCAAGCCGTTGGCGCAATTGCTGCTCGCCCGCCATTGCACGGTGACCATCGCCCATTCGCGCACGCGCGATCTGCCGGCGGTCGCGCGCCGCGCCGATGTGCTGGTCGCCGCGGTCGGGCGGCCGGAGATGATTCGCGGCGACTGGATCAAGCCGGGCGCGATCGTGATCGACGTCGGCATCAACCGTATTGCGGCCCCCGGGAAGGGCGAGGGCAAGACCCGGCTCACCGGCGACGTCGCGTTCGCCGAAGCTTGCGCGAGCGCCGGCGCGATAACTCCCGTGCCGGGAGGGGTCGGGCCGATGACGGTGGCGATGCTGATGTCGAACGTGCTCACCGCCGCCGAGCGCATCGCGCGGGGCTGAAAACAAGAGACAGACTTTGGTCGAAAGCCGGTGTACGGTTTGTTTTGCCGCATTGCAGCAAGGTCTTGTTTCTGGCATACGGCGCACGCGCGCTGTCACGAGCGCCGGGGGAGCAGCAACAGATACGAGGGGGTATGACGTCATGGCTCTAGGGCTGATCATATTGTGCGGACTGCTGTCCGTAGTGTACGGGGGCGTCACCGTCTCGCAGCTGATGGCGGCGGATGCCGGCTCGCAGCGCATGCAGGAGATTTCCGGAGCGGTTCGCGAGGGCGCCCAGGCTTATCTCCGCCGCCAATACACCACGGTCGCCGGCGTCGGCATCGTGGTCTTCATCATTATCGGCTTGCTGCTCGGCTGGCAGGTGGCGATCGGCTTCCTGATCGGCGCGATCCTTTCCGGCTCCGCCGGCTTCATCGGCATGAACGTGTCGGTGCGCGCCAACGTGCGCACGGCGCAGGCGGCGACCAAGTCGCTGGCCGGCGGCCTCGACATCGCCTTCAAGTCGGGCGCGGTCACGGGCATGCTGGTCGCGGGCTTGGCGCTGCTCGGCGTCGCCGGATATTTTGCCGTGCTCACCGGGCCGCTCGGCCATCCCAACGGGAGCCGCGAAACCGTCGACGCGCTGGTCGCGCTCGGCTTCGGCGCCTCGCTGATCTCGATCTTCGCGCGTCTCGGCGGGGGCATCTTCACCAAGGGCGCCGACGTCGGCGCCGACCTCGTCGGCAAGGTGGAGGCGGGAATCCCCGAGGACGATCCGCGCAATCCGGCGACCATTGCCGACAACGTCGGCGACAACGTCGGCGACTGCGCCGGCATGGCCGCCGACCTGTTCGAGACCTATGCGGTGACGGTCGTGGCGACCATGGTGCTCGCTTCGATCTTCTTCGCCGACAAGGACAACCTCGCGGCCACGATGCTGTATCCGCTGGCGATCTGCGGCGCCTGCATCGTGACCTCGATCGCCGGCACGTTCTTCGTCAAGCTCGGCGCCAACAACTCGATCATGGGCGCGCTCTACAAGGGCCTCGTCGCCACCGGCCTGCTGTCGATCGTCGGCCTCGCCATCGCCACCCAATTCACCGTGGGTTGGGGCGTGATCGGCGTCGTCGCCGACAAGGCGATCACCGGCGCCGCGCTGTTCGTGTGCGGCCTCGTCGGCCTTATCGTCACCGGCCTCATCGTCGTCATCACCGAGTACTACACCGGCACGGGCAAGCGCCCGGTGGTGTCGATCGCGCAAGCCTCGGTCACCGGCCACGGCACCAACGTGATTCAGGGCCTCGCGGTGTCGCTGGAATCGACGGCGCTGCCGGCGATCGTCATCATCGCCGGCATCATCGCCACCTATCAGCTCGGCGGCCTCTACGGCACGGCGATCGCGGTCTCCACCATGCTCGGTCTCGCCGGCATGATCGTCGCGCTCGACGCCTTCGGTCCGGTCACCGACAACGCTGGCGGCATCGCCGAAATGGCCGGCCTACCCAAGGAAGTGCGGCAGTCGACCGACGCGCTCGACGCCGTCGGCAACACCACCAAGGCGGTCACCAAGGGTTACGCGATCGGCTCGGCGGGCCTCGGCGCGCTGGTGCTGTTCGCCGCCTACACTAACGACATCAAGCACTTCGTCGATACCGGGGTGCCCTATTTCAAGGATGTGGGTGTTGTCGACTTCAACCTCTCCAACCCCTACGTCGTCGCCGGACTGATCTTCGGCGGCCTCATCCCCTATCTGTTCGGCGGCATCGCGATGACCGCCGTCGGCCCCGCGGCCGGCTCCGTGGTCATGGTAGTTAGCCGGCAGTTCAAGGAAATTCCCGGCATCATGCAGGGCACGCAGCGTCCGGACTACGGCCGCGCCGTGGACATGCTGACCAAGGCGGCGATCCGCGAAATGATCATTCCGTCGCTGCTGCCGGTGCTGGCTCCGATTGTCGTCTACTTCGGTGTGCTGCTGATCTCGGGGTCGAAGGCCTCGGCCTTCGCCGCCGTCGGCGCCTTGCTGCTCGGCGTGATCGTCAACGGCCTGTTCGTCGCCATCTCGATGACCTCGGGCGGCGGCGCCTGGGACAACGCCAAGAAGTCGTTCGAAGACGGCTTCACCGACAAGGACGGCGTCAAGCACTTCAAGGGCTCGGACGCCCACAAGGCCTCCGTCACCGGCGACACCGTCGGCGACCCCTACAAGGACACCGCCGGTCCGGCGGTCAACCCGGCGATCAAGATCACCAACATCGTCGCGCTGCTGCTGCTGGCGGTCCTGGCGCACTGAGGGCGGCGGCACTGGAAAACGTGAAGGGGCGCCGGGAAACCGGCGCCTTTCTCGTTTGCGAGGCGAATAGTACGCCATTGGCGCCAAGCTCGCCTTTCGAATCAAAGAGTTTCGCGCGATTTGGGTGACCGGGGCAGATTCCCGGGCGGCATTGTGGGCGAGGTCGCTGACCTCGCTGCCTCCGCTTGGAAGAGTCGTGCGAGAATCAGTCGCTTACGCGCTTAACCGAGGTCGTCCCTCGACAAGCTCAGGATGAGGGCCCTTGAGCTACAGGTATCGCGCCTCCGGCGAATTTGCCTCGGCTACCGACGTGGTTCTTTGAGCGCTTCCCGAAATGATGGAACCGTCAAAAGCGAGCGAAGCGAAGCGATCCAGGGGCCACGGGGCGACGCCCTACGCCCCTTGGATTGCGTTGTCGCTGCGCTCCTCGCAATGACGGGGGGTTACGCCAAATCGGGAAGCGGTCTGGCGCCGCTCGCGGCGCCTGCCGGCTCTTGCGAAAGCGCGCCGCTCGTCGGCGAGACGCGCCCTTCACGTCCTCCCATCGCGATCGCCTTCAGGATCGCCGCCGCCCGGGGCCGGGAGAGCAGGGTCTCGATGTCGAACGCGTGGCGGCGGCGCCAGTTGGGCCGCTCGCGGTCGGTGCCGGGCAGGTTCGTCGCGATCGCTTCGCCGGCGAGGTCGTCGAACTGCGCGCTCGCCAGCGCCGCGCCGGAACCGGCGAGAAAGGCGTGAATGGCCGCGTCGAGCGCGTCGCTCGTGTCCGCGTCGAGATCCAGAGCCTCGTGGCCAAGCACTCCGGCGGCGCGCAACGCCTCGAGCAGCGCGCGCTGGTCGTTCGTCCGCTCGGCGATCTGCCGCCCGGCCTCCGCCAAGGTCGTTAGACCGAGCATCAGCCGCTCGCCGATGTCGCCGCCTCGGCGCCAGCCGACCAGCGTCGGCAGGTCGTGTGTCGAGGCGCAGGCGATCGACAGCGCGGGATAGTCGCCGGGTTCGCGCAGCTTCGCGCCGTCGCGTTCGAACCACAACACCTTCATGCCGAAAATGTTCGCTTGGGCGAGCCGCGCCCGGAAACCCTTGGGCACGGTGCCGAGGTCTTCGCCCACGATGATGCACGCGTGACGCTGGCTCTCCAGCGCGATCTGGCCGATCAGGTCGTCGACGGGATAACCGACATAGGCGCCCTCGGCGGCCTTGGCGCCGTCGGGCACGACGAACAGCCGCGTCAGCCCCATAGCGTGATCGATACGCAGCATGCCGGCGTGGCGCATGTTGGCGCCGTAGAGCGCGGCGAGCCCGCGATAGCCGTCCTCGCCGCCTGCTATCGGGTCGGGCGCCGGCAGGGCCCAAATCTGGCCATGCGCGGAGAACGGGTCGGGCGGCGCTCCGACGCTGACGCCGCTCATCAATTCGCCGGCGCGCGCCCAAGCTTCGGCGCCGTCGGGCGCCGAGCCGACCGCGAGGTCGCGATAGAGCCCGATCTCTAGGCCCCCCGCGCGAGCCTGCGCCGCCGCCGCCGCGAGCTGGCGGTCGGCGAGCCACTGACAGAATTCGACGAAGGCGATCTCTCTGGCGCGCTGCGCTTCGGCTTCGTCGAGCGCCGCGGGGACGGCGTCGCGCAGGCGCTCCGGCCAGAGCCGCCAGTCCTCGCCTCGCCGGTCGCGCGACACCGCCTCGAAAATCGCGAAGCGCCGCAGCGCCTCGCCGCCTTCGGCGACGAAGCGGTCGAACTCGGCGAAGGCCGGGTGCTCGTGACCGCCGGCCCGCGCCGCCTCGAAAGCCTCGAAGCGTGCGCGCAACGCCTGATTCTTGCGCGCCCAGACGGCTGAATAGTCGACGGCGTCGAGCTTGCTCAGCCGTCCGAAGGCGTCAGCGTGGCTCGAGGCGTCGAACGGCAGGCCGTCGTCGGCGTTGACGTCGATCAGCAGAGGATCGAGAAAGCGGCGGTCGGAAGGATTGTAGGGGCTCGCGCGCTCGCGATCCTGGTTGAACAGCGCGTGCAGCGGCGACACGCCGAGGAACGCCGCGCCCTGCGCGCCGCCGAGCGCGCCCGCCAGCCCGAGCGCGGCAAAATCGCCGACGCCCTGGTCGCCGGAGGCGCGGCGCAGCGCATAGAGCTGCGTCGACAAGCCAAATCTTCGCCATGGCGCCGCGTGCGGGGAGAAACACTCCAGTGGCGCGATCGTGAGCCGGCATTCGACGCCGTCGACGACGAGCCGATGGCGGCCGACCGGAAGCTCGGGCAGGAGAAGCGGTCGTTCGACGATCTCGCGCCCGTCGGCGAGCTCGACACGGCGCGCCTCGCCGAGGACCGCTTTGGCGGCGAGCGCTTCGCCATTCTCGAGCTCGATCTGGTAATCGAAATCGCGCCCCGGTTCGCCGACGGCGTCGCGCAACGGCGCTGCGCGCCGGCCCTGCAGCGCCAGCGCCAGCGTGAGCGAGGCCGGCAGGCGCCGTGTGCGCGCTTCCATCAGGCGCGCGAGGGACGCGCGAGCCTGACCCTGACTGCGGGCGGGAAGCCGCATGGCGTCGAGCAGCTCGAGCTTGGTGCGCGGGGACACGACCGTTTGCTTGCCGGTCACTTCCCACCACTCGGGGGCGATCCCCGCCGCCGCCGCGAGCGTATCGATGAGCTCGCGCTCGGTGGGCCTCGAGCGCGGCGTCGCGCGCTCCTCCGCCACCAGCAGCGTCGCGCGGGCGCCGACCTCGACGAGATCGGCGAGCTCGGTCGGCGCGTCGACGATCTCATCGTTCGCCGTATCGAGCTTCACCCGCCAGGCAAAGCCGGCGCGAGGGGTAGGGAGGGTAAAGACGCGCTTCGACCCGGAGCGGTTGAAGGCGAGCCCGGCGCGCTCGAGGCCGTTCTCGGTCCGCGCCGCGAACACCGCGACGAACGTGTCCCCGGGCTCGGCGTTCCATTGTTCGTAGGACGCGAGCGGGCCGTCGGCGTCGCGCCACACGACATCGGCGATCCCCTCGCCGAGCGTCGCGCCGGTGATCCAGGCCAGCGGACGCAACGCCGGGTGGGCGCGGCGGAGCGCGAGGCAACGCGCGATGAACGGCGCGAGGATCGGGGTCTCTCGGCGCCAGTCGATCCAGGAGATCGCGTTCGCCTGCGCATAGGCGTTGTTGTTGCCGAGCTGGCTGTGGCCGGTCTCGGCGCCCATAGCGAGCATCGGAACGCCGCGGGCAAAGATGTTCAGCGCCAGCAGGTTGAGCTGATCGCGCCTGCGGCGGGAAAGAATCTCCGCGATTTCGGTCGGTCCTTCGACGCCGTGATTCCACGAGTAGTTTTCGTTCGTTCCGTCGCGATTGCCTTCGCCGTTGGCCTCGTTGTGCTTGTGGACGTAGGAGACGACGTCGGCGAGGGTGAAGCCGTCGTGGGCGACGACGAAATTGACGCTTTTGGTCGGCGGCGCCGCTCCGAACACGTCGCGCGAGCCGGCGAGCCTCGTCGCCAGCTCGCCTCGCGCGCGCGCATCTCCGCGCCAGAAGCGGCGCGCCGTGTCGCGGAAGCGGTCGTTCCATTCGCCCCAGCCCGGCGGGAACTGTCCGAGCTGGTAGCCGCCGGGGCCGATGTCCCAGGGCTCGGCGATGAGCTTGGCTTTGTTCAGGACCGGATCCGCGGCGAGCGCCTGAAACAGCGGCGCGCCCGGATCGAAGCCGGTTGGGCGGCGGCCGATCGCGGTCGCGAGATCGAAGCGGAAGCCGTCGACGCCGCCCAGAACCATCCAGCGCTTCAAGGCCGCGAGCGCCATCGCCGCCACCGGCGCGCGGTCGAGCGCGACGCAATTGCCGCAGCCCATGTCGTTGATGTAGCGCGCCGGATCGGTCGGATCGAGGCGGAAATAGAGCGCGTTGTCGAGACCGCGCAGCGACAGCGTCGGGCCGAATTCGTCGCTCTCGCCGTCGTGGTTGAGCACGACGTCGAGCACCACTTCGAAGCCCGCGGCATGCAGCGCGTCGGTCGTCTCGAGCACCTCGGCGAAACCGCCCGGCGCGAGCTGCGGATCGGGACAGCCGAGGAGCACGGGATTGTAGCCCCAGGAGTTGGCGAGTCCGAGCGGCGGCAGATGACGCTCGTCGACGACGGCGTCGCAAGGCATCAGCTCGAGCGTGGTGACGCCGAGCGATTTGAAATGTGCGAGGATCGTGGGCTCGACGAGCCCGGAAATGCGGCCGCGGCGCGCTTCGGGCAGGTAATCGGCGAGCCCGGTGAGCCCGGCGACGTTGAGCTCGTAGATGATCGTGTCTTCCCACGCGACGCGGGCGAATCCTGGCGAGGCGGCTGCGACTGCGCGCGCGACGCATTTGGGCATGACGGCGGCCGTGTCGGCGCCGAATTGGAACTGGCTCGGATGCAGCCGGAACGGCCGGTCGATCTCCACGGCATAGGGGTCGACGATGAGCTTCGAGACGTCGAAGCGATGGCCGCGTCCCGGCTCGAACGGACCTTCGGCGCGCAGGCCGTAGAGCGCGCCCTCTTTCAGGCCCGGCAGTTTCGCTTCGTGCACGCCGTCGCCGCGCGCAATCATGGGGATGCGGGTCTCGCGCTCGGCCGCGTCGAACAGCGAGACGTGGAGCCGCGTCGCGTTTTCGGAATAGACCGCGATCTCGCCGCCTTCCGCCGTCAGGGTCAGTCCGAGCGCAGCGGTCACGCGTCGCGCTCGTGCGTGAGGTCCTCGTAGATCTTTGCGTAGCGCTTGGCCGGGCCGCGCCAGGACACGTCGGCGCGCATGCCGTTGAGCCGTATGCGGCTGAATGTCGCCGGATTGCGATGGATCGCGAGCGCGCGGTTGAGCGCGTGAGCGAGCTCGCCGACTTCGGGCGGATAGAATTGCACGCCGGTCGCGACGCCAGCGGCGAGCGCCGCATCATTGGCGTCGACGATCGTGTCGGCGAGCCCGCCGACGCGGGCGACGATCGGAATGGCGCCGTAGCGCAACGCGCAGAGCTGGGTTAGGCCACAGGGCTCGAAGCGCGACGGCACGATCAGAAAGTCGATGCCGGCCTGGGTCAGATGGGCGAGGCCCTCGTCGTAGCCGAAGAAGCAGCCGACTCGTCCGGGGCGCCGCTCCGCCTCGTGGCGGAAGCCGTCCACCAGAGACTTTTCGCCGTCGCCGAGCAGAGCGAGCTCGCCGCCCGAGTCGATGAGCCGGGGCAGGGCCTCGAGCAACAGGTCGAGGCCCTTCTGCGCGGTGAGTCGCGAGACGACGCCGAACAGCGGCGCGCCGGCGTCCTCCTCGAGGCCCAGGCGCTTGCGCAGCGCGACGCGATTGGCGCCGCGCCCCTCGGGCTTCGATACCGAGTACTGAGCGGCGAGGCCAGGGTCGGCCGCGGGGTTCCACACCTCCTCGTCAATGCCGTTGCGGATGCCTTCGACCACGGCCGCTCGCGACTCGATGAGCCCGTCGAGCCCCATGCCGAACTCGGGCGTCATGATCTCTCGCGCATAAGTCGGCGACACCGTGGTGATGCGGTCGGCGAATTGCAGGCCAGCCTTGAGGAAGCCGATGCCGCCGAAATACTCGACGCCGTCGAGGGCGAACGCGCGCGGCGGCAGCCCGAGCTGGCCGAGTGGTGTGGCGGGGAAACGCCCTTGGAAGAGGAGATTGTGGACGGTCAGCACCGTTCCCGGCCGTGGACCGCCATCGTAATGCAGATACGCCGCGACGAGCGCGGACTGCCAGTCGTGAGCGTGAACGACGTCGGGCTGGAAATTGGTCGCAAAACCCCTGCCGATGTTGGCGCCGACGCGCGCGAGCGCGGCGAAGCGCTGCGCATTGTCCGGCCAATCGAGGCCGTTCGGGCCGACATAGGGGTTGCCGAACCGGTCGTAGAGATGCGGCGCGTCGAGCACGAACAGGTCGAGCCCCTGCGCCTCGGCGGCGAGGATGCGCGCGTCGCCGCCGAACAGGGCGTTGTACTCGTGCACGATTTCTCGCTGCTTGAGCTTCGCCATCACCTGGGGATAGCCGGGCAGCAGAGTGCGCGTCTCTACGCCTTCCTTCGCTAGCGCCGTAGGCAGCGCGCCCGCGACATCGGCGAGTCCTCCGGTCTTGATCAGCGGAAAAACCTCGGGGGCGATTGATAGAACGCGCAAGACTTCAGACTCCGAGCTTGTCGATCATCGGCTGGGTGATGAGCGTGACGCCCCCTGCCGAGCGGCGGAACCGCTTGGCGTCGAGCGCCGGGTCTTCGCCGACGACCAGCCTGTCGGGAATTTTCACTTCGGCGTCAATGACGACCTTGCTGAGCCGGCAGTGCTCGCCGATCTGCACATAGGGAAGGATCACCGCTTCGTTGATGTTGGAAAATGAATGAATGTGGGCGCCGGTGAACACGAGAGAGCGCCAGATCGAGGCGCCGGAGATGATGCAGCCCCCGGCAACCAGCGAAGTGATCGCCTCGCCCCGCCGCGCTCCGACGTCGTGGACGAATTTCGCCGGCGGCATGATTTCGCCATAGGTCCAGATCGGCCACTCGCGGTCGTAGAGATCGAGATCGGGGACCACGCCGGTGAGATCGATGTTGGCCTCCCAATAGGCGTCGACCGTGCCGACGTCGCGCCAATAAATCGGGCCTCCGCGTTGCGATCCTATGCAGGAGCGCGAGAAGTGATGCGCGACCGCCGTGCCCTTGGCGACCAGATAGGGGATGATGTCCTTGCCGAAGTCGTGGGTGGAATCGGGGTCGGCGGCGTCGCGCTTGAGCTCCTGGATGAGGAACTTGGTCTCGAACACGTAGATGCCCATGCTGCACAGCGCGCAGTCCGGTTTGCCCGGCATCGAAGGCGGATCTTTCGGCTTCTCCAGGAACGAGAGGATCTTGTCATTCTCATCGACGTGCATGACGCCGAAGCCCTTGGCTTCTTCGAGCGTCGCCTCGAGACAGCCGACGGTGACGTCGGCGCCGGCGTCGACATGCTGCTGCAGCATCAGCTCATAGTCCATCTTGTAGACGTGGTCGCCGGCGAGGATGACCATGAAAGACGGCGCATAGCTCTCGATGATGTCGATGTTCTGATAGACGGCGTCCGCGGTGCCCAGATACCACATCGTCTCCGAGACGCGCTGCGAGGCCGGCAGGATGTCGAAACCCTCGTTGCGCTCGTGTCGGAGGAAGTTCCAGCCGCGCTGCAGATGGCGGATCAGGCTGTGGGCCTTGTACTGGGTGGCGACGGCGATGCGGCGAATCCCCGAGTTGAGCGCGTTCGACAGCGCAAAGTCGATGATGCGCGTGTTGCCGCCGAAATAGACCGCCGGCTTGGCGCGCCGATCGGTGAGCTCCATCAAACGGCTCCCTCGCCCGCCCGCGAGCACGTAGGCCATCGCATGACGCGAATAGGGCGCTTGCGGCGCTTCGGCCGCGAGGCTGCCGGTATTCATTACGCTTCCTCCAATTTTCGCTCACCCTTGAACGGCAGAGCGTTCTTGAACGGCAGAGCGTTCACCTGAAATCGGTTCGAACTCCAGATAGAGCGCCGCCAGCGGCGGCAAGGTCACCTCCGCCGAGGCGGTGAAACCGTGGAGCGGCCGCCGCTCGGCCTTCACGGCGCCGAGATTGCCGACGTTCGAGCCGCCATAGTTCGCCGCGTCGGTGTTCAAGATTTCGACCCAACGGCCCTGCCGCGGCAATCCGATGCGGTAGCCGGTACGAATCTCGGGAGTGAAATTGCATACGATGGCGACCGGATGATCATGTTCGCCGCCCATCCGCATGAATGCGAACACCGATTGCGCATCGTCGTTGACGACGATCCAACGGAACCCCTCGGCCTCGCAGTCGCGCGCATGCAGCGCCGGCCGGTCGCGATAGACCGCGTTGAGGTCGCGCACCAGCCGCTGCAGGCCCTGATGCGGCAAATAATCGAGCAGCCACCAGGGTAGCGCTTCGTTGCAGTTCCATTCGGTCGTCTGGCCGAACTCCTGCCCCATGAACAACACCTTCTTGCCCGGATGGCCCCACATGTAGGCGAGGTAGACGCGCGCATTGGCGAAGCGCTGCCATTCGTCGCCCGGCATCTTGCCGACCAGCGAGCGTTTGCCGTGCACCACTTCGTCGTGGGAGATCGGGAGCACGAAATTCTCGCTCCACGCGTAGAGCATCCCGAAGGTCATCTTGTCGTGGTGCCAGCGCCGGTGGATCGGCTCCTTGGAGATGTATTCGAGTGTGTCGTGCATCCACCCCATGTTCCACTTGAAGCCGAAGCCGAGGCCGCCGAGGTAGGTCGGCGCCGACACGCCCGAGAACGCCGTCGATTCCTCGGCGATGGTGATCGCGCCCGGGAATCCGCCGTAGACCGCCTCGTTGGCGCGCCTCAGGAACGCGATCGCGTCGTAGTTCTCGTTGCCGCCGTCGGCGTTGGGCAGCCATTCGCCCGCGCGGCGCGAATAGTCGAGATAGAGCATGGAGGCGACCGCATCGACGCGCAGCCCGTCGATGTGGAATCGGTCGACCCAGTAGAGCGCGCTCGCCAGCAGATAATTGGCGACCTCCTTGCGGCCGAAATCGTAGATGGCGGTATTCCAATCGGGGTGGAAGCCTTTGCGCGGATCGCCATGTTCGTAGAGCGGCTCGCCGTCGAACCAGGCGAGCCCGTGCGCATCGGTCGGGAAATGCGCGGGCACCCAATCGATGATGATGCCGAGCCCCGCCGCATGGGCGCGGTCGACGAAGTGTGCGAACCCTTCCGGCGGGCCGTGACGGCTGGTCGCCGCGAACAGGCCGATCGGCTGATAGCCCCAGGAATCGTCGAGCGGATGTTCGGTGATCGGCAGCAGCTCGATGTGGGTGAAGCCGAGATCGGCGACATAGGGAACGAGCTGATCGGCGAGCTCGTCATAGGTGAGAAAGCGTCCGTCCTCGCCGCGTTGCCACGAGCCGAGATGGGCCTCGAAGATCGCCATCGGCTTGCGCCGCGCTTCGCCCTCGCTGCGCTTCGCCATATAGTCGGCGTCCGTCCACTCGAATTCCCCGGTGGAGGCCACGATAGAAGCGGTCGACGGCCTGAGCTCGCTGGCGAACGCGAAGGGATCGGCTTTGAGCGGCATCAGCACGCCCGAACGCGATATGATTTCGTATTTGTAGACCGTGCCTGCGCCGATATGGGGGATGAAGATTTCCCACAACCCGCTGTCGTAACGTTTGCGCATCTGGCAGCGCCGGCCGTCCCAATGGTTGAAGTCGCCGACCACCGAGATGCGCCGCGCATTGGGCGCCCAGAGCGCGAACGCGACGCCCTCGGCGCCTTCGTGCGTGGTGATCTGTGCGCCGAGCCGTTTGTAGAGCTGACGGTGCACGCCCTCGAGCAGCAGATGATCGTCGATTGGCCCGAGGAAGGGGCCGAAGGAGTAGGCGTCCTCGTAAGATTCTGCGCCATAGCTCCTCGTCGCCTCGATGCGATAGTGCGGGCGCTCCGTGAGATCCGGCAAGAGAGCCTCGAAGAAGTCGCCCTTGCGCCGCTCGAGCTCCGCGAGCGGCTTGCCGTCGCGCGTCAGCACGCGCGCAGAAATCGCGTCGGGAATGTAGGCGCGAATCGCCCAGCCCGCCTCGGTCAGATGCGGGCCGAGGACCGCGAACGGATCTTCCTGACGCGCCGCAGCGATCGCGTCGACGTCTTCCTCTTTCACCCGCCAGATGTCCGACATGGTTCTCACTCTTCTCGTTGTTTACCCGGCGTCGGCGTCAGAGGGGACGGAACGGCGCTTCCCAGATCTCGGTTGCATATTCCGCGATGGTGCGGTCGGATGAGAACCAGCCGACATTCGCCGTGTTGAGGATGCTGGATTTCAACCAGGCCTTGCGATCGCTCCAACGCGCGTCGACTTTCCTCTGCGCCCCCCAGTAAGCGTCGAAGTCGGCGCAAACCATGAAGTAGTCGTGATAGCGTAGCGTGTCGACGAGACCGCGGTAGCGGTCGTGGTCGTCGGGCGAGAACGTGCCCGAAGCGATCGCGCCGAGCGCCTCGCGCAGCACCGGAGACCCGTCGATGCGCTCGACCGCAGAAATGCCCTTGCGCCGCGCGACTTCCACTTCCGAGGCGGTGAGGCCGAAGATGAAGATGTTGGGATCGCCGACGAGGTCGCGCAGCTCGACGTTCGCGCCGTCGAGCGTGCCGACGGTGAGCGCGCCGTTGAGCGCCATCTTCATGTTGCCGGTGCCGGAGGCCTCCATGCCCGCGGTCGAAATCTGCTCGGAGAGGTCGATGGCCGGAATGATCGTCTCGGCGAGGCTCACGTTGTAGTTGGGCAGGAACACCACCTTCAACAGCCCGCGCACGGTCGGGTCGGAATTGACCACCCGCGCCACGTCGATTGCGAGCTTGATGATGAGCTTGGCCTGCGTATAGCTCGCGGCCGCCTTGCCGGCGAATACTTTCACCCGAGGAGCGAAGTCGATCGTCGGATTGGCGCGGATTTCGTTGTAGCGCGCGATCGTCTCGAGAATGTTGAGCAGCTGGCGCTTGTACTCGTGGATGCGCTTGATGTGCACGTCGAACATCGCATCGGGATCGATGCGCTCGTTGAGCGCCTCGGCGGCCACCTGCGACAACGCCACCTTGTTGGCGCGCCGGGCCAGGGCGAACTGCTCCTGGAGCGAAGCATCCTCGGAGAACTTGGCGAGGCCCTTGAGCGCCTCGGCATCGAACAGCGCGGCCTCGCCGACGGCGGCCTTGATGATCGCGGTCAGCCGCGGATTGCACTCGATGAGCCAGCGGCGGAACGTGATGCCGTTGGTCTTGTTGACGATGCGGCCGGGATAGACCTGATCGAGGTCGTGGAACACCGTCTCTTTCATCAAAGTGGTGTGCAGCGCCGAGACGCCGTTGATCTTGTGCGAGCCGATGAAGGCGAGCGAGCCCATGCGCACGCGGCGCCCGCTGTGCTCGTCGATCAGCGAGATCGACGCCATCAGGCCGGGATCGGTCAGCCCGAGCTTACGCACGCTCTCGAGATGCGCGGCGTTGATCAGATAGATGATTTGCATGTGGCGCGGCAGCAGCCGCTCCATCAGCGCCACCGGCCAGCTCTCCAGCGCCTCCGGCAGCAGCGTATGGTTGGTGTAGGAGAATACCGACTTGGTGATCTCCCAGGCCTCCTCCCATTTGATGCGGTTCATGTCGACGAGAATGCGCATCAGCTCCGCGACGCCGATCGAAGGATGGGTGTCGTTGAGCTGAACAGACACGTGCTTGCCGAGCGTGCGCACGTCGCGATGCTGCTTGACGTGCCGGCGCACCAGGTCGAGCAGCGAAGCGGAGGCGAAGAAATATTCCTGGCGCAACCGCAGCTCTTGTCCGTTCGGCGTCGCGTCCGAGGGATAGAGCACCTTCGAGATCGCCTCGGCGCGCACCTGATTGGCGGCGGCGCCGATGTAGTCGCCGGCGTTGAACGCATCGAGCCGCAGCGGGTCCGGCGCGCGCGCCGACCACAGCCTGAGCGTGTTGACGTGCCGGCCGTCCCAGCCGACGATCGGCGTGTCGTAGGCGATCGCTTCCACGATCTCGCTCGGCCGCCAGGTGTGACGCAGGAAATCGCCGTCGCCGGGCACGGCCTCGACATAACCGCCGAAGCCGATCGAATAGGTGATCTCCGGGCGCTCGAATTCCCACGGGTTGCCGTGCGCCAGCCAGTCTTCGGGAACCTCCTGCTGCCAGCCGCTGCGGATGATCTGACGGAACAGGCCGTTATTGTAGCGGATGCCGTAGCCATGGGCGGCGATGGCGAGCGTCGACATGCTGTCCATGAAGCAGGCGGCGAGCCGTCCGAGGCCGCCGTTGCCGAGCGCGGCGTCCGCCTCCATGCGGCGCAGCGCGCCGAGGTCCTGCCCGAGTTTCGACAGGGCAACGGCCATCGCGTCGGCGACTCCGAGATTGGTCATCGCATCGAACAACAGGCGGCCGATGAGGAATTCGAGCGAGAGGTAATAGACGCGCTTCGGATCGTTGTCGTAAACGCGGCTCGTCGAGGCGATCCAGCGGTCGACGACGATGTCGCGGGTCGCGTGCGCGACCGCCAGGAACCAGTCGCGCTGAGTCGCCGCCGCCGGATTCTTGCCGACGGTATAGGTGAGCTTGTCGAGCACCGCCGTTTTCAGCTCATCGGGCGTGCGCGGGCGTACACTGCCGAGGTCGATCGACTGCTTTTCGGCGCCCCGGTTCATCTGGTTCATCCCACATCCCCGCGAATGAATAGCGTATTGCAGGCGTCTGCCCTAGAGCGCCCTTAGTAGCGTGGCGCGTCGAGGTCCACAATTGTTTCCCCACCCGGCAAGCCTACCGCATTCCCACATCTCGACAAGAAGCGGCGCCGGCTCGGTCCCCCTAACCCCGAAAGGTGTTCGGCCCGTGTAGCCGGGGGCGCCGACCCCGGCAGCCGCGGTCAAAGCCCGCCGGCTACAGCAG
>JBKQKS010000278.1:0-2617 GCA_052147395.1 Roseiarcus sp.
ATCACCGGATCGAGCTTGCCGTTCCTGGCGGCCTCGGTGAGGTCGCGGGTGTATTTCTTCAACGCGTCATAGGCGTTCTCGGCGCTCGCCGAATCCGCTGTGCGCCCTTTGCGCAAATCGTTGATCGCGGCATTGAGGGTTTGCGCGGTGACGCCGGCCTGGCTGAGAATCTTGGCGGCCTCCGCGCCCTTCTCCAGCGCCAGCGCGATCAGCAGCCGCTCGACGGTGACGAACGAATCGCCCGCCTTCTCCGCGAGCTTCTCGGCGTTGTCGAATAGCCGCGCCGTGGTCGGTGCAAGATACAGCTGGCCCGCCCCGGAGCCTTGCACCTTCGGCAGCTTCTCGAGCGCCTTTTCGACCTGGGCGAGCGCGTCGCGCGAGCGACCGCCCGCGCGGTCGATGAGACCGGCCGCGAGCCCTTCCTCGTCGTCGAGCAGCACTTTGAGAATATGCTCGGGCGTGAACTGCTGGTGGTTCTCGCGCAACGCCAAGGACTGCGCAGACTGGACGAATCCTCTCGCCCGCTCGGTGTACTTCTCGAGGTTCATGTCTCTCCCCTCCGGCGCCGGCCCCGCCCCGAAGCGACGATGGCCGACCCAAACGAACATCCCGAGGAAGATGTAGGAAGGGGGGCGCGAAGGGGAAAGGGGGCGGCGGAGAGCCTCAGGGAAAAAGGCCGCGGGACTGGCATAGGCGCGGCCAGTGATGGCCGGGTGAGCAGCGCGCAGTCGTATCCGAGCGAATGGATATCCGACGAATTGGATACCTTGACCTGTCTCGATCCGCCGGGTACATGGATATCCGATTTCGAAGATATCCCTGGATGGCGATAACTGGAGGCGAAAATGCGGGTCCGGTTGGGGAACCCTGTCACCGGCGAAGAGTTCTGGCCGAGGCCGGACGTCGTGGACTCCCTCTACCGCGCGCTCGCGGAAAACGAGGGCAGCCGCCGTCTCTTCGGCTTACGTCGCATCGGCAAGACTTCCGTCCTGCTCGAACTGCAGCGCCGCCTCGTCGAGCGTCCGGAGCTCCAAGTTATTCGCATCGACGTCCAAGCGCTGAGCCGCTTCCGCGACTTCGCCGCCAAAGTGTTCGAGGCGATTTCGGGCGAGGACCGCTTGAAAAAAGTGTCCAACCATCTCTCGCGACATCCAGCTGCCCAGGCGATCCTGTCCGCGGCATGGACCCGCTTCGCAGGCAAGGAGGCGCCGACTCCGGTCCCGAACTTCGTCAACGAATTCGAACACGTGGCCGCATGGTCCGGCGGCATCGAGGACGCCCTTCGAGCGGCCGGGCCGGTCGTGCTCATCATCGACGAATTGCCGTTCATGCTGCGCAACATGCTCACCAACAGCTACAAGCCGCGCGATGTCGAAAGTTTTCTCGCGACGCTGCGAAGTTGGCGCATGAATGCCGGCGTGCGCATGCTGCTGTCGGGCTCGCTCGGGCTCGGTCAACTCAAACGGCGCGACAGGGTCGAGATCGCCGATCACATCGGCGACCTCTATCCCGAGTCTCTGCCGCCGCTGCCGCGCGACGAGGCGATTCGAATGGTCGACGCGCTCGCCCAAGGCGAGAAGGTCGCCGACTGGCGCCGCGAACTTTCCGAGGCGGTTGTCGACGCTTCGGCGGAGAC
This sequence comes from Roseiarcus sp., assembly GCA_052147395.1. GTDB lineage: Bacteria > Pseudomonadota > Alphaproteobacteria > Rhizobiales > Beijerinckiaceae > Roseiarcus. The sequence continues at coordinate 1,637 of JBKQKS010000278.1, forward strand.
GTGGCCGATCTTTCTCCAATATGGCTTCGACGCCGCCCGTAAGGCAGGCGCCTTTGAGGCGGCGGCGATCAAGGCGGTCATCGACTCGCGCGTGCGCCGGGCGCTCGACGAGACCTTTTACGAGCAGTTCAACACACGGCTGTCGCGCTACGAGGCTGACCTCAAGCCCGCGCGGGCAATTCTGAAGGCGGTCGCGGCCAAAGACGCGGCGAGCTTCGAAGCCCTCGAAGAAATGCTGAGCGCGATGGGCGCCATCGAGAGCCGCGACGACTTGTTCGAGGCGCTGCGCGAGGACGATTTTCTTCTGTTCGACACCGAGGCGCAGATGGTGCGCGCGGCGTCAAAACTCGTGCCGATCTGGGTGCGCTCGCGGGCCTGGGGGCGCTGACGTGGCGCTGCTCTCCGCCTTCAATCCGCACGAGTTTTCCGAGGCCACGATCCGCGCGGTCGCGACCGGGCGAGAGCGCGACCTCGAGGAAATCCTCGATGCCGTGCGCAAGAATGTTGGCGCGTCGTCGATACAGCATCTCATCGTCTCGGCGCCGCGCGGCTACGGCAAGAGTTTTTTGTTGCGTCACGCCGAGCTCGAGATCGAGCGCATCGCTCGGGACGAAAAACTACCCCTCGCCGTCGTGCTGATGCCCGAGGAAATGCCGCACGTCAAAGAGCCGGAGACGCTGATCCGCGAAATTGCGCGCGTTTTGTCTGGCGGCGCGGCGGCGGACGCGGAGCTCACCTGGCATGAAGACGATGGCGAGGCGTTCGCGGCGGCGACCCAGGCGCTCGAGGCGGCGATCGTCGCCAACGTCGGCGAACAGGGCCTCTGTGTCGCGATGGTCGAAAACTTCGACCTCATGTTGCGCCGCGCCTTTCCCAAAGAGGTGCAGCGCTCGCGGCTGCGCGAATTTCTCGCCGCGCCCGGCGGCCGATTGATGCTGATCGCGGCGAGCGCGAGCGGCGCCTTCGATCGCGATTACGATT
>JBKQKS010000279.1:0-3644 GCA_052147395.1 Roseiarcus sp.
GAAACGCTTCGCGTTTCCCCTGTGCGCGGCGACGAAGCCATCCCGGGGCCGCAGCCCGGCCGCCCTGGATGGCTTCGCTGCGCTCGCTTTTTGCGGCGGCGACAGTTGGCGCACTTATTTTGCCGCGTCGCGTGAGCGCCTCATTCTCACACGACTCTTCCAAGCGGAAGAAGCGAGGTCGTCCTTCGACAAGCTCAGGATGAGGGACCTCGCCTACAAGGGCGCCAGGGAAATTGCCCCGGTTACCGCAATTGGCTTTAGGTTTTGATGTCGCGCGCTTTTTACCAAAAAACCGGCGTTCCCTTTTTCGAGAGCGCGTTCTACTCGGCGCCGTAGCGGTGCAGCGCCGCGCCGTGAACCTTCAGCCAAGCCTCGGCGCGCTCGGTGTCGGGAAACAGGCTGCGCGTCACTTTCCAGAACATCGGCGAGTGGTTCATGTGCAAAATGTGGGAAACTTCGTGGGCGGCGAGATAGTCGAGCACATAGGGCGGCGCCAGGATGAGCCGCCAGGAGAAATTCAGGCAGCCGTTGGTCGAACACGAACCCCAGCGGCTCGATGTGTCGCGCAGCGCGATGCGCCGCGGCTCGACGCCCAGCCGCAAAGCATGGCGCGCCACCGCCGCCTCCAGGTCGCGCCGCGCCTCGCGGCGCAGAAAGTCGCCGACGCGGCGGGCGATGTGCGCGGGCTCGCCGCTCACGCACAGCATCGGCCCCTCTTCGCCCCCTTCCGTCCACACCACGCCCCGCTCCGCCGGCCGATGGACGATGCGGTGATCGACGCCGCGCAGCGGCGTCACGGCGCCGTCGGCGAAGGCGACCGGGCGCGGCAGGCGCGCGAGTCTCACGCCGATCCAGGCCGCATGCCGCTCAGCGAATTCCCGCGCCGATTGCAGCGAGCTGCGCGTCGGCATGGTCAGCAGCACGTCGCGCGACGCGGCGCGCACGCGCAGCGTGAACCGGCGCGAGGTCGTCATGCGCTTGAGCGCGACGTGATAAGTCTCGCCCGCATGCGCGACCTCGAGCTCTGAGACCGTCGGCGTCAGCGTGCGACGTTGGAAAAGGCGAAGCATAGCGAGCGAGTAAAGCCGATGCCGCGCCGACTCGCCAGCGATATAGTAAATTAACTTTCGGTTAAGTAAATTTCAGGTTCGGAACAGGCGCGGGCTTGACGAGCCGCGGCCACCCCGCGGTCATGGCGACGACCAGATCGCAAGCCGCCGCGAGCGCGGCGTTGGCCCGGCCCTGCTCGTCCGAGAACCGCCGCGCGAGAGCGTTTTCCGGCATTATCCCCGAGCCCACCTCGTTGGAAACGAAGATCGCCGGCCCGCCGAGACGACCGATCGCCTCCGCCAGCGCCGCGATCTCGCGGCCCGGATCGCGCCCGGCGTGGATGAGATTGGAAAGCCACAGCGTCACGCAGTCGACGACGACGATGCGATTCGGCCGCGCCTCGTCGGCGAGCGCGGCGGTGAGATCGAGCGGTTCTTCGCGAACCCGCCAACGGGCGCCGCGCTCGGCGCGATGGCGAGCGATGCGCGCCGCCATCTCGGAATCGAGCGCCTCGGCGGTGGCGACGAGCGCGCATTCGGCCCCGGAGGCTTCCGCCAGCGCCTGCGCATAGCGGCTCTTGCCCGAACGGGCGCCGCCGAGAACGACCACGGAGCGGCAGGCGAGCACGGGTTCGGGCATCGTCATCGGCCTCATCTTTTCTTCCGCGCGCTTGCTCGGGCGCGCCGCAATGCTAAGACCTCGGCGTTGCCACGGATCCGGTTTCGATGACAAGCGTCCAGACGTCGCTCCTCGCGCGTGCGTTCGTGCTCGCCGCGCTGCTTCTCGCGGCGGCAATCGTCGGCGCGCGGGCGCAGACGCCGTTCCAACCGCCGCCTCCGCCGAAGCCCAAGATCGTCAGGCTGCTCGCCTATCCAGAATATTTCGACCGCCGCGTGCTCGAGGCGTTCGAGCGCGCGACCGGCTGGGAGGTCGGCTACGACGCCTATGCGCTGCAGCTCGAAGTGCCCGACAAGTGGAAAGAGGGGCCTTACGACGTCGTCGTGCTGCCGGGGCCGGCGCTGGAGCGGCGCATCGCCGCCGGCGAACTCGGGAAACTCGACAAGGCGCGGCTGCCCCATGCCCGGGAGGCGAAGCCGGCGGTTCTCGCCAAGCTCGAGGCCTATGATCCCACGGGCGCCTATGCCGTGCCTTATGGCTGGTCGCCCTATGGTCTGCTCTACGATGCGCAACGCGTGCCGCCCCGGCTCGGCGGCGCGCCGACATCGTGGAGCGTGCTCATCGATCCGCGCTACCCAAAGGATCTCGGCTGCGGCGCGGTGATCCCGAACGCCCGCGACGCGATGTTCGTCGCCGCCTGGCGGCTGATGGGCGCCGACCCCTTTCGCATCAACGCCCGCGAGCTCGCGTTCGCCGCCGCGATGCTGGCGCGGGCAAAACCCGCGCTCGCGGGCTTTGCGGTCGCCGACCCCGTCGGCGCCCTCGCGCGCGGCGCCGCCTGCCTCAGCGCGGGCACGCCGGGCGAGGCGGCGGCGGCCAACAAACGCGCGCGGCTGATCGGCCGGCCGCGATCGATCGCGTTCGCCTACGCACGCGAGGGCGGCGGCGTCAGCATCGACGCGTTCGCGATTCCGCGCGACGCGCCGCATCGCGACGTCGCCTACGAGCTCGTCGACTTCCTGCTCGGCGCCGAGAACGCCGAAGCCGACGCACGCGTCGCCGGCGTGTTCTCCAGCCTCGACGGCGGCGAGATCGAGGCGCTGAAGAAGCTGTCGCCGCTCGGCGCCTGGAACGACAGATTCAGCGCCGCGCTGGACAAGGAATGGACGCATCTGCGCGCCGCCAAGTAAGTATCGAGACGCCGATGCGACCCAACATCCTCATCGTCATGGCCGACCAGCTGAACCCGGCCTTCCTGCCGGCCTATGGGCACAGGGTGGTCAAGACCCCGGCGATCGACCGCCTCGCCGCCGAGGGCGTGGTGTTCGAGAGCGCCTATTGCGCGAGCCCCTTGTGCTCGCCTTCGCGCGCGTCGTTCATGACCGGCCTCATGCCCTCGCGCACCCGCGTCGATGACAACGCCGCGGAATTTGCCGCCGATCTTCCCACCTATGCGCACCGCCTGCGCCGGCTCGGCTATCGCACCGTGCTTTCCGGCAAGATGCACTTCTGCGGACCCGATCAGCTCCTGAGCCAGGGCGAGCCGACCGGCTGGGACTTTCAGCCGTTCCGCGACGCGACGCACCAGTACGTGCGCAACACCATCGCGCTCGACGACCTCGAGGCGATGGCGCGATTTCCGAAGGTTAAGTGAGCGGCGGGTTCAGGCGCCTGGAGCGGTTCCCAAAATGCTAGAACCGTCAAAAGCGAGCGCAGCGAACCGATCCAAGGGCCACGGGGGGCGCCCTACGCCCCAGGATGGCTTCGTCGCCGCGCACAGGGGAAACGCCAAGCGTTCCCCCGACCTCGCAGTGACGGGGGGGTTACTCCAAATCGGGAACCGCTCTAGAGGCGCTGCCCAATCCCTTGGCGCCCGGGCGCGAACGTCGCTGAAGGGCGGAGGGCGGGCGTTGTATGCGCTGTCCAAATAGCAGCGTCGGCGTCCACGCCGACGTCTCGAGGCGAAACGTCGGCGT
>JBKQKS010000280.1:0-2569 GCA_052147395.1 Roseiarcus sp.
GCCGGGGTCGGCGCCCCCGGCTACAGCCGCCACCGCGACGCGGCGGCGTTCACCGCGCGCGCTCCCAGCCGGTCGACAGCCGCATCGCCGCGATGATGAGCCCGACCAGCGAGTAGGTCTGGGGAAAGTTGCCCCATAGCTCCCCGGTCGCAGGATCTATGTCCTCGCTGAGCAGGCCCAGCGAATTGCGGCGCGCCAGCAGCTTCTCGAAGATCGCGCGCGCCTCCTCGGTGCGCCCGATGGCGGCGAGCGCGTCGACATACCAGAACGTGCAGACAGTGAAGGCGACGGTGGGCGCGCCGAAATCGTCGGGCGCGTCGTAGCGCAGCAGCAGCCCCCCCTCGCGGCCGAGCCGGCGCCCGATTGTATCGACGGTGGCGACGAAGCGCGGATCGGTCGGCGCGACGATGCCGAGCTCGTGCAGCAGCAGCATGCAGGCGTCGAAGTCGTCGCCGTCGAGGCTGCCGCAGAACGCGCGCGCCTCGGCGTTCCACGCTCGGGAGAGGATCGTCTCGCGCAGCGACGCGGCGGACTTCGCCCATTGCTCGGCGCGGCTCGCGAGCCCGAGCCGTTCGGCGATGCGCGCCAACCGGTCGCAGGCCGCCCAGCACATCGCCGCCGAATAGGTGTGCACGCGCTGCCGGCCGCGGTATTCCCAGATGCCGGCGTCGGACGTGAGCGCGAGGCTCAGCGCGCTCATGCCGAGCGGCTCCAGCAGATCGAACAGCGCCTTATCGCCCTTGTTGGGCAGCCGTTCGTCGTAGAACATCTGCGAGGCGGCGAGGATGACCGCGCCATAAACGTCGTGCTGCTCCTGCGCCACCGCCGCATTGCCGACCCTGACCGGGCCGTGCCCGCGGTAGCCGGCGAGCGTCGTCACGATGCGTTCGTCGATGCGTTCCTCGGGCGCCAGCGCATAGACCGGCTTCAGCGTCGGGCGCCGCTCCATCGCGATCACGTTGGTGATGTACTCGATGAAGCGCTCCATGATGCGGCTCGCGCCGACTCTGTTGAGCGCCTGAACGGTGAAATAGGCGTCGCGGATCCAGCAGTAGCGATAGTCCCAGTTGCGCTCCGAACCGGGCGCCTCGGGAATCGACGTCGTCAGCGCGGCGACGATCGCGCCGGTGTCGGAGAAGGAGCAGAGCTGGAGGGTGATGGAAGCGCGGATCACCGCTTGCTGCCATTCGAACGGCACGTTGAGCATGCGCACCCAGACCAACCAGTATTCGCGAGTGCGCTGCTCGAAATCGGCGCCAATCTTGTCGACCGCGTCGGGCAGCGTCTCGTCGGTGTGCAGGATGAACGTGATCGGACGCGTCAGCACGAAGCCGCTCTCGTTGACGACGTAGCTGACGGGCGCGTCGGTGGTGAGCCGGAACGCCCCGTGATCGCCGACGTAGCTGATGTGATTGGAGCCGGGGATCGCATTGGCCCTGGCGCGGCCGTAGCCGGTCGCCGGGCGCATTTGCACTCTGACCCGGCACAGGCCGGTGATCGGCTCGACGCGGCGCACCAACATCGGCGGCCGATGCATGCGCCCGGCGACCCAGAACTGCGGGGCGAAATCGGTGATCGCGAACGAGGCGCCGGAAGCCGAGGAGACGACGGTGCGCACGATCGCGGTGTTTCTGAGATAGGCAGGCTCGGCGGAAGACTCCTCGTCGAAGGCGACGGCGAAGAAGCCCTTGTCGGGCGCGCCGCCGTCGATCAGCGCCGAGAAGATCGGATCGCCGTCGAGCCGCGGCCAGCAACCCCAGACCATGCGGCCGGAGGAATCGACGAAAGCCGCGACCGTCGAGTTGCCGATCACGGCGAGGTCGAGCGAGGGGCGTTGGGTCATCTCGGCGCCTCCTTGGCGAAGGACATGAGCCAGGCGCGAACCTCGGCGGGGTTGGCGAATGCGGCGCGGGCGGGCGGGAAATGCTCGCCGGCGACCGCGAGCCCGAGGCCGCCGAGCTCGAGCGCTGCGGCCATCGCGGTCTCGTCGGTCTCGTCGTCGCCGACCATGATCGGCCGCCTGCCGGCGAACGGCGCCAGGCGCATGAAGGTTTGGAGCGCGGCGCCTTTGCTCGTGGCGTCCGACGTGATCTCGAACACCATCCGTCCGCGCGCCAGTTTCAGGTCCTCGGGCCAGTCGTGGAGCCGCTCGCGCAACGCCTGCTCGAGGCGCGGGGCCTCGCGCGGCGCGCCACGATAATGGATCGCCACCGAATAGGTCTTTTCTTCGACCCGTAGGCCCGGGTGGCCGCCGGCCAGCGCAAGCGCGATTTCGACCCATCGCTTGGGGATCGGCGGCGCGGCGGCTGAGATCGGGCCGCCGGGGACGAGGCGGAACTCGGCGCCGTGAACGCCCGCCGCGGCCGGCTCGAAGGGCGCCAGAATCGCGTCGATTGCCGCTATCGTCCGCCCGGATAGGATGGCGAGCGCGCCGTCGAGCCGCTCGGCGACGTGCGCGATGAGCGGAGCGAGCGCGCCGGGCACGCGCACCACGCTCGGCGCCGCGGCGATGTCGACGAGGGTTCCGTCGAGGTCGAGAAACAGCGCCGTCGGCGCGGCGGCGAGGTCA
>JBKQKS010000281.1:0-15057 GCA_052147395.1 Roseiarcus sp.
CGCCTGATGCGGGACGGAGGCGCCCGCCAGGGCCGCCGCCATATTGGCGGCCGCCGTCAGCGGCGCCGCATTGATCGCCGCTTGCGAGGCCGCCGAAACATGGGTCGCATCGATCACGACGTCCGCCGTTTGCCCGCCGCCAACCGTCAGGACGTCGCCCATGCGCCAGCCCTTGATGGTCACGGCCTGCGCGCCGTCGGCAATGTTGAAGCGATCGTGACTGCTTCCGGCCTGAATCGTCAAGACGACCGCCGCATTGCCTTCTGTGACAACGTTGTCGCCATGGCCGCCGATCACCGTGATCTGGCGGCCGCCGGCGGCCGTGTCCGCGATCTCGCCGAGGTCTATGTCGAGACCGCCGCCCAGTTGCCCCGCATCGATCGTGAGGTTTTGCGATTGGGCGTTCCCGATCCCGAGCAGCGAACCGATCTCGAGCGAGCCCGCTCCCTGGATCTGCAGCGTTGCCAACGATGTATCGACGAGCGCGCCGATATGGTCCCGGGCGCCGCCGGCCGCGATATCGAGCGTCGACGCCCCGTTCGCCTCGGCATAGCCGACCTCGACCGACGCCGATGGCCCGGAGACGCTCGCGAGGTCGATCGCCACGCTTTTCGTCGCCGCCCCGGGGTCGAACTGCAGGACCAGCGCCCGCAGGTCGATCGCGACTTGAATCGAGGCCTTGTCGGGAACGTGGATGAGTTCCACCATCCCGTTGGCGTTGACGACGAAATCCGACGAGCCGACCAGCGTCGTCGGACTCGAGGAACCGCTGAGATCGATTCCGACTGTCAGGTTTCCCTGCAGCGCCGCGGCGTCGAGGCTCGAAGAGCCGAGGACACTGGCGGTCTCGTTGACGACGACGTCCTCTGTCCCCACGATCGTCAGATGGAGCGGCGCAGATTGCGCCACGGCGGCCGAGACCGTGAGCGTGTTGGGCGCCGACCCGGCGCTGTCGACGGTCACGTCGGCGGCGGTCGCCCTGCTCGCCGACACGGCCGTGAGATCGACCGAGCTGCCGCCGGCGAGCTTCAACGTCTGAGCGACCGTCCCGGCGGCGGCGCCATAGTCCAGGGCCAATGCGACATGGCTCCCTGCGACGATGTCGATGATCTCGGAGGCGCTGCCACTGAGGCCCGTCAAAACGATCGAGCCATCCCCCGACAGCCGGATTTCGCTCGTGGCGTTCGCCCCAGAGAGGTCGACGACCTTGGTTTCGGACGACGCCACTATGATGATCGGCTGCGACGTTGCCACGGCGGCGGACAACGAGTTCGGCCCCGCGCCGAGACTCGCGCCCGTCGTTTCCAGGCCGATCGCGCTCGCGGTCGACGCCGACGGCGCGTCGAGCTGAGACGCGGCGATCGCCGACGAGTCCGGCGCGGAAACCGATCCGCGAACGAATGGCGTCGCGAGCGAACGCGCCGGCGTAACGGTCTCGGCTGTTTCCGACGCCGACAACGACGGGCTCGAAGCCGCGTCATCCGGCCGGACCGCGTTCACGCCCTCGGCCTCCGGCGCCGCGAACGCCTCCTCATCGGCAATACTCGCTACCTGCGGCTGCCCGGCGCCGACACCGGCCTCGATGAACGACAACGCCGCTTGCGCCGCATACAAAGAGAGCTGCGCGACCTCGTCTGCCTCCGGCCCGTTCATGGCGCCGACCATTTCAGTCACGATCGCCTGGACGTAGACGGCTTTGGCTGACGGCGCCGGCGGCGTCGCGACCGCCGCCTCCGCGCGCCCCGCATGTCCAGTGAGATAGTCGATCGAAAAGAAGATCGAGACCACGAGCAGGCCGAGCAACGCGGATGGGTGCGGAACGACCCGCGAACCGTATGCGTTCTTGGGCGCCACCGGCGCAGCGGACAGGAATGCCCGCGTCAGCGCTGGAATCGAGGCCCCTTCCAACGGACGGGGCAACGCCGGCGAAAACAAATGGTACTGCCCGTCATATCGGGCGATGTGGACGATGACCTCGCCGTCGCGGCGGCAGAACACGAACCACGGATCCCCCTCGTCGGTAATCCCACGGTCCGTCTCGATGGCGATATTCGCCGCGCTGAGAGCGTGCTCGACGCGGTAGAACTCGGCGATTTCACTGTTCGTCCAGTCGCGCGGCAACTCTTCACGCGCAGCCGCATGCTTGAGAAATGACAGGATTCTACCCATCGAGCGCCCAGCCGAAAATGTGTTCGATCGCGTTACGCGCTTATTCGCCGGCATCCCCAAATAGTACGGAATAAGTATGTGGGTCGTAGTAGGCGAGCAGCGTCTTGACGAATACACGAGGCTTTACGTCGAGCGCGCGCGCCCATTCATGGTATCTTTCCGGCGGCACGCGACCGCGTCCCGTTTCGAGCTGCGAAATGAACGTGTAGTACTCGGCCCCGATCAATCCTGCGAGCTCCCTCTGCGAAAGGCCCCTTTTCTCTCGCAACATGCGCAGCCAGGTTCCGGCTGCCTTGCGCAACCCCTGAACCTCCGGGTCGGCTCGCCGCTGTGCGTGGGTGGCCATCGCGCTCTCCGATCACACTGTGTACAGCATCTGCAAAATTAGTATACCTGAGACGGGCGGCCTGCAAGCCTTCGGCGGCATTCCCGAGGAAGTGCTTCTGGACACCGCGCGGGCGCTCCTCGTTTCGCACCAGGCGCGAGACGCCCGATGCGTTCGTCGGGCGTCGTCAGCCGGCCCCTCGAACATGGGGGAATGGCGCCGGCGACCGGCGGTCGGCGGCGCTTCGGCGACGCGACGCAGCGGCCTCGGCGCCAAAATGATCTTCTGTTCGAGGCCGGCGGGCGGAGAGCAAGTTTAAGGAAAAGGGTTAACGGTCGGTTGACGGCGATCGTCGCCGAATTGCGCGCGAGCCTGCGTCGACGCTTGACGAGCGCGGCCGCGAAGGCCAAACGGACGGCGGTGCAATCGATGGGCATGGCAGGGGAGCGCGATGACGCTGCAGATTGACCGGGCTTCCCGAGAGCCGACGATGCCGTCGCCGCCGCGCCCCAACCCGCCCGTGGCGTCCTCGGATCCGGTGCTCATCGTCGGCGGCGCCGAGACGCCCGACCTCATCGGCGTCGACGCAGCGATGGCGCCGCTCGTCGAACTCTGCCTTTCCCCGCTGGCCGAAACTCCGTTCCGCATCGGCCTCATCGGCCCGCTCGGCTCCGGCAAGACCTTCGCGCTGAAGCGGCTCGCCGCGGCGATTTCGGTCGCCGCCTCGCAGCCCCCGGATTCCTACGCGCCTCGCCATTCCAGGATCGTGATCGCCAATTTCGACGCGGCCGGCCTGGGCTCCGACCGCGCCGTCGGTTTCGATCCGGCGAGCGCGCTCGCCTCGGCCGTGTTCGTCGCGCTGGAGAACGGCCGTGACGGGCTCACTTACACGGCGCTGGCCGACGAAGCCGCGCACGGCGCCGCCGACCCGTTGCGCGCCGCAATCGCCGCCGCCGAGCGCCACGACGAGACGAGCAAGCGTCTCGACGCCGAACGGACGGCGCGCGCGGACCTCGAGTCGAAGCGCGCGCGGCTCAGCGACGTCATCCTTTACGAGACCCCAGGCTCGCGCGTCGATGCGATGATCCGCGCCAACCGGGCGACCATCGAGGCGCGGCTCGGCCGCTTCGGCTTCGGCGAGGGCAACGCGACCGCCAATTATCGCGATCTGTTGCGCGATCTCGCCGCAACGAACCCCACGGCGCGGATCGGCCTGCTGTTTCGCGCGATCTGGGCCTATCGCGGTCAGCTGACGCTGATCGTGACGGCGATCGTCGCGCTGGCGTTCGCTTACGGCCTCGCCCGGCTGCGGGGCGCGGCGGCGGATGGAACGCTCGCCGCCTTTTCCGACAGCCTGACCTCGGCCGCGGGCTTCATCACCGCCAACGCCGGATGGATCGGCCACGCGATCACCGTGCTCGCCTGGCTCGCCGCGCTCGCCGCTTTCTATGATCTGTGGCGCGCGGTCGGCTTCTCGGCGCTGCTCTATCGCGGGCTGCGCCTGCTCAGTCAGGAAATCGTCGACAGAAAACGCGAGCTCGACGCCAGCGTGGAGCGCGCGGATCGCCGGCTGGCGACGCTCTCGGCCGAGGCGGACGCGACGGGGAGGCGCGCCGAGAACCTCGCGCGCCGCGCCGGCGGCGCGCGCCACGTCGCGCGGCCGCCCGGGCCGGCGTTCCTTCGCGCTCTGGAGACGCCGGCCAAGACCTCGCGCGACTTCTTCGCCGAGCTCGGGCGGCTGATGAGTCGGCCGGCCTCGCCCGAAACGCCGACGCCGAGCCGGCTCATCCTGGCCATCGACAACCTCGAAGCGCTCGCGCCCGCCGACGCCTCGAGGCTCATCGACGCGACCCAGGCGCTCATCGGCCCGGGCGCGGTCGCGCTCATCGCCTGCGATCCTTCCGCCCTGGCGCCCGGCGCCGGCCCGGCTTTCGCGCGCTCGCGCTTCGACGTGACGTTCAACCTCGCCGCGCTGGGCGGCGGCGACGCCGAGCGGCTCGCGGCGCGGGTGATGGGGGGCGCCGCCGCCCCCGGCGCGTCGCCTACGCTGGGCGTGCGGCTCGTCGAGCCGCTCTCCGCCGCCGAGGCGGCGCTGCTCGCCGCGCTGGCGCCGCTCACCGAAGGCACGCCCGGCGCGATCCGCGGCCTCTACAACGCCTATCGACTGGCGCGGGTCGCGGACGCTCCGAGGCCGCTCATCGCGCTGATGCTGGCGGCGCTCTCGAGCCCGAACCGGGACTATGCGCGCAGCCTCGCGAATGCGCTGGCGTTGCCGGGCGAGACGGTGGAAGAGCCCGTCGAGACGCCAAAACTGGTCGCCGCGATCCAGGCCGCCCGCGGCGCCCATGGCGCGCCGCTCTCGAAGGCCGGCGCGGCCGCGGCCTGGAACGTCGCCCGCCGCTGGTCGCCGTCGCAGGTCTGAGGCGGTGCGGCGCCGCCCCTCAGCTGCGGCCCCGCTCCTTCTCGTCGAGCCGCGCCAGGGCTTCGGCGTCGAGCGCGCGGCCGAATACCAGGCGGGCGCCGTAGCGCGCCAGGGCCAGGACCCAGGCCAGCGGATTGCGGCCGGGCGCGGCCATCCACAAGCGCCGGGAATGGCCCCCCGCGCGCTCCCATCGCCACCAGATCAGCCGTAATCGCCGGCCGCCGGCGCTGACCGGCGCCGGTTCGACGACGTTGGCGGCGACGATGCCCGCCGCATCGACGCCGCAGGCGAGCTCGATCTCGTCCGACGGCTCATGGCGGCGCGGCGCGCGCAAAATTTCGTCGAGCCGCGCTCCCGCGGCCTGTTCATCGTACAGCCCCCGCCGGCGCAGGTTTTCCCGCGAAAAAGTCTCGACGAGCCCGGGCGTGACGATCAGCCGCCGCATCGCCGCCGCCAGCGCCGCCGGATCGGCCCGCGGGCAGACGAGGCCGTTGACGTCGTGCTCGACGAGATCGACCGCGCCATCGACACGGGTGGCGATGAGCGCCGCGCCGGAGACAATGCCCTCGAGCAGCGACACCGGCTGATTCTCGGGGCAGATCGAGGGCAGCACCACGACCTCGGCGCTCGGCAGGCGCCGAACGAGATCGGCGTTATCGATCCGGCCCAACATTCGAAAGACGGATTCCAGGCCTTCGCGGCGGATGAACTCCCGGAGCGACGGCTCGAGCGCGCCGTCGCCCGCGAGCGTCACGCTCCACCGCCCGCGCAGGCTCTCGTCCGCCCACAACAGCCTGATCGCTTCGGCGAGATGCGGGACCCCCTTGTGCTCGCCGAGATAGCCCGCGAACAGAAAGTCGATCGGCGACGTCGCCGTCCGCAGCCGGGCCTCGATCGCAGCGAGGTCGACGCCGGATGTCAGCTCGACGAGTCGGGACCGCGGCAGGCCGGAGCGCACGAAGTCGTCCGCCAGCCCGCGGCTCGGCGCGATGAGAACATCGACGCGCTGCAGCCGCGACATCACGTAGTCGCGCCTGAGCCGCGTCGGCAGCTGCCCCTCGGGGGAACCCAGGGTCGGCGCGCAGCGATGGCATTGCTCGAAATCGCCGCAGATCGAGAGATCGTTGCGCAGCAGCGTGCCCTTGAAGCAGAACGCCCAGCGATCGTGCAGCGTCACGACGACTTTCGCGCCGCTCGCGCGCGCCTCGTCGATCAACTGGACGCCGAGCCCGGAGAGGTTGTGGAAATGCACGACGTCGGGCGCGAACGCGCTGAGCGTGCGGACGAAATGCCGCGTCGTCGAAGGGTTGTAGAAGGCATAGTCCGGCTTGCGGCGCGGGCGCACGCGCACCACGGTGAGATCGTCGTAGTGGTCCTGCCTCACCTTCGGCGATCGCTTGCCGGCGCGAGGAGAAAAATCGGCGGCGAACACGAGCACGTCCCATCCGGCGCGCTGCATCATCTTGGCTTGATGAGCCGCCACGATCTCGGCGCCGCCGACGAAATAGGGCGGGAAGTAATTGCTGACGACGAGCAGGCGCCCGCGCGCGGGTGAATCTGGCATCGCTCGTTTCTCATCGACGCGGCCCGCGAACGCCGACAGGTCGCGACGGGCGAAACTCCACTTCATCGGCACATTATCCGCACGCGGCGCACGCGCCAACCTTCGGTCCCACGGCCTCGAGGCGCTCGGCGAGGCGCCGCCGCAATTGACGCGCGGCGTCCTCGATATCGGCCGCAGCCCAACGGAAATTGGCGTCGGCGTAGTGACCGAGCCAGTCCCGATAGGGCTCGAGGGTGTATGCGACCGGCGCATAGGTTGCGAAGCGCGGACCGTATTCGGCGTTGGCCGACCAGTCGGTCGCGACCACGGGTTTGCCGATCAGCAGCGCCTCGTAGATGTTGAGCCCGAAACCTTCGGATCGATGCAGCGACAGATAGACGTCGGCGGCGTGATGCAGGGCCGCGATCTCGTCGCTGCTCATCTCGTCGCTGATGAGCCGCACATTGCCCGCGCCGCCGATGAGGTCGCGAAGCTCGTCGAGCACCAGACGGGTGCGCTTTCCCACGCGCAGCTTCATTGCGAGAATCTTGCCCGGATCATCGCCGAACGCGGCCTTCCAGGCGCGCACGTGCGCCCACGGGTTCTTGCGTTGCGGACAGGATTGGATGTCCATGATCGCGACGCCGAGGAACGCCTCGGCCGGCGCCTTCAGGCGGGCGCGCATGTCGATGCCCGGATCCACCGGCGCGGACACGGCATGAGGAACGACGCGCACCGTCACGTCCAATGCGGCGCGAAACGCTCCCGCGCAGAATTCCGACGGCGTCCAGACTTCGTTGACGAGCCGCTCGGCGAACCGCCAGTGCTCGGGAAACTGCGGCGTCTCCCAGACCCAGCGGGCGACACGATGAGCGCGCGCGATGTCCTCGGGGGCGACGAGGCGGCAAATCGTCGCGTAATTGTCGGGCTGGCAGAGCAAATATACGTTCTCGGGGGGCGCTTCGAGCGCGATGCGCTCCGCGGCGCGGTCCTTGCGAAAGGGCCCGATGTCGACGATTTGCAGGCGCTGGTGGCGCGCGCGCACGAGTTCGAGATCGTAAGCGGCGGCGCGGCCGAGGCCATGCGCGCCGGAGAACTCGCCGAACGCGATCGCCGGACCCGCGGTCATTTTCGCTCGAGTGTCCTTGGCGAAGGCCGCGGTCGCGCACTCGTTCTCCTTCCGCCAGCGCCGTCGACGCAGAGGCAGCCGGGTTCGGTACCAGATGTGCTTCAAAGTCCAGCGCCGAAGCGCCCACTCGAGCTCGAGCGAAGTCTCGATCAATTTTGCACCGACGCGCCGAAAGGGTTGGAATCGCGCCTCCTGCCAGCAGCGTGCGGTACCAATTCAGCGGCGTCTCTGTCCACCGCTTTCGTGCGGGGCTCAGGCTACGCCGGGGCGCACCGCGACGCTGACCCCCATTGCCGGCTCGACGCAGAGGCCGAGCCGTCGCAGGCGGCGCCGCATCTGGCGCGCCGCAATCGGCATTTAGCACCACATTTCGGGCCGGTATCTCTCAGCTTACGGGCACGAAATGGCGTCGCGCGAGGATAACCGCCCGGTCTCCAATGGCGAGCAATATCTGATAATCGTCAATGAGGCGCTGGCGCACCCGGTCCGCTGGCGGCGGAAAGAATCCTGGGAACGCCAGAACTATTACCCACATTCTGCTTCTAGCAGAATTAGTTTTCCCGTTTCCATTATGTAGTTTCTTCGTTCTATTGCGATGGCGCCAACATTTTTCGATATAACAATTGCTATAAGAATTACCGGCAACAATACGACGCAAATCAATGATTTGAATATCATCATGAATATAATCGCCGTAAACGTTCTATCGATAATTGTTACTACTTCATCTCTCGTGTTGTCATCTTTTATTTCTGCGATTGCTGCAATAATGTTATTGCTATCATCAAATGTGTATTTTCGAACGAAAAATGACATGTAGATGAGCCTCGGCAGCGTCAACTCATGCGCAAATCTGATTATACTCTCAATTCCGAGACGTATCGATCTGTATTCATCAGAAAAAAAATCGAGACGTCCGTCTTTTGCAATGTCGAACAGTTTATCTCTCTGTTCGAAAATTATCTGCCGCGCAAAATCGGTGCACGTCGCCTGCCAAGGCCCATAGAATATCATCAAAATTCCTATAAGAGATACGAACGCCAAGAGCGCATCGGTTGTCATGGCGTCATATCCTTCGGGTTCGTCTTTCCTTTAGGTGTCAAACCGGACGACGTTCGATGGGGATCAATTGACGTTTCAAGTTCGCGAATGCGGCCTTGCATAGCTTCGACTTTACGATGTCTCAGTGCTCTCTCTGCGACGGCCCACACACAGGCGCCCCCCGCGAGGCTTACGTTTGCGACGAATTTGATATCCCCCAAAAAAGCTAGATTTATGGCTACCGCCGTGTCATGGCCAGCAAGCTGCGAGAGAAATCCTCGCATAATGTAGACAACAGCAACGACGCCCGCTGTGCGGATGAAAGTCCTGGCGGTGATATATCTTTGCGCAACAGCTTCTCGCGCCGTTTCAGCGCGCAATCGGTTTGCTACCCTCGGCGTGCCCCGCGGCATAGATGATTCCGCGCGCAGCGAATCACTGGCCACTACCACGGAATTCTGTGCCATGAGTCAAGGGAAAAATTGAAGGCCAACCAGGTTCTTACGCCCTTGCTTTTTCCCGGCATCTCGATTTTTTTCCGCGTTTCGCCTCGATCGAAAGCGCCTGACTGATCCGAAACACCAATTTATTGAGCAGCACGCTATCGGCCTCGTCGAGGCCTTTCGCCCGGATGACACTCAGCGCCATTCCCTTGTGTCTACGGGCCGGTCCTGCTGCAGGGCTTTCGGCACACAGGGACGATCTCGCCCCGGTTCCATGGCATCAACAGCTCCGCGGAGTCGGAGAACTGTTCAGGTGCGCCGTTCGGTTCAAAGGGCCGGATCGTCGTCGGAACAGTGAACAGATCGATCTCGGCGTCCTCGGTCTTCGATCGATGCGCCGACATTGCGTGACTTTCTCATGTGACTTTCTCATTGCGCTTTCGGCGAAGGGCAAGGAGAATATGCCACTCAGCCATCCCCCAGCATATCAAACCACAGAAAGCATTACGATATTTAACTAACTGAGATTGCAGTACAATGCCGGCGGACGCGTACGCCCGAGACGAGCCGGCGGCCGTCGCGCGCGATCGCCGCGACGCAGCCGACGCCTGCGGGCGCGCTCACTGGCTGAGCGCCGCGAGGATACGCGCCCACGACCGCGCGCCCTTGTGGAACGAGTTCACGTCGTATTTCTCGTTGGGCGAATGGATGCGGTCGTCATCGAGCCCGAAACCCACCATCAACGCATCCATGCCGAGCTCGCGCTTGAAGGCGCCGACGATCGGGATCGAGCCGCCGGAGCCGACGAGCACAGGCGGGCGGCCCCATTCGGCCTCGAGCGCGCGGCGGGCGCGCCGCAACGCTTCGCCTTTCACCGACAGCGCGAAGGCGGGGCTCGCGCCCCACGATTGGAACTCAGCCCTGACGTCGGCCGGCAGCCGTTCCGCGACGAAGGCGCGGAATGCCTCGGCGATGCGTTCCGGGTTCTGCTTGCCGACGAGGCGGAACGACACTTTTGCGCGCGCTTCGGCTGGCAGCACGGTCTTCGCGCCTTCGCCGGCATAGCCGCCGGAAATGCCGTTGATGTCCGAGGTCGGCCGCGACCAGATCATCTCGAGGGCGGACCGCCCCTTCTCGCCGGCTGGGATTGACAGGCCGACCTCGCCGAGGAATTTCGAGGCGTCGAAGTCGAGGTTGCGCCATTGCGCCGCGACCTCCTCGGGCAGTTCCTCCACCCCGTCGTAGAACCCCGGCAGCGTTACGGCGCCGCTGGCGTCGTGCAAATCCGCCAGGATGCGGGCGAGCACGCGAATCGGATTGATCGCCGCGCCGCCGTAGAGGCCGGAATGCAGGTCGCGGCTGGCGCCCCTCAGCGTCACCTCCTCCATCACCAGCCCGCGCAGCATCGTGGTAATCGCCGGCGTTCGGGCGTCCCACATGTTGGTGTCGCAAACCAACAGCAGATCGGCTTTCAGCGCCTTGGCGTGGCTCGCCAGGAAGCCGGGCAGCGATGGCGAGCCGGTCTCCTCCTCGCCTTCGAACAGCACCGACACGTTGCACGGCAGCCCGCCGTTCTCTCGGAAGGCGCGGCAGGCCTCGAGGAAGGTCATCAGCTGGCCCTTGTCGTCCGCTGCGCCGCGGCCGACGATGCGCCGACCGTTCGGCCCGGACTCGAGGCGCGCCTCGAAAGGCGGCGTCGTCCACAGCTCCAGCGGATCGGCCGGCTGCACATCGTAATGGCCGTAGAACAGGGCGTGCGGCGCATCGCGCATTTTGGCCTTGGCCGAGCCCATCACCATCGGACGCCCCGGCGTCGACTGCGTGCGCGCCTCGAAGCCGAGCGCCTGCAGTTCGGCGACCAGCCAGTCGGCGGCGCGTTCGCAATCGCCGAAATGGTCCGGGGACGCCGAGACCGAGGGAATGGCGACGAAGCTCAGGAGCCGCTCCAGCGCCGCGCTCTGGTTGGCGTCGATCGTCGCCAGCGCGTCGTCTAGACTGGACATGAGAACTCCCTCACGCTTTTCCCGGCGGCTATCGGCTTTCCTCTAATACATTCGGGCTCGTCGGCGCAGCGAAAAAAGCGGCCCGCGGCGGGACGGGCGCCGCGCCCCGCCGCGCGCTGCGCCGACGCGGCTAATGCGAGTTGGCCTTGCGCGCGCCGATCCATTTGCCCGCGCGCGTCCGCGCCGCCGAAGGCTTTTCGCCGACGCCGGCCTTTGTCGAGGCCATTCGGCCGCGGGTCGGAGCGGCGGGCTTGGCGCTCCCCGCTTCCGGCTTCACCGTGGCGGAGGCTGGGCTTTCCCTACGGTCGGGTTCGACTTTCGAACGGCCCACGCGCTCCGCAATGACGGCAGGCCGCGCGCGCGCAGACTCTGCAGCCTTGGCGCCCGGCGCGGATGCGATCGCCGAGACGCCTTCCGTCTTTTCCGCTCTGGCCGCGGGCCTCAGCGCCTGCGCGGGGGCCGCCTTCGCCGCCGGTTTCTCGCCCGCTTCGGCCGCAGGCTTCGAGCGGCGCCCGGAAGGCGCGGCGGGCGCCTCGATCTCGAGGCCGAACAGCGCCGCCATGTCGTCGTCGACCAGCACGCGCTCACTCGCCGCCGCCGCCTCGGTGATCGACACGTCGGCCCCGGTCGAGACCAGTTCGCTGCGGTTCACCCCGCGCAGTGTGAACATGAGGTCGGGATCGGAATCGAGCCGCGCCCCGACGCCGTAGAGTGTCGCCGCGACATGCTTGCACATGCCCGCCCAGTCCGGGCACGAGCACGACATTTTGATTTCTTTGGGCGCCGGGAACAGGCCGTCGCCCTCGCGGCAAACGCGCTCCATCACGTGCTTCGACAATTTGCCCTGCAACAGCTCGACGATCGAGCCCACCGAACCGGCGCAATCGGCGCAGATCGCCTTCCAGCGCGCCGGCGCCGCGACCGCGATGTCGATCTTCACCTTGTAGATTTCGGAGCCGCTCACCAGCGCCTCGACCTTGCCGCGTTCCATCTGCAAGTCGATGACCGAACCGTTGCGCACGTAGGTGCGCCCGCGCGGCAACCGGTTCTCGTAATCGGAATAGCGCTCGAGATTGTCGCACCACGCCTTGCCCCAGAAGCTCTCGGCGATCTCGCGGCCCTCGATGACGACCGGCGAGACGGCGCGCCCCTTCTTCTTCAGCTTTTCGGCTTCCTTCAGAGCGTTGGCGCGGCGCTTGGCGACGGGCACGTAAGGCTTGAAACCCCAGAAGCTCATGACACCTCCTTCGTCGCGGCGTCGATATCGAGGCGGACGAGGTCCATCAGCTCGCGGTCGCCGAGCTCGGTCAGCTTGACCTCGCCGCCGCCCGACAACAATTCCTCGGCCATCCGCCGCTTCGATTCGATCAACTCGTCGATTCGTTCCTCGATAGTGCCACGGCAGACGAATTTGTGCACCAGCACATTGCGCTTCTGTCCGATGCGGAAGGCGCGGTCGGTCGCCTGGTTCTCGACCGCCGGGTTCCACCAGCGGTCGAAATGCACGACATGCGAAGCCGCCGTCAGCGTCAGCCCCGAACCGCCCGCTTTCAGCGACAACACAAAGAACGGCGCGCGCTCGTCCTCCTGGAACGTCTCGACCAGCTTCTTGCGCTTTCCGACCGAAGTGTCGCCGCTGAGCGCCAGCCCGGGGCGGCCGAACGCCTCCGCGAGCGCCTCGCTCAGCGGCACGATAATTTCTGTGAATTGCGTGAAGACCAGCATCTTTTCCTGCCGGCTGGCGATCGGCGCCGCGATCTCGGCGAGCCGGGCGAACTTGCCGCTGTCCTCGGGCGCCCAGCGGCCGCCGCCGCCGAGTCCATGCGACGCGTGATTGCAGATCTGCTTCAGGCGCATCAGCGTCGCCAGCACCAGCCCGCGCCGGCTCATCTCGTCGTCGACGTTGTCGAGCTGCTTCTCGAACGCCTCCACCGTCTTCTGGTAGAGCGCCGCCTGCTTGCGCGTGAGATGGCAATAGGCCTTGACCTCGGTCTTGTCGGGCAGATCGGCGATGACGCTGCGGTCGGTCTTCATGCGCCTGAGGATGTAAGGCGCCACCAACTTTCTGAGCGGCGCATAGGAAGGCGGCGTGCGTTCCGCGAGCCGTTTGGCGAAACTCGTGAAGGCTTTCGACGAGCCGAGCAACCCCGGATTGAGGAAGTCGAAGATCGACCACAGGTCGCGAAGGTCGTTCTCGACAGGCGTACCGGTGAGCGCGATGCGGCTCTCGGCGTTCAGCGCCTTCACGGCGCGAGTCTGCTTGGCGTCGGGGTTCTTGATCGCCTGCGCTTCGTCGATGACGACGAGCCGCCAGCGCGTTTTGGCGAGCCAATCGAGCCTCAGCAGCGCGCCGTAGCTCGTCACCACGAGATCGCTGTCGGCGAGCATTTCCCCGGGCGCCTTCAGCCGCTCGGCGGGCGCGAAGGCGGGATGGGCGACGAACGTTTTCAGCGACGGCGCGAAGCGCTCGACCTCGGAGGCCCAGTTGGCGAGCAGCGACGCTGGAGCGACGATGAGGCTGGGACCGCCGCTGCGGGTCAGCATGAGCGCGATCACCTGCAACGTCTTGCCGAGACCCATGTCGTCGGCGAGGCAGGCGCCGAGGCCGAGGCGGGTGAGGAATTTCAGCCAGCGCACGCCGGTCTCCTGATAGGGCCGAAGCGTCGCCTTCAATTTTTCGCCGGGCGGCGCCGCCTCGAGCGCCTCGGGACTGCGGCAGGCGGCGAGCGTCTCGGCGAACCATTGCCCCGCTTTCACCTGTCCCCAGGTTTTTTCGGGCGCGGCCTCGGCGTCGCGGCCGCCGATGTCGGCGCCGGCGATCATTCGCATCGCCTCGGCGAACGTCACGCCTTCCTCGTGCGCCAGGCGTTCGATCTCGGCGTAGCGGTCGAGCGCCGCTTTCAGCTTCGTGGAATCGACCTCGACCCATTTGCCGCGCAGCATCGCCAGCCCGTCGGTCGCAGCGACGAGAGCGCGGATTTCCTCATCGGTCAGCGTCTCGCCGTCGAGGGTCACGGCGACGGAGAAGTCGAGCAGCGACTGCGCGCCGACGCGCGACGGCGCTTTCGCGCCGACCGTCGCCTCGACCATGGGCCGGCTCGGCCGCCGCGCAGGCCACGACGCCGGCATGCGCACGACGAGTCCGGCCTGCTCGAGCGCTCCCACGTCGTCGAGCAGCCGCATCGCGTCGCCCGGCGTCCAGCGCAGCGGGTGAAAGATTTCGCCGCTGTCGACGATCTCGCGGAGCCAGGGGCAGCTTTCACTGGCGCGGCTCACCGGCTCCAACAGCTTCAGGAGCTCGTCCTTGGCGCCGGCGCCGGCATATTCGCGCAACGCCGCACCGAGCGGCGCGTGGCGTAGCGCGCCGTGGGCGGCCATGCCGGGGACATAAGTCGCCATGAAGGCGAACGGCCGCTCGGCGTCCTTGCGGTTCTCGGCGAGATTGAAATGCACCCGCCCGACCAGACGCCAGCGGCTGTCGCGCGCGGCGAGGAAGGCGCCGACGGCGAGGCCGCTCTCGACGCGTTCGGCCTCGAACGCGCGGGCGAGCGCCGACCAGAGGTTTGCGAGCACGCCGGGCGTCAGGTATTCGCCGCCGCGCATCGGCGGCGCTTCGTCGACGAGCCGCGCCAGCTCCTCGGCGGCGGGCGGGTTTGCGGCGTCGCCGCCGCTGCACACCGCTGCGACGAAGCGCAGGGCCAGCGCCCGCCAGAAGGCGAGATCGGCCCCGAGCCGGCTGCCGGCCTCGGCGAGCCCGAGTTGCAACAGCCCGTGCCCCGCGCCGCGCGTAAACGCCGCCTCGAGCCGCTCGGCGACGACGCTTTCGAGCTCGGCCTCGCTGAGCGCGGCCTCGCCGACGGCCGCTTCGAGCCTGAGAGCGCCGTGGGGGGTGACGAAAGAAACGAGCGAACGGGACATGGGGAGCGTTAAGCGAATCAGCCCTTCCCTCGTAGCACGGACGCCGCTCAGCCGCGCTCTCCCG
>JBKQKS010000282.1:0-3801 GCA_052147395.1 Roseiarcus sp.
GTCAGCGCCCATGCGGACGCCTCGACGCGGAACGTCGGCGTGGACGCCGACGCTCCTCGATCGCGCGAACGGTCAACGTCGCCTTCGGCTCGATTCCGTCCGTTCCGCGCTGCGAAAGGGCCCTCACCAGCCCATCAGCACGAACACCCGCGCCCAACGGCCCATGGCGATCGCGGCGGCGTAAACGAAGCCATCGGCGCCGCCAAAGATGTGGCGGCGGAAGATGTAGTATTTGACGAACTGGAACGGGAACTCGAACAGGAAGCGCAGATAGCGGTCGGCGCCGAGCCGCTTCTGCTCGCGCTTCTGCAATTGATAATAGGCCAGCGTCTTGACCATCACGTGGGCGACGTCGCGATAGGAGCGATGCAGCATGTCGCCCTGGAGCTGCACGACTTCGCCGCTCGTCACCACCTCGTCGTGGGCGAGCGAATCGCGGAACCGCGCCGTGCGCCGGTTATAGAGCCTGACATAGTTGTGATAGGAGGCGAACGGCGCCGGCGCCTCGCGCCGGGGATAGACCAGCCGCTGGCGCATCCTGAACGCCCGCGTCGGCGGCGGCGTTGTTCGCTCGAGCGCGATGAGCTCCCGCCGCAGCGGCTCCGAAAGCCACTCGTCGGCGTCGAGGTTGAGGATCCAGTCGTGGCTCGCCTGATCTTCGGCGAAGCGCTTCTGTGGGCCGAAGCCCGGCCAGTCGTTGTGGACGACGCGCGCGCCGAGCCGCCGGCAGAGCTCGACCGTGCCGTCGCGCGAGCCGGAATCGACGACCAGCACCTCGTCGACGACGCCCCGAACCGAGAGGATGGCGCGCGCGACGCGATCGGCTTCGTTCAGGGTGATGATCGTGCAGGTGACCCGAAACGGGCGGCTATCCGTCGACGACATGTCCGGGGCGCTGAAATACTCGCGCCGGCCGAAAGCGCCGGCGCGCTTCGATAGCGCTTGGTCGGCGTCGATACAATCGCTACGGGAGACGGACGTTACTGGGTGTCGACCTTCGCGCCGACGCCTTCCGCCGGCTCGCGCAGGTCCTTGGGCGGATCGGTGAGCTCCTCGCGATCCCCCGGCGCCTGGAGCACGACCGCGGGCTTCTTCTGGATGCCGACCCAGGCGAGCGGATTCCAGGTGAAAGTCGACGGCTTCGCCTGCGGATCTTTCGTGGCCGATTGCGGGCAGGCGATCGGCTTGCCGTCCTGCAGGCAGGACCCGCCGCCGGGCCCATAGCCCGAGGTCGCCGTGGTTTCGACATAGGAGATCGACTGCGCCGGCGACAGCGGATGCCGGCTGTCGGGCATGCGGCCGGGGTGGTCGGCCTCCGCTTTCTCCTTCTGCAGGCGGATGGTCTCCTCGTCGACCGGCCAGCCCGCAGCGGTCGTCGCCTTGCCGGGCGGCGGCAGATCGGCGCTCGGCGGCACGACGAGCTTGCTGCGCTCACGATAATCGATGTCCGGCTGCGGGCCGGGATTGCCCAAGCCGAAAACCGAGCCGATGCCGACCCAGATCGGCGCCGAGCCGTCGTCGCCCGCCCGCGCCGGAAGCACGCCGCAAGCCGCGATCGACGCGATCGCCAGGGCGCCCACGACGCTGGCGCGCGTATAATTCGCTGACATGATTCTCGTCATCGCCGAAACCTCTTCGCGCGCCCCCAAGGGCGCGCCTCCCCTCGCCGGAGATTCGCGGAAGCACTCGTTCCCCGACAATTCGGCAATTCGATGGCCGCAAGCGCTTCCCGTCACGAACGTCGCTCGCCCTTGGCCCCGTATAGCGCCTCGATGATGATGAGCGCGACGCCGACATTGATCGCGGCGTCCGCGATATTGAAGACGAAGAAATGCCGCCCCAAGGCGTGGAGATCGAGGAAGTCGACCACCGCGCCGCGGACGAAGCGGTCGATCGCATTGCCCACGGCGCCGCCGAGGATCGCCCCGACCCCGAGTGCCGTCAACCACGCGCGCGAGCGAAACAGCCAAATCCCGAGCACGGCCGCCGCCGCTGCGGCGAAGGCGACGAGCCCCGCGACGCCGAGCGCCGAGCGCTGCGGCAGAAGGCTGAACGACACGCCCGGATTGAGCCTGAGGCTCAGATCGACGAACGGCAGGAACGGCCGCGGCGGCGCGCCGTCGTCGAGCCCCCGCAACGCCGCGAGCTTGGCGGCCTGGTCGAGCGCGACGACGACGATGGCGAGGCTGGCGCCGAAGAGCCGCGCCCTCATGCCGAGTGCAAGGCCGCGAGCTCGCTGAGCGCCTGGGCGTCGCGGGGCGTGACATCGGGATATTCGGGATCGGCCGTCGTCGGATCGAAATAGCGCCAGGAGCGCGCGCATTTGACGCCGCCGGCGCGCTGGATCACGACCGCCACGCCCGCAGCGTCCGGCGTGCGGAACGCGGTCTCCGGGGCCCTCGCCGTCGCCAGCGTCAGATCGCTGACGATGCAGACCTCGGCGAAATCCACGCCGGCCAGGGCTTCGGCAAATTTGCCGTCCTCGAGATAGACCACCGGATGCGCCTCCAGTGACGAGCCGATTTCCTTGGCGGCGCGGGAGATTTCGATCGCACCGGTGACGGCGAGCCGCACGCGGCGGATCGTTTCCCACTTCGCCGCCAGCGCGTCGTCGCGCCATTCGGCGGGAATCGCGGGAAACAGCTCGAGATGCACGGAGCGCGCGTTCGCATAGCGCGAAGCCCAGGCCTCCTCGCAGGTAAACGCCAGAACGGGCGCGAGCCAGACCGTGAGCGCGCGAAAAACATGCTCGATCGTCTCCAGCGCGCCCAGACGCTTGGCGCTCGACGGCGGCTCGCAGTAGAGCGCGTCCTTGCGGATGTCGAAATAGAACGCCGAGAGGTCGGTGTTCATGAACTGCGACAGCGCGGAGCCGACGCGGGCATAGTCGAAATTCGCGTATGCCTGCCGCACCACGCCATCGAGCTCGGCGAGCTTGTGCAGCATGAGGCGGTCGAGCGGTTCTATGCGCGCATAGCCCACGGCTCGAGCCGGGTCGTAGTGGGCGAGCGTGCCGAGCATCCAGCGCAGCGTATTGCGCAGCTTGCGGTAATTGTCGCTGACGCTTTTGAGGATCTCCGGGCCGATGCGCTGGTCGTCGGAATAGTCGACGCTCGCCACCCACAGGCGCAGGATGTCGGCGCCGGACTGCTTGATCACGTCCTGCGGAAAAGTCTGGTTGCCCAGCGACTTCGACATCTTGCGGCCCTTCTCGTCGAGCGTGAAGCCGTGGGTCAGCACGACGTCGAACGGCGCGCGGCCGCGCGTGCCGCAGCTCTCGAGCAGCGAGGACTGGAACCAGCCGCGATGCTGGTCGGAGCCTTCGAGATACATCACCTCGTCGGCGCCGCCGTCGATCTTGCGTTTGATTCCGGCGAGGCCGGGGAAGTGTTCGGGGTCCTCGAGCACGTAAGTGTGGGTCGAGCCGGAGTCGAACCAGACGTCGAGCACGTCGTCGACCTTCTCGAATTGCGCCGGGTCGTAGTCAGGCGCGAGGAAGCGTTTCGCGGCGCCTTCGGCGAACCATGCGTCGGCGCCCTCGTTCTCGAAGGCGTCGCCGATGCGCCGATTGACGCGCGCGTCGACCAGCGGCGTGTGCTCGCCCTTCCGGACGAACACCGCGATCGGCACGCCCCAGGCGCGCTGGCGGCTCATCACCCAGTCGGGCTTGGCGGCGACCATGCCGCGGATGCGGTTCTCGCCGGTCGCCGGCACCCAGCGGGTCGCGGCGATGGCGTCGACCGCGGTGTCGCGCAGCGACTTGTAGCCGGGGGCGCCGACCCCGGCCTGCCCCGAGCCGGG
>JBKQKS010000283.1:0-21553 GCA_052147395.1 Roseiarcus sp.
GCTCGACGCTTCGACGAAGGAGATCGTCTCGACGGCCAAGCGCACCGGCGCGCGGGTCCGCGGGCCGATCCCGCTGCCGACGCGGATCGAGAAATTCACCGTGAACCGCTCGCCGCATGTCGACAAGAAGTCGCGCGAGCAGTTCGAAATTCGCACCCACAAGCGCGTTCTCGACATCGTCGATCCCACGCCGCAGACGGTCGACGCACTGATGAAGCTCGATCTGGCGGCCGGCGTCGACGTCGAGATCAAGCTCTGAGGTTTGAAGTTGGCGAGCGCCTCTTCCGCGGCGAATGCGCTCACATAGGAATAACGCCATGCGTTCAGGCATCATCGCAAAGAAGCTGGGCATGACCCGCATTTTCACCGACGCGGGCGATCACGTGCCGGTCACGGTGCTCTCGCTCGAGGGCTGCCAGGTCGTCGCGCATCGCACGATGGAGAAGAACGGTTACACCGCGCTTCAGGTCGGCGCCGGCCGCGCCAAGGTCAAGAACGTCTCCAAGGCCGAGCGCGGGCGATTCGCCGTCGCCGAGGTCGAGCCGAAGATGAGGCTCGCCGAATTCCGCGTCGCGGAAGACAAGATGCTTCCTGTGGGGGCCGAAATCACCGCCGATCATTTCGCGATTGGACAATATGTCGATGTCACCGGTGTGACGATCGGCAAGGGCTTCGCCGGTCCGATGAAGCGCTGGAACTTCCACGGCCTGCGCGCGACGCACGGCGTGTCGGTCTCGCACCGTTCGCATGGTTCGACCGGCGGCCGCCAGGACCCTGGCAAGACCTGGAAGAACAAGAAGATGGCGGGCCACATGGGCGTCGAGCAGGTGACGACGCAGAATCTGCGCGTCGTTTCCACCGACGTCGACCGCGGCCTTCTCCTGGTCGAGGGTTCGGTGCCGGGCCATGCCGGCGGCTGGATCCAGGTTCGCGACGCGGTGAAGAAGCCGCTGCCGGCCGATGCGCCCGTGCCGGGCAAGTTCCGCGAGCGCGCCGCCGCCGCCGCCGCAACAGAGACCGAGGGAGCCTGACGGCCATGAAATTCGACGTCACGTCGATCGAAGGAGCGGCCGCGGGGTCGCTCGAACTCGATGACGAAGTGTTCGGGCTCGAGCCTCGCGCCGACCTCATCCAGCGCATGGTGCGCTGGCAACTCGCCAAGCGCCAGTCCGGCGACCACGTGGCGCTCGGCCGCGCGGACATCAACCGCACGGGCAAGAAGATGTACAAGCAGAAGGGCACCGGCGGCGCCCGCCACGGCTCCGCGCGCGTTCCCCAGTTTCGCGGCGGCGGCAAGGCCCACGGTCCGGTAGCGCGTAGCCACGAGCACGACCTGCCCAAGAAGGTGCGGGCGCTGGCGTTGCGCCATGCGCTCTCGGCCAAGGTCCGCGCCGGCGAGCTCATCGTCTGGGACAAGGCGGCGCTCGAAGAGGGCAAGACCAGGGTGTTGCGCGCCGCGTTCGCCAAGGCGGAGCTCGGCAACGCGCTCATCATCGACGGCGCCGAGGTCGATCAGAAGTTTGCGGCCGCCGCGCGCAATCTGCCCAACATCGACCTGCTGCCCGCGCAGGGCGCCAACGTCTACGACATCATGCGCCGCGGCAAGCTGGTGCTGACCAAGGCGGCGATCGAAGCGCTGGAGGCGCGGTTCAAATGATGAAGGATGCGCGCCATTACGACCTCGTCGTCGCGCCCGTGATCACGGAGAAGGCGACGATCGCGTCGGACAACAATCAATTCGTGTTCAAGGTGCGGCGGGATGCGACGAAGCCGCAGATCAAGGCGGCGATCGAGACGCTGTTCGACGTCAAGGTGACCAACGTCAACACGCTCGTGCGCAAGGGCAAGGCCAAGGCGTTCCGCGGGGTCCGCGGGCGCCAGCAGGACGTCAAGAAGGCGGTCGTCACGCTCGCGGACGGCTATCGCATCGACGTCACCAGCGGCGTTTGAGGAACGGTAGACCATGGCGCTCAAGACCTACAAACCAGCGACGCCGGGGCTTCGCCAGCTCGCGATCGTCGATCGCAGCGATCTCTACAAGGGCAAGCCCGTCAAGGCGCTGACGGTCGGCAAGGCGGAGAAGGGCGGGCGCAACAACGCCGGCCGCGTCACCGTGCGCTTCCGCGGCGGCGGCCACAAGCAGACCTATCGTCTGGTCGACTTCAAGCGCCGCAAACTCGATCAGCCGGCGAAGGTGTTGCGTTTGGAGTACGATCCGAACCGCACCGCGTTCATTGCGCTGATCGAGTACAGGGACGGCGAGCAGTCCTACATCCTCGCGCCGCAGCGGCTCAGCGTCGGCGACGAGGTGGTGTCGGGCATGGCCGTCGACGTCAAGCCCGGCAATGCGATGCCGCTGGCGAGCATCCCGGTCGGCGCCATCGTCCACAATGTCGAGCTCAAGATCGGCCGCGGCGGCGCGATCGCCCGCTCCGCGGGCTCGTACGCGCAGATCGTCGGCCGCGACCAGGGCTACGTCTCGCTGCGCCTCAACTCCGGCGAGCAGCGCCTGGTGCATGGCCAGTGCTTCGCGACGGTGGGCGCGGTGTCGAACCCCGACCACATGAACGCCTCGCTCGGCAAGGCGGGACGCAACCGCTGGCTCGGCCGGCGCCCGCACAATCGCGGCGTCACCATGAACCCGGTCGATCATCCGCACGGCGGCGGCGAAGGCAAGACGTCGGGCGGCCGTCATCCGGTCACCCCGTGGGGCAAGCCGACCAAGGGTAAGAAGACCCGCAGCAACAAGGCGACCGACAAGTTCATCGTCGCCTCGCGGCACGTGCGCAAGAAGAAGGGCTGATCGCCATGACGCGCTCGATTTGGAAAGGGCCGTTCGTCGACGGCTATCTGTTGAAGAAGGCGGACACGGCGCGAGGCTCCGGCCGGTCGGACGTGATCAGGACCTGGTCGCGCCGGTCGACCATCCTGCCGCAGTTCGTCGGCCTCACCTTCGGCGTCTACAACGGCCACAAGCACGTTCCCGTGATGGTGTCGGAAGAGATGATCGGCCACAAGCTCGGCGAATTCGCGCCGACCCGCACGTTCCACGGCCACTCAGCCGACAAGAAGGCGAAGAAGTAAGCCGCCATGTCCAAATCCGCCAATCCCCGTCGGCTCGCCGACAACGAAGCCAAGGCGACGATCCGCATGCTGCGCGTCTCGCCGCAGAAGCTCAATCTGCTCGCGCAGTTGATCCGCGGCAAGAAGGTGGCGCGCGCGCTCGCCGACCTCGAGTTCTCCAACAAGCGGATCTCGCACGAGGTCAAGAAGGCCCTGGAGTCGGCGATCGCCAATGCCGAAAACAACCACGAACTCGACGTCGACGACCTCGTGGTCGTCGAGGCCTGGGTCGGCAAGGACATGGTGATGAAGCGCTTCTCGCCGCGCGCGAGAGGTCGCGCGGGCAAGATCCTGAAGCCGTTTTCGAACATCACGATTGTCGTGCGCGAGGTCGCGCCGGCCGCCGAAGCGGCTTGAGGAGGGGACGATGGGTCAGAAAATCAATCCGATCGGTCTGCGCCTCGGCATCAACCGGACCTGGGACTCGCGCTGGTTCGCCACCAAGGGCGAATACGGCAAGCTGCTGCACGAGGACATGAAGATCCGCGAGACGTTGATGGATGGCCTCAAGCAGGCGGCCATCTCCAAGGTGGTGATCGAGCGCCCGCACAAGAAGTGCCGCGTCAACATCCATTGCGCGCGTCCGGGCGTCGTGATCGGCAAGAAGGGCGCCGACATCGATAAATTGCGCAAGCAGGTGGGCAAGCTCACCAAGTCGGAAGTCGCGATCAACATCGTCGAGGTGCGCAAGCCCGAGGTCGATGCGACGCTGGTCGCCGAATCGATCGCCCAGCAGCTCGAGCGCCGCGTCGCCTTCCGCCGCGCGATGAAGCGCGCCGTGCAGTCGGCGATGCGTCTGGGCGCCGAGGGCATCCGCATCAACTGCTCGGGTCGGCTCGGCGGCGCGGAAATCGCCCGTCTCGAATGGTATCGCGAAGGCCGCGTGCCCTTGCACACGCTGCGCGCGGACGTCGATTACGGCGTCGCCACCGCGCACACCGCCTACGGCACGTGCGGCATCAAGGTTTGGATCTTCAAGGGCGAGATCCTCGAGCACGATCCGATGGCGCAGGACAAGCGCGCCCACGAGCCCGATCACTCCACCACGCACCGTCCGCGCCGCGAGCGCTCCGAACGCGGCGAGCGCGGCGATCGCGGACGCGATCGCGATCGCACCCACGACTCGGCGTGATCCCGATCCCGATTTGAAGGTCCACGACCATGATGCAACCCAAGCGAACCAGGTTCCGCAAGGCGTTCAAGGGCCGCATTCACGGCAATGCGAAGGGCGGCTTCTTGCTCAATTTCGGCGAATACGGCCTGAAGGCGCTGGAGCCGGAACGCGTCTCTGCGCGTCAGATCGAGGCCGCCCGGCGCGCGCTGACCCGTCACATGAAGCGCGCGGGCCGCGTCTGGATCCGCGTATTCCCCGACGTGCCGGTGTCGAAGAAGCCGATCGAAGTGCGCATGGGCAAGGGCAAGGGCGCGCCCGAGCTGTGGGTCACCCGCGTCGCCCCGGGCCGCATCATGTTCGAGATCGACGGCGTGCCCGAGGATCTCGCGCGCGAAGCCTTTCAGCTCGCGGCGGCGAAGCTGCCGATCAAGACGCGCTTCGTGCAGCGCATCGCCGAGTGAGGTCAGAGATGAAATCCAAGTCCCGTCTCTCCGACATCAAAGTGATGACGCTCGATCAGCTCGACGACGAGGCGCTGCAGCTCAAGAAGGAGCAGTTCAACCTGCGCTTTCAGAAGGCGAGCGGCCAGTTGCAGGACACGGCGCGGGTGCGCGTCGTGCGCCGCGACATCGCCCGCATCAAGACCATCGCGGCGCGCAAGCGCGCCGAACAGACCAAGGGTTGAGGGTAACACGATGCCGAAGCGCATTCTCCAGGGCGTCGTCGTCAGCGACAAGCAGGAAAAGACCCTGGTCGTCCGGGTCGAGCGTCGTTTCACGCACCCGCTGCTGAAGAAGACCGTCCGCAAGTCGAAGAACTTTCACGCGCACTGCGAGACCAAGACTCACAAGGTCGGCGACACCGTGTCGATCGAAGAGACGCGGCCGATCTCCAAGCTCAAGCGCTGGCGGGTGCTCGAAGACGCCGGCGCCTGAGGCGGCCGACGCGCGCGTTCCCTCCGGAGGCGGTATTCCTCCTTCAGAAGCAGTCCGGCTCGCGAGCGGCCGGAAACCTCTCTGATCAGAAAGGCGTTCTTGCCATGATACAGATGCAGACCAACCTCGAGGTCGCCGACAATTCCGGCGCGCGCCGCGTGATGTGCATCAAGGTGCTGGGCGGCTCCAAGCGCCGCTACGCCTCGATCGGCGACATCATCGTCGTGTCGATCAAATAGGCGATTCCGCGCGGCCGCGTCAAGAAGGGCGACGTGATGAAGGCGGTCGTGGTGCGCACCGCCAAGGACATCCGCCGTGCCGACGGTTCGGTGATCCGCTTCGATTCCAACGCCGCCGTGCTCATCAACAACCAGTCCGAGCCGGTCGGCACCCGCATCTTCGGGCCCGTGCCGCGCGAACTGCGCGCCAAGAACCACGTCAAGATCATTTCGCTGGCGCCGGAGGTGCTGTGATGGCGGCCAAGATCAAGAGAGGCGACAACGTCGTCGTTCTGGCCGGACGCGACAAGGGCCGCAAGGGCCAGGTGACCCAGGTGATGCCGCGCGAGGGCCGGGCGATCGTCGCCGGCGTCAACCTGGTCAAGCGCCACACCAAACCGACCCAGCAGCGCGAGGGCGGCATCCTCAACAAGGAGGCGCCGATCGACCTCTCGAACCTCGCGATCGCCGATCCCAAGGACGGCAAGCCGACGCGCGTCGGGTTCAAGGTTCTCGAAGACGGCCGCAAGGTCCGCTTCGCCAAGCGTTCCGGAGATTTGATCGATGGCTGAGGCTAAAGACAAAGACAAGGCCGCCAAGCCCGCGAAGGGCGACAAGGCCGACAAGGGCGCCCCCCCGGCCAAGGGCGACAAGGGCGCCGCGCCGGCCAAGGGCGGCAAGCCGGAGGCGGCCGCCAAGGGCAAGGGCGAGGGTCAGGTCGTCGCGGCCGGCAAGGTCGCGGCGCCGCCGAAGGATTATGCCGCGCGGCTGAAGACGGTCTACGAGCGGGAGATCGTGCCCAAACTGGTGCAGGAATTCGGCTACAAGAACCCGATGGAAGTGCCCAGACTCGAGAAGATCGTGCTCAACATGGGCGTGGGCGAAGCGGTCAACGACACCAAGAAGGCGACATCCGCGGCCAACGACCTCGCCCTGATCGCCGGTCAGAAGCCTGTGATCACTCGCGCGCGCAAAGCGATCTCGACCTTCAAGGTGCGCGAGAACATGCCGATCGGCGCCAAGGTGACGCTGCGCAGGACGCGCATGTACGAGTTCCTGGACCGGCTGGTCACGATCGCGCTGCCCCGGGTGAGGGACTTCCGCGGGTTAGATCCGAAATCCTTCGACGGACGAGGCAATTACGCGCTCGGCGTCAAGGAGCACATCATCTTTCCCGAGATCGACTACGACAAGGCGGAAGCGATGCTGGGCCTCGACATCGTCGTGTGCACCACCGCCAAGAGCGATAACGAGGCGCGGGCTTTGCTGCGCGCCTTCAACTTCCCGTTCCGGCAGTGAGCCCAAAAAGCTCAGACGCGGAAAATGGAGTCCTCGAATGGCAAAGAAGAGCGCAGTGGAGAATAACCAGCGCAAGATGCGGCTGGTGAAGAAGTTCGCGGCCCGGCGCCAGCGTCTCATCGACGTCGCCAACAACGAAGAGCTCGCGATGGAGCAGCGCTTCGAGGCGCGGTTGAAGCTCGCCGAGTTGCCGCGCAACGGCGCCAGGGTGCGCATCCGCAATCGTTGCGAAGTGACGGGTCGTCCGCGCAGTTTCTACCGCAAGATGAAGATGAGCCGCATCGCGCTGCGCGAACTAGGCAACAAAGGCCTGATCCCGGGCCTCGTGAAGTCGAGCTGGTGAGGGGCGTCGAGCGATGGCAGTCAACGATCCGCTAGGCGATATGCTCACCCGCATCCGCAACGCGCAGATGCGCCGGCGCACGAAAGTGTCGACTCCAGGTTCGAGTTTGCGCGGAAAAGTGCTCGACGTGCTGGCAGCCGAGGGCTTCATCCGCGGTTACTCGACGACGGACTATGGCAATGGCCGCACCGAGTTCGAGATCGAGCTCAAATATTTCGACAACCAGCCAGTGATCCGCAAGCTCGAGCGGGTGTCGAAGCCGGGCCGCCGCGTCTACGTCAACGTGCAGTCGGCGCCGCGCGTGGCCAACGGCCTGGGCGTGTCGATCCTGTCGACGCCGAAGGGCGTGATGGCCGACCATGCGGCGCTCGAAGCGCACGTGGGCGGCGAAGTGCTGTGCACCGTGTTCTGACGGCCGAAGCAGGAATTCGATCCATGTCTCGTATCGGCAAGAAGCCCGTTCCCATCCCCGCCGGCGTGACCGCGAAGCTGGAGGGCCAGAAAATCGTGGTCAAGGGCGCAAAGGGCGAGTTGAATTTCACCGCGCCCGACGAGGTCTCCGTGACCCTCGAGGGCAACGTGGTCCACGTCGCGCCGCATGGCGAGGACAAAAGGTCCCGCGCCATGTGGGGCACGGCGCGGGCGCAGGTGCAGAACCTCGTCACCGGCGTGACCAAGGGGTTCGAGAAGAAGCTCGAGATCAACGGCGTCGGCTACAAGGCGGCGATGGCGGGCAAGAACCTGCAGCTGTCGCTCGGCTACAGCCACGACGTGATCTTTCCGATTCCGGCAGGCATCACGGTGACCACGCCGAAGCCTACGGAGATCACGGTGGCGGGCATCGACAAGCGCCAGGTCGGCCAGGTCGCGGCGGAAATCCGCGCCTTCCGCAGCCCCGAGCCTTACAAGGGCAAGGGCGTCAAATACGTCGGCGAGTTCATCTTCCGCAAGGAAGGCAAGAAGAAGTAAGCGCCATGGCCAAGTCCAACTCCTCCACCGAACGGCGCAAGGCCCGCGTGCGACGCGCGCTGCGCGCCAACGCGGGCGGCCGTCCGCGGCTTTCCGTGTTCCGCTCCTCGGCGCAGATTTATGCGCAAGTGATCGACGACGAGAAGGGGGTGACGCTCGCCGCCGCCTCGTCGCTCGAGAAGGCGCTGCGCGAAGAGCTGAAGAGCGGCGCCAATGTCGAGGCGGCGCGCCGCGTCGGCAAGGAGCTCGCCGAGCGGGCCAGACGAGCGGGCGTCGACAAGGTCGTGTTCGACCGCGGCGGCTACATGTACCACGGGCGCGTGAAGGCGCTCGCCGAGGGCGCGCGCGAGGGCGGCCTCGAGTTCTGATCCCTGGAACCCAAGCGAGCGGCGGCCTTGTCAGCAGGCGCCGCGCAAGTGAGGCAAGTGAGAACATGGCTCGTGATGGAGAAGGCGGCCGCGGCCGCGATCATCATAAAGAGGAGCGCGACAGCGAGTTCGTCGACCGCCTCGTGCACATCAACCGCGTCGCCAAGGTGGTGAAGGGCGGCCGGCGGTTCGGTTTCGCCGCGCTGGTCGTCGTCGGCGATCAGAAGGGCCGCGTCGGCTTCGGCCACGGCAAGGCGCGCGAAGTGCCGGAAGCGATCCGCAAGGCGACGGAAGCCGCCAAGCGCGGCATCGTGCGCGTGCCGTTGCGCGAAGGCCGTACGCTGCATCACGACGTGATCGGCCGCCACGGCTCGGGCCGGGTGATCCTGCGCGCGGCGCCGGCGGGCACCGGCATCATCGCCGGCGGTCCGATGCGCGCCGTTTTCGAGTCGCTCGGCGTCTCCGACGTCGTCGCCAAGAGCCAGGGCTCGTCGAACCCCTACAACATGATCCGCGCCACTTTCGCCGCGCTCGCGAACGAGGATTCGCCGCGATCGGTCGCCCAGCGCCGCGGCCTCAAGGTATCGACGCTGCAGGCGCGCCGCGTCGGCGTCGACGCCGACGCGGCCGATTCGTGATCGGGAGGTCAGTCATGAGCAACAAAGAAGGCGCCATCACCGTCGTCCAGGTGGGCAGCCCGATCGGCCGCCCGGGCCCGCAGCGCGAGACGCTGAGGGGGCTCGGCCTCGATCGCATCGGCCGCCGCGCCACCCTCGAGGATACGCCAGCGAATCGCGGCATGATCAAGAAGGTCGCGCATCTCGTGCGCGTCGTCGAGGGCCAGTGAGGATCGCACAATGAAACTCAACGGCATCAAGGACAACGAGGGCTCGACGAAGGCCCGCATGCGCGTCGGCCGCGGCATCGGCTCGGGCAAGGGCAAGCAGGCGGGCCGCGGCGGCAAGGGCCAGACCGCGCGTTCGGGCGTGCGCATAAAAGGCTTCGAGGGCGGCCAGATGCCGCTGCATCGGCGTCTGCCCAAGCGCGGCTTCAACCCGCCCGCGCCGCTCGACCTCAACGAGGTCAATCTCGGCCGCGTGCAGAGCGCGATCGACGCCGGCAAGCTCGACGCTTCCCAGCCGATCACGGTCGAGGCGCTGATCGCCGCCGGCGTGGTGTCGCGCGCGCGCGACGGCGTCAAGATTCTCGGCAACGGCGAGCTGACGGCCAGGGCTGCGTTCGAAGTCTACGGCGCCTCCAAGAGCGCCGTCGCTCAGATCGAAAAGGCCGGCGGCAGCGTCAGGACGCTCGCGCCCGAGGCCGCGCCGGCGGCGTGATGCGGGCGCGGCAGGGATGACAATTGCGTCCGGCGAGGCCATATGTCGCGAACGGCGCGCCTCCAGGGAGCGCCGTTCGTACTGCGTCCAGGGGCTGGCTGACAGCTAGCCGCGACGGGCGCGGCGGCGCCTGACGAACAGAAACGGAGCGCATCGATGGCATCGGCGGCCGAACAGCTAAGGGCGAGCATCAACTGGTCCGCATTCGGCAAGGCCGAAGAGCTGCAGAAGCGCATCTGGTTCACCCTCGGCGCGCTCATCGTCTTTCGGCTCGGCACTTACATCCCGCTGCCTGGCGTCGATCCGACGGTGTTCGAGAAAACGTTCACCGGCCACAGCCAGGGCGTGCTCGACATGTTCAACATGTTCTCGGGCGGCGCCGTTCAGCGCATGGCGGTGTTCGCGCTGAACATCATGCCCTACATCTCGGCTTCGATCATCATCCAGCTTTTGAGCTCGGTGATCCCCGAGCTGGAGAAGATCAAAAAGGAAGGCGAGCAGGGCCGCAAGGTCCTCAATCAATATACGCGCTATCTGACCGTGCTGCTGGCCATGTTCCAGGCCTACGGCATCGCGATCGGCCTGCAAGGACGCGCCGGCGTCGTCGCCAATCCCGGCGTGCTGTTCCAGATTTCGACGGTGATCACGTTGACCGGCGGCACGATGTTCCTGGTGTGGCTCGGCGAGCAGATCACCACCCGCGGCGTCGGCAACGGCTCGTCGCTCATCATCTTCGCCGGCATCGTGGCGCGGCTGCCGCAAGCGGTGGTGCAATTGTTCGAACTCGGGCGGCAGGGGTCGATCTCGACGGGCCTGGTGCTCACGGTGTTGGTGATGGCCTTCGTCGTCATCGGCTTCATCGTGTTCATGGAGCGCGCGCAGCGCCGAGTGCCGATCACCTACCCGCGCCGTCAGGTCGGCAACAAGGTCTACGAGGGTCAGAGCTCGTTCCTGCCTTTGAAACTCAACACCTCGGGCGTCATTCCGCCGATTTTCGCCTCCTCGTTGCTGCTGCTGCCGACGACCGCCGCCAACTTCGCGCAAGGGACGGCGACGACAGGCTTGCTGTCGATCGTGACCACGCTGCTCGGGCGCGGCAGCCCGCTCTACTTCATTCTCTACATCGCGCTGATCGTGTTCTTCGCCTTCTTCTATACGGCGACGGTGTTCAATCCTGTGGAGACAGCGGACAATCTGAAGAAGCACGGCGGCTTCGTGCCCGGCGTGCGCCCCGGCGAGCGCACCGCGCAATACATCGACGCGATCCTCACCCGCATCACCGTGCTCGGCGCGCTCTATCTCGCGCTGATCTGCCTGCTGCCGGAGCTGCTGATTTCCTATGCTTCCGTGCCGTTCTACTTCGGCGGCACCTCGCTGTTGATCGTCGTCAACGTGACCATGGACACCGTGGCGCAGATCCACGGCCATCTGCAGGCCCACCAATACGAGAGCCTTATCCGTAAGGCCAAGCTGAGAGGGAGAAGGAAATGAGGTTGATACTGCTCGGACCGCCGGGCGCCGGTAAGGGAACGCAGGCCACGAGGCTCACCGAGAAGCATGGCATTCCTCAGCTCTCCACGGGCGACATGCTGCGCGCCGCGGTGGCGGCCAGCACTCCGATCGGGTTGAAGGCCAAGGCGGTGATGGAATCGGGCGCGCTGGTCTCCGACGAGATCGTGGTCGGGATCATCAACGACCGCATCGGCGAGCCCGATGCCGAGAAAGGCTTCATCCTCGACGGCTTCCCGCGCACCGTCGCGCAGGCCGTGGCGCTCGACGCCATGCTCGCCGCCAGGGGCCTGAAGCTCGACGCCGCGATCGAGCTGAAGGTAGATGCCGAAAAGCTGTTGGGCCGCATCGTCAATCGCGCCGCCGAGGCGAAAGCCGCCGGCCGGCCTGTGCGCAAGGACGACGATCCCGAAGTATTCAAGACTCGGCTGGCCGGTTATTTCCGCGACACCGCGGCGGTGACGCCCCACTATCGGGACAAGGGCCTTCTGCACGACGTCGACGGCATGGCGAGCATCGCCGAGGTCGCCGCCAGCCTCGATGAAGTCCTGGCCGGGCTCGGCTGAGGCGCTGAGCTCGACTGACGTGAACGCCGAACCGGAAACGAGGATTCAGCGGCGCGGGTGCGCCGGCTGGATCACCCTGAACCGGCCGCGCGCGCTCAACGCGCTGACGCTGGCGATGGTGCGCGAGATTTCTGCCGCGCTCGACGGGTTCGAGCGCGACGACAGGATCGCCCATGTCGTCATCGAGGGCGCCGGCGAGCGGGCGTTCTGCGCCGGCGGCGACATCCGCTGGCTATACGAACGCGGACGCGCCGGCGACCATGCCGCGCAGCTCGCGTTCTGGCGCGAGGAATACGTGCTCGACCGGCGCATAAAGCGCTTCTCGAAACCGTTCGTCGCGCTCATCGACGGCATCGTGATGGGCGGCGGCGTCGGGGTTTCGATGCACGGCGCCTACCGCGTGGCCGGCGACCGCGCGGTGTTCGCGATGCCCGAGGTCGGCGTCGGATTGTTCCCCGATGTCGGCGGCACCTATTTTCTGCCGCGGCTGCCGCGCCGGCTCGGGGTGTTTCTGGCGCTGACCGGGCTCAGCGCCCGAGCCGGCGACATGGCGGCGCTCGGGCTCGCGACCTCCTATACGCCGAGCTCGAGATTTTCCGAGCTGGCTGCGGCGCTGGGGGACGCAGTCGATGTCGGGGCGGTTCTGGCGCGTTTTGCGGCCCCGCCGCCGCCCTCGCGGATATGGGCCGAAGCCGAGTGGATCGAAAAGGCGTTCGCCGGCTATGATGCGGATGAGATCGGTCGCCAGGTCGCGGCGGCGGCGGCGGGCGGCTCGGAGCTCGCGGCCGAGGCTCGCGACGCGCTCGCCAAGAAGTCGCCGACGTCGCAGGCAATAGCGCTGGAGCAGATGCGTATCGGCGGCGGGCTCGAATTCGAGGCGGCGATCGCGGTCGAGTTCCGCATCGTGTCGCGCGTCGCACGCGGCCACGACTTCTACGAGGGCGTGCGCGCTATCATCATCGACAAAGACAATCAGCCGCATTGGCGCCCCGGCGCCGGCGAATCCTTGCCGCGGGCGCAGATCGATGCCTATTTCGCTCCGCTTCCCGAATCCGAGGAGCTCGATTTCTAGGAGGCCGTCGACGTGCGGTACGTGATGCGCCAGAGTCGCGACGGCGAGACGGAGATCATCGACGTCGGCCCGCATCCGGCGGAGCCCGGGCTGTTCGAAATGCTGCGCAAGCCGCGCTGGTCGGCGGCGCTGACCTGGTTCATGCGCACGATGTGCTGGGTCTGGCTCGCGAAGGGCCTGTTCCACTGGGCCGTGCTGCTCGGCGTCACCCGCAGCTTCGGCGACTTCGAAATGTTGCCGCAAGCGCTCAAGAGCAGCATGGTGGTGTTCGCGGCCGCCGATTTGGTGGCGGCGGTCGGGCTCTGGCTCGCCGCGCCCTGGGGCGGGGCGCTGTGGCTGGTGTGCGCCGCGACCGAATCCTTGACGCCGCTGATGGGATCGCGCGGCAGCTTCGTCAATTCTTTCACCGCCGCGCTCAATTTGACACTCATCCTCGCTTACTTTCTGCTGCGGTGGATCGCGAGCCGCGAGCGCTACTGAGCATCTGGGCCGGGCGCGTAGGATCCTCTCGAGGCCGATGTTTTTCCGGCTTTTGCGCGGCTCAGCGACGCACGGGAAGCGTCGAAGGGCGCCCATGGTCAACACATTTTCATAGTGAACGAAGGTTATGATTCAGCTGTACTTTACCAGAAACAGGAAACTTCGCATTCATATTGATTTTTAGAGGCGTATTCAGGGGAAGCGGCTATAGTCCATTGCACAAGCGGACCGAAAAGAACCTCGGCCGAGGCAGGTGGACAGATAGGTGCATGATGAACAATCTTGCGAAAAAGGAAGAAGCGTCATCGCGGGCCGAACGGTTTGCTACGATTCGGCCCGTTTACCTCGAAGCTTTGACCATGGTCGAGCGGCTGCATCGCCGGCT
Source organism: Roseiarcus sp. (assembly GCA_052147395.1). Taxonomy (GTDB): domain Bacteria; phylum Pseudomonadota; class Alphaproteobacteria; order Rhizobiales; family Beijerinckiaceae; genus Roseiarcus. The sequence continues at coordinate 13,719 of JBKQKS010000283.1, forward strand.
TCTCGATGTGATCAAGGATGAATTCGACCGACGCGGCCGCTCGGACATCAATGCTGTGCAGGCGCTGCTGCTATATAACATTGGTGACAAGGAATTGACCGCCGGGGAACTGCGCACTCGCGGCTATTATCTCGGCTCGAATGTGTCGTACAACGTGAAGAAGCTCGTCGAGATGGGCTATCTGCATCATGTGCGCTCGCGCATCGACCGCCGCTCGGTGCGCATCAGTCTCACCGACAAGGGACGTGAGATTCACAACATCATCGTCGGGCTCTACGACAAGCACGTGATGACGGTCGAGCAGATCGGCGGCGTGATTCGCGACGACTTCGAACGGATGAACCAGTCGCTCTCGCGTCTCGAGCGCTTTTGGACCGACCAGATCAAATATCGGCTCTGATCGGCGCCTTCGTGAACATTGCGAGAGCGGGGACGCCGACGGCCTCCCCTTCGATTCGCGCTGCATACGGTTTGCGAGCGATAGCTTCGTGATCGCTCGAGACAAGCCGGTTATCGGGTTAATTTCCCGGGCGGCGCCCTTCTGTAGCTTAAGGTCCCTCATCCTGAGCTTGTCGAAGGACGACCTCGGTCGGCGCGTAAGCGCCTCATGCCGCAGGCGTCTTCGAAGCGGAGGCAGCGAGGTCAGCGACCTCGCCTACAAGGCCGCCCGGCAATTTGCCCCGGTTACCACGAGCCGCGCCAAACTCTTTGATTCGAACCGGGAGTTTCGCGCGAATGGCAAACCGCTTCGCTCGCAAACGGCTTCATCCGATTCGAGGTCGCAGCGAGCGCCGAACCCCCGGAGCGAACGCGGCGACGTCGGGTCGCGCCTTAAAATCGCCCGATGGCTCGGTTTTTTAAGCTTGTCAGGAAAGAATATGCGCGCCGGCGAGCGGCGTCGACTCGATATCCGGCGCGCCGAGCAGCGGGCAGGGCGCGGGGTCGGCGCAGCGTCGCGCTCGCGATCACGTTCCTCCAGGGGTTAGCCGTTTCATGATCGATCTTAACTGCATGCGCTCGAGTCGTCGCCGCTTTTTGATCGGGGCGGCGCTAGGGTCTCTGTTCGTCGCCGTTCCGGGCTACGCCGTGGCCGCCTCCGGCGATCTCGGTCAGGCCGTTTGGCCGCAGGACTACGAGGGCTCGCCGGGCATGACGCTGCAGCGCGAGACGACGCCGATTCTTTCGCCGGCGACGGTTTCGGCGACCGAGCAGGCGATCCAGAATTACGACGGCCTGGTCGCGCGCGGCGGCTGGAACACGGTGCCGAGCGACGAGGAACTGAAGAAGGGCGTCAGGTCCAGGGCCGTGGAGGCGCTGCGCCAGCGCCTCGCCGCATCGGGCGATATCGAGGCCAGCGCCGGCATGGGGGCGACATTCGATTCCTATGTCGTGGCGGCGGTCAAGCGCTTCCAGGCGCGCCACGGCCTATTGGCGACCGGCGTCGTCAACGACGAGACGTTCCGCGAGCTCAACGTCAGCGCCGCGGCGCGTCTGCAGCAGCTCGAGATCAATCTGGTCCGCTTGCGCGCGTTTGCCGGCGACCTCGGCGACCGCTTCGTCATTGTCAACATCCCCGCCGCGTCGGTCGAGACGGTCGAGAGCGGCGTCGTCGTCACCCATCATCGCGCCGGCGTCGGCCGGATCGACCGCCAGTCGCCGATCATGGAGACCCGCGCGACCCAGATCAATTTCAATCCGTTCTGGACTGTGCCGCCGTCGCTGATCAAGAAAGACCTGATCCCGAAGATGAAGGCGGATGCGAACTATCTCACGGAAGAGAAGATCCGCGTTTTCGACCGCGCGGGCGAAGCGGTCGATCCGGCCACGATCAACTGGAACACCGACGAGGCGACGCATTACAAGTATCGCCAGGACACCGGCGCCGACATCAACTCTCTGGGCTCGGTGCGTATCAACATCCCCAATCCTTATGGCGTCTACATGCACGATACGCCGGAGAAGGGCGTGTTCGGCGACGACTTCCGCTTCGTGTCCTCGGGCTGCGTGCGCGTTCAGGACGTGCGCGACTACGTCGCCTGGCTGTTGAAGGACACGCCCGGCTGGTCGCGCGAACAGATCGATCAGGTGATCAACTCCGGCCAGCGGCTCGACGTCACCCTCGACAAGCCGGTGCCGGTCTATTGGGTCTACATCACCGCCTGGGCGACGCCCGACGGCGTCGTGCAGTTCCGCCCGGACATTTATCAGCGCGACGGGGCCGGCCCGGGCCCGGTCGCCGACGCCGCGCCCCCGACTCCGATGGCGGTCCCGCAGGAGTGATGTTTTCGCCCGCCTCACGCCCCGAAGGGCGCGAGACGCAGGATGCGGCAGGGGGCGTTCGCCTCGGCGCGCGGCGCGTAGGGCGCGCGGACAATCAGCGCGTCGGCGCGGGCGAGGGTCTTGACCAGCGAAGAATCCTGATCCGCCGCCGGCGTCGCGAGCCACGTCCCGTTTTCCGCGCGTTCGAGCGTCGCCCTCAGGTAGCCGTGCCTGAGGTCATTGGCGGGAACGGCGGCGGCGAGCCGCGCCGGCTCCGTCTCATCGGCGCCGGCGTTCGCATCGCCCGATAGCGCGCGGATCAGGGGGCGCAGGAACACCAGGCCGCAAACCGCTGAAGAGGTCGGGTTTCCGGGAAGGCCGAGCACGCGCATGGCGCCGATCCGGCCGTGCATCAGGGGCTTGCCCGGGCGCATGGCGATGCGCCAGAAGCCGAGCTCCATGCCGGCGTCGGCGAGCGCCTGCTGCACCAGATCGTAGTCGCCGACCGAGGCGCCGCCCGTGGTCACGAGGATGTCGGCTTTCAGGGTCACCGCCTGGAGTATGGCGGCCTGCAGCGCTTTCGGCTCGTCCTGGGCGATGCCGAGATCGAGGGCCTCGCCGCCGCTCGCCTTTACGAGGCCGTGGATGAAGAAATTGTTGGAGGCGACGATCTGCGCCGCGCCGATTGTCTCACCCGGCGCGACCAGTTCGTCGCCGGTGGCGAGAATGGCGACCCGGGGCGAGCGCGCGCAGGGCAGGGAGGCATGATTGGCTGCGGCCGCCAGCGTCACGTCGCGCGGCGTCAGGCGCCGGCCCGCCTCGACGAGCAGCTCGCCCTCGGCGAAATCGATGCCCGCATTGCGCACATGCTGGCGGGGCTTGACAGCCACGGCGAACACGATCTCGTGGCCGTCACGCTTGACGTCCTCCTGCAGTTCGACCGAGTCGGCGCCGGCGGGGAGCGGCGCGCCGGTGAAGATGCGCACGCACTGGCCGGCATGGACCTCGCCGGCGAACGGATGGCCGGCGGCGGATTCGCCGATCAGCTTCAGCCGCGCGCCGAAGCCGTGAACGTCCGCGGCGCGGAGCGCATAGCCGTCCATCGCCGAATTGGCGAACGGCGGCTGGGTGCGCAGCGCCCGCATGTCGCGGGCGAGCGTGCGCCCGATCGCCGAATCGAGGCGCACGTCCTCGCTCTCCAGCGGGCGGGACGCGCTCTCGAGCACGCGCCGCAACGCCTCGTCGACCGTGAGCAGAGGGTCTTTCATTTCGCCTCCTCGGCGCGCCAGACGCCCGATTTGCCGCCGCGCTTCTCGATGAGCCGCACGCCCTCGATGCGCATGCCGCGATCGACGGCTTTGGCCATGTCGTAGAGCGTGAGGCAGGCGACCGAAACGGCTGTCAGCGCTTCCATTTCCACCCCGGTCGGTCCGCGCGTGCGCGCTTGCGCGCGCGCCACCAGGCCGGGGAGGGCGTCGTCGGGTTCGATATCCACGCTCACCGAAGCGAGCGCGATGGGGTGGCAGAGAGGGATCAATTCGTGCGCGCGCTTGGCGGCCATGATGCCGGCGATGCGCGCGACTCCGATCACGTCGCCCTTTTTCGCGTCGCCGGCGCGGATCATCGCCAGCGTCGCCGGCTGCATTACGACCTTGCCTTCGGCGATCGCGACGCGCTCGGTCGAGGCCTTGTCGCCGACGTCGACCATGTGCGCCGCGCCCGAGCGGTCGAGATGGGTGAGGTCGCCCAATCGAGGCTCCCGAAATTCAGGCGGCGCCGCCCGTCAGCAGGGCGCGGGTCGCCTTTTCGACGTCGGCGCGCCGCATCAGCGATTCGCCGACCAGGAAGGCTTGCACGCCCGCCTTGGCGAGCCGGCGGCAGTCGGCATGGGTGGAAATGCCGCTCTCCGACACCACCACCCGGTCCATCGGCATCAGCGGCGCGAGGCGCTCGGTGACGTCGAGTGTGATCTTGAACGTGCGCAGGTCGCGATTGTTGATGCCGATGAGCCGGTCCTCGAGGGCGAGCGCGCGATCGAGGTCGCGCTCGTCGTGGGTCTCGATCAGCACGTCGAGCCCGAGATCGTGCGCGACCTTGTTGAGGGTGCGCGCGGTGTCGTCATCGACCGCGGCCATGATGATGAGGATGCAGTCGGCGCCCCAGGCGCGCGCTTCGAGCACCTGATAGGGATCGTAGAGGAAGTCTTTGCGCAGGATCGGTAAATGGGTGGCGGAGCGCGCGGCTTCGAGGTGCTCCTTGCCGCCTTGGAAGGAGGGCCCGTCGGTGAGCACCGAAAGGCAGCTCGCGCCGCCGATCTGATAGGCCGCGGCGAGCGACGTCGGGTCGAAATGTTCGCGGATCAAGCCTTTCGACGGGCTCGCCTTCTTGATCTCCGCGATCAGCGCGAATCGGCCTTCCTCCACGGCGCGCTCGATCGCCTTGAGGAAGCCGCGCGGCGGCGACTGGTCGCGAATCTCGCGCTCCAGCGTGGCGCGCGGCACGCGCACCTTCGCGTCGGCGATTTCGCGCCGTTTGTACGCCTCGATCTTCTTCAAGATGTCGGTCATGGCGCTAGTCGATCACGCATTCGAGACTGTGACAAGCCGCTCCAGCGTCTTCAGCGCCGCGCCGCTATCGATGGCTTCGGCGGCGAGCTTCGCGCCTTCGCCGAGGTCGCCAACGCGTTCGGCGATGGTGAGCGCCGCCGCGGCGTTGAAGATCGCGATATCGCGATAGGCGCCGCGCTCGCCCTCGAGCACGCGCTTCAGCGCCGCGGCGTTGTGCGCGGGGTCGCCGCCTTTCAGCGCCGCCGGCTCGGCGCGGAGCAGGCCGATGTCCTCGGGCCTCAGCTCGAAGCTGCGGATCTGGCCGCGGTCGAGCTCGACGACCGAGGTCGTCGTCGTCGTCGTGATCTCGTCGAGCCCGTCGGCGCCATGGGTCACCCAGACGCGCTCGGAGCCGAGATTGCGCAGCACTTCGGCGATCGGCAGGAGCCAGGTCGAGGAGAACACGCCGATCAGCTGGCGTTTGACGCCGGCCGGATTCGACAGCGGTCCGAGGAGATTGAATATGGTGCGGGTTCCCAGTTCCACGCGCACCGGACCGACATGGCGCATCGCCGCGTGGTGGGTCGGCGCCATCATGAAGCCGATGTTGGCTTGCTCGAGGCAGCGCTCGACGCCGTCGGGCGGCAGCCCGACCTTGACGCCGAGCGCAATCAGCGCATCCGCCGTGCCCGACTTCGACGAGGCGGCGCGGTTGCCGTGCTTGGCGACCGGCACGCCGCAAGCCGCCGTGACGATCGCCGCGAGCGTAGAAACGTTGTAGGAGCCCGAGCCGTCGCCCCCGGTGCCGACGATGTCGATCGCCGCCGCGGGCGCCCGCACCCTCAGCATCTTGGCGCGCATCGCGCTGACCGCGCCGGTGATCTCGTCGACCGATTCGCCGCGAACGCGCAGCGCCATCAGGAATCCGCCCATCTGCGCCGGCGTCACGTCGCCCGACAGCATGGCGTCGAAGGCGGCGCCCGCCTCGGCGCGGGTCAGATGCGCGCCGGCGGCGGCCTTGGCGATGAGCGGTTTGAACGATTCCATCAGCCCGCGCTCGTCGAGTTGGCCCGCCGCGCGGAAAAGTCGCGGGCGAGGTCGAGAAAATTGTTCAGGATCGTGCGTCCGTGCTCGCTGGCGATGCTCTCGGGGTGGAACTGCACGCCATAAACCGGCCGCTCGCGATGTTCGACCGCCATGATGAGGCCGTCGTCGGTCTCGGCGGTGATCTCGAGCTCCGGCGGCGCCGTTTTGCGTTCTATGACCAGCGAGTGATAGCGGGTCGCCTGGAACGGGCCGTTGACGCCGCGGAACAGGCCCCGCGCGTTGTGGCGGATGCGGCTCACCTTGCCGTGCATCGGCGTCGGGGCGCGCACCACGTCGCCGCCGAAAACCTGGCCGATCGTCTGATGGCCGAGGCAGACGCCGAGGATCGGCGTGGTCGCGCTCGCTTCGCCGACCAGCTCGAGGGAGATCCCGGCCTCGTTGGGCGTGCAGGGGCCGGGCGACAGCACGATCGCCTGGGGCCCGGCCGCCAACACGTCTTCCGTGGTCTGCGCGTCGTTGCGCCACACCGTCACTATGGCGCCGAGCTCGCCGAGATAGTGGACGAGGTTGAAGGTGAAGCTGTCGTAATTGTCGATGAGCGTGACGCGCAAGGCTCGTCTCCGGTGCCGGCTCGTCTTTTCCACTCGGACGGGCTGGCGTCAAGCGAGCGGCTAACAATAACGGTCTCTGACCTTAACCGCCCGACAAGGCCGCTCAGTTAATCTCGCCGCGGTTCGGATGCGGAGGCGACAGGGATGCGAGGCGCGATACCGGCTCGGGCGCTTTCGGCCGGGGGGCGCGGCGGCTGGCGCGCGCCGTCGCTCGGCGCCGAGGGCGTGAAGCTGACGGCGACCATCGTCGCCGCGCTCGGCGCCAGCTATGTCCTGCTCTGCCTGCGTTCGCTCGCCGACGGCGGCGGGCTCTACGGCTACTCCGATTTTCACGCGCTGTGGGTGTCGGGCTCGCTCGCCGATCGCGGCGCGGCGCTCACGAACTACGATCCGGCCGCATTGCACGCGGCGCAGGTTGCGGCCGGCATGAGCCCGCATCACGACAATCCGTTTCCCTATCCGCCGACGCTGCTCATGGGGCTCGCGCCGCTCGGCGCGTTGAGCCTGCCCGTCGCCTTCTGGGTGTTCATGGTCGCGAGCGCGGCGGCCTATCTCGCGGCGATGACGCTCGGACGGCTCGGCGACTGGCGCTGGTGGGCCGCCGCGCTGGTCGCCCCGGCGAGCGGCGTCGTGATCGCCGCCGGGCAGACCGGCTTCCTCACCGGCGCGCTCGCGCTCGGCGGGCTGAGACTCGTGGCGAAACGGCCGATCGTCGCCGGAGTGCTGTTCGGCCTGCTCGGGTTCAAGCCGCAGCTCGGTGTGCTGATCCCGGTTGCGCTCGTCGCGGCGGGGGCGTGGCGGACGATCTTTTCCGCGGCCCTCACGTTTGCGCTCGGTGTCGCGGCTACGAGCCTGGCTTTCGGCGGCGAGGTTTGGCCGGCGTGGGTCCGCGAAATGCTGCACTACGCCCGGAGTTTCGATGTCGTGCTCGGGCTGATGCCGACCGTCTACGCCGAGGCGCGGCTCGCCGGGGCGCCGGACGCGCCGGCGCTGTTGCTTCAGGCGGTGGCGGCGCTCGCGGTCGCGGTCGCGGTCTGGCGGGCTGCGCGCGGCGGGCTCGACGAGCGGGCGGTTGCGCTCGTGCTCGTCGGAACCTTCCTCGCCACGCCGCACGCCTTCAATTACGACATGCCGATGATGACGGCGGCGATCGCGGCTTTCGTCATTGCGCGTTCAGAGGCGCGCCGGCCGCTCGAAGTCGTCGAAGCGGCGGTGGTCGTCGTCGCCTTCATGCTGCCGTTCCTGCTGCTCCACTTCCGCGCCGCCGCGGCGCTCGCCGCCGCGCCCGCGCTCGCCTGCCTGTTCGCCACGCTCGCCGCGCCGGGGGCGTGGCGCGCCGAGCGCGAGGCCCAAAGCTGATGTCTCGGAGTGA
>JBKQKS010000284.1:0-18074 GCA_052147395.1 Roseiarcus sp.
TGGTGACCTCGTAACCTTCCATCGCCGCCTGCAGCGCGCAGATCGGATCGATTTCCGAGACCATGACCCGGCAGCCGGCCTGGCGCAGCGAGGCCGCCGAGCCTTTGCCGACGTCGCCGAAGCCCGCCACCATTGCCACCTAGCCCGCCATCATGACGTCGGTGCCGCGGCGGATACCGTCGACCAGCGACTCGCGGCAGCCGTAGAGATTGTCGAATTTCGACTTGGTGACCGAATCGTTGACGTTGATCGCCGGCCACAGCAGCTTGCCTTCCTTGGCCATCATGTAGAGGCGATGCACGCCGGTCGTCGTCTCCTCGGTGACGCCGCGGATCGAAGCGGCGTTGCGGCCGTACCAGCCGGGCTTCGCGGCGAGGCGCTGTTTGATCGCGGCGTAGAGCGCCTCCTCTTCTTCGTTGCTCGCGCCGTCGAGAAATCTTGCGTCCCCCTGTTCGGCGCGGGCGCCTAAGTGGACGAGCAGCGTCGCATCGCCGCCGTCGTCGAGAATCATGTTGGGCGAGCCGCCGTCGCCCCACTCGAAGATGCGATGCGTGTACTCCCAATAGTCCTTCAGGCTCTCGCCCTTGATGGCGAACACCGGCGTGCCGGCCGCGGCGATCGCGGCGGCGGCGTGGTCCTGGGTCGAATAGATGTTGCACGAGGCCCAGCGCACGTCGGCGCCGAGCGCCTTCAGCGTCTCGATCAGCACCGCGGTCTGGATCGTCATATGCAGCGAGCCGGCGATGCGCGCGCCCTTCAGCGGCTGGGCGGCGGCATATTCGGCGCGGGTCGCCATCAGGCCGGGCATTTCGGTCTCGGCGATGGCGATCTCCTTGCGGCCGAAGGCGGCCAAGCCGAGGTCGCGGACGGCATAATCGGGGGTTGCGGCGGACATGGAGCTTCCCTGGGTTCGAACGCCGCGGGCTCTAGCAAATTGGCCGAAATGTTGCAATAAAGATATAAACAACTCTTTATATAGATTCTCCGCTGCGATCGTACGGCAGTGCGCCGTCATTAACTTGCCTAGCGCTTAGGCGCCGCCGGCTCGAGAGCCGCGCTTTCCATCGCACGCGCGATGCGCTAGCCTGAAGCAAGAAACGCGCCGCTATCGTTGGCGCGTGAAAACCTGTTGTGCGTGGGGCGAAGAATCGGGATGGCGCTTTCGGCGAGACTGGCGATGCGGCAGAGCCAGATGATGGTTCTGACGCCGCAACTGTTGCAGGCGATCAAGCTCTTGCAGATGCCGAACGCCGAACTCTGCGCCTTCATCGCCGAAGAGGTCGAGCGCAATCCGATGCTCGAGCGCGCCGACGACGCGGACGCCAAGGCGGAGCCGAGCGAACCGCAACCGATCGAGGCCGTCGAACCCGCGCCGGGCGACTGGGCGCGCGATGACCTCATCGCCGATCCAGGCGCGCTCGCCGCCGACCTCGGCGCCGAGATCGAGAACGCCTTCGAAGCCGACCGCGCCGCGACGCCGGCCGAGCGCCCTGCACGCGACGAGGGCCAGGGCCTCTCGGCGACATCGTGGTCGGGCGTCGGCGGCGGCGGCGGCGAGGCGGCCTCCGACATCGAAGCCTATGTGGCGGCGATCGAGTCGCTCGGTGAATTCCTCACCCGCCAGGCGCTCATCGTCGTCATCGACCCCATCGACCGCATGATCGCCGCCGCGCTCATAGACGCTCTCGACGAGGCCGGCTATTTGTCGGCGCCGCTCGACGACCTCGCCTCACGGCTCGGCGCGCCGCTCGCGCGCGTCGAGGCCGTGCTCGAGCGCCTGCAGGGGCTGGAGCCGACGGGCGTCTTTGCCCGCAATCTCGCCGAATGTCTGAAATTACAGCTCGTCGAACGCGACCGTTTGGATCCGGCGATGCACGCGATGATCGAGAATCTGCCGGCGGTCGCCAAGCGCGACCTGCCGCTGCTGCGCCGGGTGTGCGGCGTCGACGACGACGACATTTTCGACATGATCGCCGAGATCCGGCGGCTCGACCCCAAGCCAGGGCGGAATTTTGGCGGCGCCGTCGAGCCGACCGCGATCCCCGACGTGTTCGTCTCCGCCGCGCCGGACGGATCCTGGCGCGTCGAGCTCAACAGCGAGGCGCTGCCGCGCGTGCTGGTCAACGAGACCTATGCCGCAACGGTCAGGCGCGGCGCGCTGAGCGAGGCCGACAAACAATATGTGTCGACCCAATTGCAGGGCGCCAACTGGCTCACCAAGAGCCTCGAGCAGCGCGCGCGCACCATCCTCAACGTCGCCGGCGAGATCGTGCGCCGACAGGACGGCTTCCTCGTCGAGGGCGTCCCCGGCTTGAAGCCGCTCAACCTCAAGGCGGTCGCCGACGCGATCGGCGTGCACGAATCGACCGTTTCGCGCGCGACCTCCAACAAGTTCATCCAGACGCCGCGCGGTCTGTTCGAGATGAAGTATTTCTTCACCACTTCGATCGCTTCCGGCGGCGTCGGCGAAGCGCATTCGGCCGAATCGGTGCGCCATCGCATAAAGCAGCTGATCGACGCCGAGGACCCCAACGACGTGCTCAGCGACGACGTGATCGTCGCCAGGCTGCGTGACGCCGACATCGTGGTCGCCCGCCGCACGGTGGCGAAATACCGCGACAACCTGAAGATCCCGTCTTCCGTGGATCGCCGGCGGCTCAAGATGGGCGCGGCGAAGCCATCGTCGTGCGTCGGCGGCTTCGCCAACCCGTAACCGCTCGGGAGTCTGCGATTGCGCCACGTCATTGACTTCTCTCGGCGGCGCTTCTAACGCTGGCCTGCGAAACGGCGGTCGCCAGAGACCGGCGGGAACTCCAGGCGTGGGCGCAGGGAGTGGGCGCCAATAGCCCCAAGAGCGGTCGCGAGAGGGAACGTCTCGACGCCGTGGCCGGCGTGAGAACGGGAATAGCGAAGGCTTTACTATCCATGCCATTGAGAGTTTCGGGTAAGAATCTCGACATCGGTGAGTCGTTGCGGACGCATGTCACCGAAAAAGTCGAGTCGTTGATCGGTCGCTACTTCGATGGCAAGGTCAGCGGACACGTCGTCATTTCGCCCGAGGGCTCCGGCTACCGCGCCGACTGTTCGGTGCGCTTGAGCTCGGGCATGAACCTGCTGGCCGAGGGCCGCGCCCACGAGCCTTACTCGAGCTTCGAGCAGGCCGCCGACAAGATCGAGCGCCGGTTGCGCCGCTACAAGAAGAAGCTGAAGGACCATCAGCCGGTCGTGGAGCCCGCCGCCGGGCGCGATCGGCTCAGGGTCGAGAATTTCGTCATCGAAGCGCCCAACGAGCATGAGGACGAGGCGCCGGCCGATTACAGCCCGGTCGTCGTCGCCGAGGGCTCCCACCCGCTGAAGCGCCAGTCGGTCGCCGCGGCAGTCACCGAACTCGACTTGACGGGGACGCCGTTCGTCGTGTTCCAGCACGCGACGAGCGACCGCGTGAACATCGTCTACCGCCGCAGCGACGGCGCGATCGGCTGGCTCGATCCGCAGTAGAGCTGGGGCACGTTTTTTGCTTGTGCCGCGCGTGAGCGGGCGCAGGCCGCTTGGGGCCAAAGTCGGACGACTTGCAGAGAGTTCCATGCCCTTGACCGATTTGCTGGCGCCGGAGGCCGTCATTCCCGCCCTCCGCGTCAACGGAAAGAAGCAGGCTCTTCAGGAGCTGAGCGAGCGGGCGGCGGAGGTCTCGGGATTGCCGGGGCGCGAAATTTTCGACTCGATCCTGCAGCGCGAGCGGCTCGGGTCGACGGGGGTCGGCGACGGCATCGCCATTCCTCACGGCAAGCTGGTCAAATGCCCGCGCATTTTCGGCGTTTTCGCCCGGCTCGAGCGCGCCGTCGATTTCGAGGCGCTCGACGGACTGCCGGTCGACCTGATGTTCCTGCTCATCGCCCCCGAGAGCGCCGGCGCCGATCATCTGAAGGCGCTGGCGATGATCGCGCGTCTGCTGCGCAATTCGGCGCTCGCCGCGCAATTGCGCGGGACGCGCGATGCGCTCGCACTCTATTCCGTCCTGACGCAGACGCCGACCTCGAATGCGGCGTGAGGCGATGCACGAAGGGGAATGCATGAAGGCCCGAGTCGTCGTCACGCTGAAAGCGGGGGTCCTCGACCCTCAGGGCAAGGCGATCGAGGGCGCGCTGGGGTCGCTCGGCGTCCGAGGCGTCGCCAGCGTCCGCCAGGGCAAGGTGTTCGACATCGAGCTCGCAGCCGACGACGCCGGGGCCGCCGAACGCACGCTCACGCAAGCCTGCGAGAAGCTGCTCGCCAATACCATCGTCGAGAACTACGCGATCAGCTATGACTAGCCCGCTCCGCGCCGCAGTGGTGCTGTTTCCCGGCTCGAACCGCGAGCGCGACGCCGCGCGCGCGCTGGAGGCGGCGACCGGCCGCCCGCCGGCAATCGTCTGGCACGACGATCGCGCGCTGCCCGAAGGCTTGGACCTCGTGGTGCTGCCCGGCGGCTTCTCCTATGGCGACTATCTGCGCTGCGGCGCCATCGCCGCCAGGACCCACATCATGGACGCGGTCAGGGCGCATGCCGCGCGCGGCGGCCTGGTGCTCGGCATCTGCAACGGCTTCCAGATCCTGTGCGAGGCGGGGCTGCTGCCCGGCGCGTTGCTCGGCAACGTCGGCCAGCGTTTCATCTGCCGCTTCCAACACCTGAGGGTCGAGACCAACACGACCCGCTTCGCCGCGGCCTATGCGCGCGGCCAGGTGCTCGAGCTCGCGATCGCCCATGGCGAGGGCAACTATTTCGCCGACCCCGCGACGATCGCCGAGCTCGAGCGCACGGGCCGCGTCGCGTTGCGCTATTGCGACGCGGATGGCGCCGTCGGCGGCGCCGCCAATCCGAACGGTTCGCTCGACGACATCGCCGGAATTTACAACGAGACCTTCAACGTGCTCGGGTTGATGCCGCATCCGGAAAATTTCATCGACCCGCTGGTCGGCGGAGTCGACGGACGAGGGATGTTCGCGTCCCTCGCGGCGGCGGCGTGAGCGCTCCGCGCAGCGCCGCTTCGCCGCTCGAGGGAGAGGGGGTGGGGATGAGTTGTCATCCACCCGGCGCGCCTCGAGCGATGAAAGACGCCCCATTGTAGCCGCGCGCGGTGAGCGCGGCCGCCGGGGTCGACGCCCCCGGCTACAAGCGCGGCGTCAATTATGACGCTCGTATGAACTTTGCCCTTCCGTAAATCTGGCGTATAGCGCGTCTTGCGACTTGGAATGCGCAATGAATGATTTGGGAGCATTTTGCGGGACATGAGCGATTCTCTCGAGCGCCTCTATGCCGCCGTGCTCGCCGCCCGCGACCGTGACCCCGCGCTGTCGCGCACGTCGAAGCTGTTCCGCGACGGCGTGCAGAAGATGGCCAAAAAGCTGGTCGAAGAGGCGATCGAGGTCGGCCTGGACGCCGTGCAGATGCACCGCGAGGCCGTGATCCTCGAGAGCGCCGACGTGCTCTATCACCTGGCCGTGGTCTGGGCCGAGTGCGGCATCGCGCCCGGCGACGTGTTCGGCGAGATCGACCGCCGCGAGCGGCTCTACGGCATCGCCGAGAAGTTGCCGAAGCAGGCCTCCAGCCATTCGCGCCGCCTGTCCTCGCTCGCCTCGCGGCGCAAGGCGTCGTGACTCGAGGCTAGAGCGCTGGGGAAAAAGGGAACGCCGGTTTTTCGAAAAAAAAAGCGCGCGACCTCGAGAACCTGGAGCAAATTGCGGTAACCGGCGCCATTTCCCGGGCGCCCTTGTAGGCGAGGCCGCTGACCTCGCTGCCTCCGCTTGGAAGACGCGTGCCGGATGAGGCGCTCATGCCCCGACCGAGGTCGTCCCTCGACAAGCTCGGGATGATGGCCTCGGCTACAAAACCGAGGTCGACGACCTCGGCTACAGAATGGCGCCGCCCGGGAATTCGGTCCGGTTACAAATTGCGTTTTCCGACGCAACGCAATTCGCTCTATGCGAATACCTGCGCTTTCGCCTCTAGGACCTCGACCCCCTGGTCTTCGGGAAACCAGGGCGTCAGGGCTTGCCGAAGTTCGGCGCGAAAGGCGTCGATCCGGGGTCCGAGGATCGCGGGCGAACTGGTGGAGCGCGTCAGCGCCCGCTCGACCAGGGCCTCGACGGTGATCTCGTGGCGATGACCGACCTCGATCTCGGCGACCCGCGCGAACCGGCTGCCTTCGAACCAACTCTCGTAGACACGCCGGAGAATGCCTTCGCGGTCGCCCGCCCAGGCGTGCAGCACGGACTCGTAGGCTTCGCGCCAGGGGTTCGTGTCCCCGCGGACGCTTCGGGATCCGCAGATCAGGATGCGCCCGCCGGGCCTGAGAATGCGATCGAAAGCCGCGAGCGTCGGTTCGCGCTCCATCCAGTGCAGCGCGCGCCCGATCGATACGAGATCGAACGCGCCGAGCCGCGCTTCGACGTCCTCGGCTCTTCCTTCGATGAGCGTCAGGGCGACGCCCGCGTCCGCCGCGGCCTGGCGCGCCTCGGCGATCATCGCCGGCTCGGGATCGACCCCGACGACATGGCCGACCCGAGGCGCAAATCCGAGCGCCAGCAGACCGGGCCCTACGCCCAGATCGATCAGCGCCTCGCGGCCGGTGAAGCCCAGCGCCTCGGCCACGGCGGCGAAGAACGTCTCCGGATAAGGCTCGCGGTAGGCGGCGTAGGTGCGCGCAGTGGTTTCGAAACGGCCCATGTCGATCCCCGATCCCGCTCTCTCCTGAAAGGCGCCCCTCTTGTAGCCGGGGGCGCCGACCCCGGCAGCCGCGCTCACCGCGCGCGGCTACAACAGGGCGCGCTTCATGTACCAAGGTGCGCGAAGCGGATGACAACTCATCCCGCCCACAATTGCCCGCTCGCGCGCCAAGTCCGACGGCTCAGTGCGACCGTTTCAGCCGTCGGAACTCCTCCCGCACGAGGTCGGTCCCGTGCCGCCGCTCCAGACGGCGGATGACGAAATGGCCGCGCGCAAGAGTCTGGAAATGGTCGGCGAAGGCGGCGTTGATCGCCGCGCCGCCGACGGCGCCGACGATCGGCATGGCTTGAGCCGCGACCTTCTCGCTCACGGCGACGCCGAACCGCGCGGCGATCTGCGACAGGAGCCGCGCCACGATCGGCGCCCCTTCGCCGGAAAGTCCCGCGCGCAGCAGATAGCGCGCGCCGGCGCTGACCTGTTCGGCGAGCACGGCGCGGGTGGCGAAATAGCCGCCCTCCACCGCCGCCTCCCCCGGCTCGTCGCCGAGCGCGAACACTTCGATGCAGGCGAGAAGCGCCTCGGGCGTCGAGAGGTCCTCGCCCTCGGCGCGGGCGATGTCGGCGATCGAGCGCAGCAGGATGGTGGTCGAAATCGGCAGTTCGAGCGCGAGCGCGGCGAACCCGAAGGCGCCGCCGATGGCGCCGCTCGCCGCCGCCGCCGCCTTGTGCCATCGGTCCGAGGACTTTTGCGTTCGTTGCGGGCGCAGCGTGCGAACCGCCACCGCGAGGGCGCGCTGCAACGCGCTCGCTGTCGCCTTCGCGACCAGCCGCTTGGCGCCGGAGGGCAGCTTGTTGCCGATCCATTCGATGTTGCCGCCGACGGCCTTAGCGAGCCTGGAAGCGAGCGAATCGCGCTCGATCAGCGCGATGGCGCGCGCGAGTTCGTCGAGCTCTTGCCGCGTGAGCCGCGGCGGCAGTATTTCCATCTCGATCACCGAAGCCTCCCTTCATACCCCGCCGAGATATGGGGAAGCCCAAAGGCGCGGCCAAGAGGCCCGCGCCCCTCTCCCGCCCTCAGAACAACGCCATGTAGGCGAGGGAAACGAGGCCGGCGGCGGCGCAGTAATAGGCGAACGGCTTCATCGCGCGGATCTCGTGAGTGTGGAAATAGCGCATCAGGAACCACAGGCTCGCATAGGCGACGAGCCCGGCGACGACGCCGGAGAGGATCGAGGCGCCGCCGAGCGTCGCGCCGCTCCTCAAGAGCTTCGGGGCCTCGTGCACCGTCGCCCCGAGAATGATCGGCGTCGCCATCAGGAACGAGAATCTCGCGGATTCCTCGTGCTTGAGGCCGGCGACCGTGCCCGCGGCGATGGTGAGGCCGGAGCGCGAGAAGCCCGGGATCAGCGCGAAGCACTGGGCGACGCCGATGGCCAGCGCCCCTTTCCAGTTGAGCTGATCGAGCACGCCGCCGCTCCCGCCCGAGATCTCGTCGCCGAAATAGAGCGCGAAACCGTTGGCGACCAGGAAGAAGGCCGCGACCGGCGGCGAAGCGAAGGCTTCGCCAATGAGCGCGCGCAACCCGGCGCCGACGATGACGGCGGGGATCGTCGCCAGCACGACGAGCAGGAAGATGCGCCGATCGGCCGCGTGGCGGCCAGGGCCGCGCGCGACGAGCGAACCGAGAAACGCCCTCCAGTCGCGCCAGAAATAGACGAACAGCGCGATGGCGGTGCCCAGGTGCATCACCACCAGATAGGGCAGAAAATCCGGGGCCTTCTGGTCGATCGACCAGCCGAGCAGACGCGGCAGCAACACCGCGTGGCCGAGGCTCGAAATCGGGAACAGCTCGGTCACGCCCTGCAGGACGGCCATCACGATGGCTTGGAACGAAGTCACGTCGAGGCTCCCGCGGCTAGTTGCGACGACGCGCTTCTAACCCAAGTCCGCGATTCGAGTCTCGTCAGCAGACGGTGTGTCCACATTTGTGCACGGCGTCGATGTCGGCCAGCAGCTGGTCGTAGGGCACCGCGCCCACCACCACCTGTTCGCCGACCACGAAGCTCGGCGTGCCATTGATCTGCAACTCGTCGGCGACGTCCATCACCTGCTTGAGGCCGCTCTCGATCGCCGGATCGCGCATGTCTTTTGCGAGCTTGTCCATGTCGAGGCCGAGGTCCTTGGCGACCTCCAGGGCCTCCGCCTTGCCGATCGGGCCGTGCATCGAGAGCAGCTTGAAGTGGAACGCCCAGAACCTGTCGCCTGGAAGTTGCTTGCGCGCCGCGGAAGCGACCTCGGCGGCCTCGACCGAACCGGGTCCGAGCACCGGGAAATCCTTGAGCACGAGCTTCAGATTCGGGTCGCTTTTCACCAGCCGGGCGACGTCCGGCAGCGCGCCCTTGCAGAAGTGGCAGTTGTAATCGAAGAATTCGACCAGCGTCGCCGTGCCCTTCGGATTGCCGATCACCGCCTGGAACGGCGAGTCGTAGAGCGGTCCATTCGGATCGGCGACCACTTTCTTGCGCGCGTCTTCGGCGGCTTGCTTGTCGTGCTTTTCGAGGGCGTCGATCGCGGCGCGCAACACCTGCGGATTGCTGACGAGATAGTCCTTGATGAAGGCGCCGAGCTCGGTCTTCTGCTCGGGCGTGAAGGAATCCGCACGCGCCGCCAACTGCGGGGCGCTGACGGCGAGCGCCAGCGCGACGCCGGCGGCGAACTTGAATTTCATGTCGATCTCCCAGCGGCGACGCGGCGTCGGCGTCGCGAATCGCTTTTCCCTATCTGGTCGCAGCGTGGCGGTTTGATGACGCGCCGCGCCTCATATTGACATGTCAGCGCCGCCGGACGCAAATGCCGGCATTCGCAGCGAGCCCGAGGAGAAAAGCCATGACGACAGGTTTCTTCGGCGGCATCGCGCCGATCCGTTACGAGGGTCCGGACAGCGAAAACGCGCTTTGCTACCGCCATTACGACGCCTCCCGCATCGTGCTCGGCAAGACGATGGCCGAGCATCTCAGGCCCGCCGTCTGCTACTGGCACAATTTCGGCTGGATGGGCGCCGACATGTTCGGCTCGGGAACGTTCGAGCGCCCCTGGGACAACGAGACGATGGCCGGCGCGAAAATCAAGGCCGACGCCGCCTTCGAGATGTTCTCGACGCTGGGGACGCCATTCTTCACCTTCCACGACAAGGACGTCGTTCCCGAAGGCGCGAATTTGCGCGAGTTCGCACGCAACCTCGCTGAAATGACCGAATATTTCCACGCCAAGATGGCGGCGACGGGCGTAAAACTGCTGTGGGGCACGGCGAACCTGTTCAGTCATCCCCGTTACATGGCCGGCGCGGCGACCAACCCCGACCCCGACGTGTTCGCCCACGCCGCGGCGCAACTGAAGAACGCGCTCGACGCGACGCATGCGCTCGGCGGCGCCAACTATGTGTTGTGGGGCGGCCGCGAGGGCTACGAGACGCTACTCAACACCGACCTGAAGCGCGAGCTCGACCAGCTCGGCCGCTTCCTGTCGCTGGTCGTCGACTACAAACACAGGATCGGTTTTCAGGGCGTGCTGCTCGTCGAGCCGAAGCCGCAGGAGCCGACCAAGCACCAGTACGACTACGACGTCTCGACGGTGTTCGCCTTCCTGCAGCGCTTCGGCCTGGAAAAAGAGGTCAAGGTCAACATCGAGGTCGGCCATGCCGTGCTCGCCAAGCATGCGTTCGAGCACGAGATTGCGACCGCCGCCGCGCTCGGCGTGCTGGGCTCGGTCGACGCCAACCGCAACGACTATCAGTCGGGCTGGGACACCGACCAGTTCCCCAACAACGCCGCCGAGCTGGTCCCGGCGATGTATCACATCCTGAAAGCCGGCGGCCTCGGCGCCGGCGGCTTCAACTTCGACGCCAAAGTGCGCCGGCAATCGATCGACGCCGCCGACCTCATCCATGGCCACATTGGCGGGCTCGACGTGATCGCTCGGGCGCTGGTCGCGGCCGCGAAGCTGATCGAGGACGGCAAGTACGACGCGTTCCTCGCCGAGCGCTATGCCGGCTGGAACACGCAAGCGGCCAGAGCGATGCTCGCTCCCGGCGCGGCCTTGGAGGCCATCGCCGCCCGCGTCGCCGCCGAAGGCGTCGACCCCAAGCCGCGCTCGGGCCGCCAGGAGTGGTTGGAGAACCTCGTCAACCGTTACCTGTGATTTGTAGCCGGCGGCGCCCACCGCGGCCGCCGGGGTCCCCTTCGACGAGCTCAGGATGAGGGCCCCCGGCCACAATTTCGGCGCCTTTCAGGAAATCGGCGCCCCAGCGACAGCGATCAGACGCATGGCCAGGGACCAAAAGCCAGACGACGAAGCCGCAATGCGGGCGAGGCTCGATGCGCTCGGCCGCGAATTGCGGGCGCGCCGCCCGCCCCCTGCCGCAGCGAAGTCGGACGACCCGGCAACCAAAGACGAAGGGTTCGGCTCGGCGATGTCGCTCGCGCTCAGGGCCGGCAGCGAATTCGTCGCCGCGATCGTGGTCGGCGGCCTCATCGGCTACGGGCTCGATGCGCTCATGCACACCAAGCCCGCGTTCCTCATCGTGTTTTTCCTCGTCGGGGTCGCCGCGGGAACAGTCAACGTGATCCGCGCGACTTCGCCTAAAGGCGCGGCCGAACACCCCACTTCGCGCTTGCCGGAGGCGAAGGGCGAGGATAAACACGTGCCGCGCAGCAGCCCCCGGGGGGGCGAAGTCAACGGGGAATAGTCGACGTGGCGGCTGAAGCGGGACCGGCGATCAATCCGATCGAGCAATTCTCCATCGCGAAGATCATCGACATTCACATCGCCGGGTACAATGTCTCGATCACCAATTCGACGATCTACATGGCGATCGCGGTCGCGCTGATCTACGGACTGATGTCGGTCGCGGCGACCGGCACGACGGGCGTGCCAGGCCGGCTGCAGGCCGCTGCGGAGATGCTCTACGAATTCACCGCCGGCATGCTGCGCTCGGCCGCGGGCGAACACGCGATGAAGTTCTTCCCGCTGGTGTTCTCGATCTTCATGCTCGTGTTGGTCAGCAATCTCGTCGGCCTGCTGCCGTATTCCTTCACGGTGTCGAGCCACATCATCGTCACCGCGGCGCTGGCGCTGCTGGTGTTCTTCACGGTGGTGGCCGTCGGCTTCAAAGAGCACGGGCTGCACTTCTTGAAGCTGTTCGTGCCGCCGGGCGTGCCGATCGCGATCCTGCCGCTGGTGGTGGCGATCGAGATCGTCTCTTTCCTCTCGCGCCCGGTCAGCCACTCGGTGCGTCTATTCGCCAACATGCTCGCCGGTCACATCACGCTCAACGTGTTCGGCGGCTTCGTGATGATGCTGCTCGGCGCCGGCGCGGTCCTCAAGGTCGTTGCGATCCTGCCGTTCGCGATGATCGTCGGCCTCTACGCTCTCGAGCTGCTCGTCGCCTTCCTGCAGGCCTACGTGTTCGCGATGCTCACCTGCATGTATCTCAACGACGCGCTTCATCCCGGCCACTGAGCAGCCGAACCGACTGTCAACCCACGCACGATCCAACTTCAGGAGCATTTCATGGACGCCGCCAATCTTGCCGTTGCCGCGAAGTACATCGGCGCCGGTCTCGCTGCGATCGGCACGGGCGCCGCCGGCATCGGCGTCGGCTCGCTGTTCGGCCAGGTCCTCAACGGCGCGCTGCGCAACCCGTCGGCGGTGGAGGGCCAGTTCGGCCGCCTGATCTTCGGCTTCGCGGTGACCGAGGCGCTCGGCATCTTCGCGCTGCTGATCTCGTTCCTGCTGCTGTTCGCCGTCTGACGCGATTGGCTCGAATTCATCGCGGAGCGGCGAAGCGCGCCGTTCCGCGCCCTAATCCGACGACCTAGAGGCGTGCGACCCGCGATGGCCAATCCCGCGTCCCAGACCCAGACGGAAGTCGGCCACGAGGCCGGCGGACAACCGGCCTTTCCGCCGTTCGACCCCACCACTTTTCCCTCGCAACTGTTCTGGCTCGCGATTACGTTCGGCGCGCTTTACTACTACATGTCGAAGAAGATCCTGCCGCAGGTCGGCAAGGTGATCGAAGCTCGACGTGCGATGATCGCCGCCGACATCGACGAGGCGACCAAGCTGCAGCAGAAGGCCGACGAAGCCGCCGCGGGGCATGCGAAGGCGCTCGCCGACGCGCGCGCCAAAGCCCAGGCGCTCGCCCAGGCGACGCGCGATCAGCTCGCCACTGAGGCCGACGCCAAACGCAAGACGCTCGAAGGCGAACTCGCCGCCAAGCTCGCCGCGGCGGAAGCGCAGATAGCCGCCACCCGCGCCGACGCGATGGCCAATGTCTCGGCCATCGCCGAGGACACGACCGGCGCGATCGTCGAGCGCCTCATCGGGCGCAACGTCGATCAGGCGGTGATCGCCAGCGCCGTCGCCGCCGCGAAGACGAACTGAGGAGTTCGACAATATGGGACTCGGCGCCGAATTTTTCGTCCTCGTCGGCTTTCTGGCGTTCGTCTGCGTGCTCGTCTATGTCGGCGCGCATCGCATGGTGATCAAGGCGCTCGACGCGCGCGGCCAGGCGATCGCCGACGAGCTGGCGGAAGCCGCCAAGCTGCGCGCCGAAGCGACGGCGCTGCTCGCGAGCTTCGAGAAGAAGGCCGCCGAGGCGGAGGCCGCCGCCGTGGCGATCGTCGCCGAGGCCCGCGCCCAGGCCGAGCAGCTCGCCGCCGACGCCGCGGTCAGGTTGAACGAGTTCGTCGCCCGCCGCACCCAGCAGGCCGAAGCCAAGATCGCCTTCGCCGAGGCGCAAGCCGCCGCCGACGTGCGCGCCGCCGCCGCCGACCAGGCGGCCCGCGCCGCGGAAATCGTGCTGCGCGGGGAGGCTCAGGGGCCGACCGGCGCCGATCTCGTCGCTCGAGAGATCGCGGACCTGAAGTCTCGCCTCAATTGAGGGGGCTGCGGCGAGGGACGCCCTTGCCGCAAGTCGTCGAAAAAGGCAAACTGCCGCGGCTGACCGCATGAGGTGAAGGCGATGAGTCGGGTAGCTCTGTTTCTGGCCGCGTGGATCGGCCTCTCGGCGTCGGCTTTCGCCGCCGGCATCGTCGTCCCCGCCGAGGACCGGCAACATCCGTTCTACGGCGGCGTTCCCGCCTGCGACAGCGCCAGGATGATCGCCGAGGTGGAGCAAGGATTCGCCAACAAGGAGAGCGAGTTCTGGTCGTCCGAGCTGAGGATCGACGCGATCGTCGACATTCGCGAGATCGGGTGGCGCGCCAACAGCGTCGCTTACATCCCGCGCCGCTATTGCGTCGGCGTGGCGCGCTTGAGCGACCATCACGACCGCAAGGTCGTCTACGAGCTGAAGGATTCGCTCGGCTTCGCGGGCTACATGACCGGCGTCGATTTCTGCGTCGTCGGATACGACCGCAATTTCGCCTATGCTCCGGCGTGCAGCGTGCTGCGACCCTACGTCGATCGCATCGCCAAGGACGTCATCCAGCTGACCTATCCTTGGTCGTCGGGGCAGTCCATTTCCAAATAGCGCGAAGGCGCCGCCGATGCGAGTTCGTTGTCTTGCCGCCGCGCTCGCGGCGCTCATCGGCGGTTCGTCGGCGGCTCTCGGCGCGCCGCCGGATGCGCTGGTCTCCAAGGGCGATTTCGACTTCTACGTGCTGACGCTGTCGTGGTCGCCGGGGTTCTGCGACACCGGCGGCGCCGAGAAGGCGCGCGAGCAATGCGCGGCCGGCGCCGGCGAAGGCTTCGTGGTGCACGGCCTGTGGCCGGAGAACGCCGATCGCCCCTACCCCAGCGACTGTGGTCAATCCGGTTACATCCCCAGCGAGGCGCTCAGGCTCACCCATGGCCTCTATCCCGCCGAAGGCCTCGCGCGCTACGAATACCGCACCCACGGGACCTGCACCGGCCTCAGCCCGCAGAGCTATTTCGCCGCCGTCAAATATGCGCGCGACCGCATCGTGATTCCCCAGCAGTTACAGTCGCCGCGCGAGTCACAGAGCCTGTCGCCGGGCGACATCGAGAGCGCGTTCGTCGCCGCCAACGCGAACCTCACCAGCGACAATTTCGCCGTCACCTGCTCGCATGGCGAACTCGTAGACGTGCGCATCTGCATTCCCAAGACGCTCGACGGCTTCGTCGACTGCCCGAAGATCGCGCGCCACACGTGCCACGCGAGCACGATGACCGTCGCGCCGCTGCGCTGAGGCCCCTTGTGAACTACCGCCACGCATTCCACGCCGGCAATTTCGCCGACGTGCTGAAGCACGCGTTGCTCGCCCGCGCGCTCGTGCATCTGACCAAGAAAGCAACGGCGCTGCGCTTTATTGACACCCATGCGGGCGCGGGGCGCTACGATCTTTGCAGCGAAGCGGCCAAGCGTTCGCCGGAATGGCGCGACGGGATTCGCCGGCTCCTCGAGGCGCGCCCGGCCGCCGAGATCGCCGCGCTCATCGCGCCCTATCTCGCCGCGGTCGGTCCCGCGGATGACGGCCGGCCGCTTTCCTATCCCGGCTCGCCGGCGATCGCGCAGGCGCTGCTGAGACCCCAGGACCGCATCGCGCTCTCGGAGGCGCACCCCGAGGAACGCGAAAAGCTGGTGGCCGCGCTCGGCCGCGACGCACGGCTCTCGATCGTGGGGACCGACGGCTATGTCGCGCTCAACGCCTATGTGCCGCCGAAAGAGCGGCGCGGCCTCGTGCTCATCGATCCGCCCTACGAAGCGACCGATGAAGCCGAGCGCGTCGAACAGGCGCTCGCCAAGGCGCTCGCCAAGTGGCCGCGCGGCGTCTATCTGCTGTGGCGGCCGATCAAGGATACGCGCGACGATCGGCGCTTCCTCAATGCGATCGCCGCGCTCGGCGTCCCTGGAATGCTGCGACTCGAGCTCGACGTCGGCCCGATCCCGCCGGGGCCGAATTCGCCGAACCCGCTGAGCCGCGCCGGCCTCATCATCGTCAACCCGCCCTATGGACTCATCGACGAGGCGCGCCTGCTGATGCCCTATCTGACGAAGCTTTTCGCGCGAAGCGGCGAAGGCGGGTTCGTCTGCGAATGGCTGAGGCCGCCGGCATGAGGCGAAACGCCAGTGGCTCCGGGCCAAGGGTTGACGCCCGCCCGGGGACGGCGCAAATGGGCGGATAGGGGACATACAGCGACCCCTCGTCATTGTCGCGCTCGTGAGATTAGCGTCTTCTCCCCTCGAGGGAGAACGTGGCGCTCTCCCTGCGGGCCCAGGACCGCTTTCAATGAGACAGCCCAGGCGCTCGGGCAGAATCAGGCGCAGTGGCGAATCGGATCGTTCGCCGCGATAATGCCGGCGACCGCTGCGTGAGCACCGACGACAGGTTGGAGGAATTATTCATGAACATTGGCGCCCTGCTGCCGCGCCACGCTCGCTATCGGCCCGATCATCTGGCGCTGGTGGCAGGCGACCGGCGGCTGACCTACCAAAAGCTCAACGCGGTGGTTAACCGCCTGGCGAACGCCTTGCTGGCCAACGGCATAGCCAAGGGCGAGAAGATCGCCACCGTTCTGCCCAACTGTCTGGAGTTGATGACCGCCTACTGGGCTGCGGCCAAAACCGGCATCGTCATTGTCCCCATGAGCACCCTGATGCAGGACCATGGGCTGGCGACCCTGTTGCACGATTCCGATACCGTCGCCGTGCTCGCCGACGTGTCCTTCGCCCCAATCCTCGACCACATTCGCGGCGAGCTGCCGGCAATCCGGTCTGACCGCTTCGTGCTGGTGGGCTGCCAGGGAGAGGCGCCGCGGGGTTTCCGCGCCTTCGAGGACTTCACCGCCGGGGCCTCTGAAGACAATCCCGGGGATCCCGGCCTGACGGACGCGGACGTGTACAACATCATGTACACGAGCGGCACCACGGGCGCCCCCAAGGGCATCATCCATACTCACTACGTGCGCGCGATGTACTGCGCATTGTTCGCTTCGGCCTGGCGGATGACGCCGGAGAGCGTGGCCCTGCACGCGGGCGCCATTGTCTTCAACGGCGCCATGCTGGATCTGATGCCATGGATGTACCTTGGCGGTACGTATATTCTGCACGAGACATTCAACGCGGAGCGGGTGATCCGGGATATCGAACGGGAACAGGTGACCCATATCGTCATGGTGCCAGCCCAGATTATCGCGGTGCTCAACAGCTCGGCCTTCACGCCCGAGGCGCTGGCGTCTCTGGAGATGATCCACAACGTCGGGGCCCCGCTGCCGCTGAAATACAAGCGTCAGCTGAATGAATTGCTGCCCGGCCGGTTTTATGAGCTCTACGGGCTGACCGAAGGTTTCGTCACGGTGCTCGACAAGCACGACGCGATCCGCAAAGTGGGGTCGGTCGGAACGCCGCCATCCTTCTTCGAGATGCGCATCCTGCGGGCGGACGGTTCGCAGTGCGCCCCCGGCGAGGTGGGTGAAATCTGCGGCAAGGGCCCCATACTCATGGCGGGTTACTATAAGCGTCCCGACCTGACCGAAAAGGCCATTGTCGACGGCTGGCTGCACACCGGCGACGCCGGTTATGTGGATGAGGACGGCTATCTGTTCCTGGTCGACCGGATCAAGGACATGATGATCACCGGCGGAGTCAACGTTTATCCCAGGGACATCGAGGACGTGGTGATCCAGCATCCCGCGGTGGCCGAGGTGGCGGTGTTTGGAGTTCCCGACGAAAAATGGGGAGAAACACCGGTGGCGGCCGTCGTGCCGCGCCCGGGAGAGACGATCGAACCCGATGAGTTGAAGCAGTGGGCCAACGGGCATGTGGACGCCAAGTTTCAGCGGCTCAGCGACGTTCTCATCATGAACACCCTCCCCCGCAACGTCGCAGGCAAAATCCTCAAGCGGGAGATGCGCGACAGTTATGGGCGCGGGCGCAGCTCCTGAACAAAGCGAGGTCGCCGATCAACCCGGGACTTGGCTGCCAAGTTCCGGGGGAAATCGGACTTGTCGAATCAGGCGCTGAGCTGCGCCGGTCGGGCGCGGCGCTGATGAAGAAGACTCCGGCAGGCAATGTTTTCGCAGCCGATGAGCGCGACCCCGTCGCCCTTCGGCTGCGCGGCCGTGAACGTCCGACGACGGGGACGGTCGGAGAGTTCGGGCGAGGCCGCCGCCGGCGCCGCAACGACGGTCGGCCTATGGCCTCCCTCTGTTGCGGCGCCATCGGCAAGAGTCTTTGCGAAGGGAATAACGGGCATGACCATGGGATGGTGTGACCTCTGCCCTCAAGGGTAAACTCCAGGAGGTCGCTTGTCTCAGCATCATTGGCACGGAGGGGCTCGTCGTAATGCTCCATGGATGCAGACAATCGGCGGCGGATTTCGCGACGGGCACGGGCATGAATGCGTTAGAGC
>JBKQKS010000285.1:0-5603 GCA_052147395.1 Roseiarcus sp.
ACACCGACGTTTCGCCTCCAGACGTCGGCGTGGACGCCGACGCTCCTCGGATTGCGGGGACACGATACCGATTGCAGGATTTGTCGCGCGGAGGCATTGATTTCGTTGACTCGCACCCGAAAAAAATGGCCCAATCCGCGAAGTCGGTCTAAAACTTCGGGCCCAAGGTGAGCGTCATCGCCGCCAGCGCAGTCTGCAGGCGCTCGCGGCACCTGCGCGGGAAATCGAGGCCGAGGTCGACGGTCTTGATCAGCGTGATCCACAGGCGCCGGTCGGTGCGGCGCGACTCGAGGCGGGCGAACGGCGCCAGCAGCGCGTTCATGTCGAAACGGGCGCCGCGGTTCCAGATCCAGAACTCATCGTCGACGAGGTCGAGGTTCCACTGATGGAAGCCGTCGTAATTCTCCCGCTCGGCCTCGTTGGGGGCATGTTCGAGGGTGATGCGCCCGCCCACGCGCGTCACGATCAGCATTTCCTCGAGGCCGCGCAGCGGATCGATCGAATGATCGAGCGCGTTCGAACAATAGACGGCGTCGAACTCGCCGGGCGCGAATTGGCTGCCGAGGTCCTCGGCGAAACCCTGGATCGTGCGGATCGGCCAGGCGGCGCCATGGCGGCCGGCGATCGCGTCGTAGAACGGCGCCAGCGGATCGACGGCGACGATGTCGAGCCGGCGACCTTGCCAGCACGGCCCGAGCCGCGACACGGGACCCGCTCCGACGTCGAGCACGCGCGTTTTCTCGGGCGCCGCGGCGATGACGCCTGCGACGACATAGTCCTGGATCTCGCGGTCCGGCTGCAGCCGGCGCAAATATTCGTCCGGCCATTCGGCCCCGCGCGTCGCGTGCCAGCGCTCCCAGAATTCGACCTCGTAGGCGATGCCGCCCCGCCACAGCTCGAACTGCCGCGCCAGCGCTTCGGCCGACGCCGGGGCGTCGAGAAAACTCGTCTGGCCACGCGCCTTGACTCGCACCCGCGGCCCGAGGCGCAAGCCCCCCGCCCATCGATCGAGACGGCTGATCGCGGCGCGGGGATTCATGGTTTGGCCGCCTTGATCGCCGCGGCGGCGTCGATGAGCCCGGCGCCGACTTGGGCTTTGGCGCCGCCGAGCGGCCGCGCGCTCAGGGTCAGCCATTCGCGCATCTGATTGACCGTCGCCTTCGGCTGGCTTTGCAGAGCGAGCGCGGCGACGCCGGAGGCGAGCGCGGCGGAGACGGAGGTGCCGGTCTCCAGCGCGTAGCCGTCATCCGGCGCCGGCAGCAGCACGTCGACGCCCGGCGCGGCGGCGGCGACATAGGGACCGACATTGGCCATGCCGTAGGGCTTGTCCTGAGCGTCGACCGCCGTGATCGCGATCACATTGGCGTCGGCCGCCGGATAGAGCGGCGGCGACTTTGGTCCGGCGTTGCCCATGGCCCCGATCAGCACGGCGCCGCGCTTCGCCGCCGCGGCGAGCATGTCGTGCAGCGCCGGATCGGGCGGGCCGGCGAAGCTCATGTTGACGACCTCGGCGCCCTCGCGCGCCGCCCAGTCGACGCCCTTCATGATGGCGAAGGTATTGCCGAGCGCCCCGCCCTTGCCGTCGCTGTCGAAGGCGCGCACCGCAAGCAACTCGACGCCCGGCGCGACGCCGCGCACCCGGCCGCGCGCCGCGATCGCCCCGGCCATCGCCGTGCCATGATCGAGGCTCAGCGGCGGGCCATTGCCGATCGCGTCGAAGTTTTCGGCGACCACGCCCGCGAGGTCGGGGTGTTTCTCGTCGACCGCCGTGTCGATGAGCGCCACCTTGATGCGACGTCCCCCGGCGATGGCGGCCGCAGGCGGGACATCGAGCGCGTCGAGCGCGTAGAGGCCGGCATTCGCCTGGGCGGTCGCATTTGCAGCCGGCGCCTGAGCGGGCGCGCCCTGCAGCGACGCATAGAGGAAGTTCGGCTGCACGCGCGCGAGCGCAGACTCGCTCGCGAGCTCGCGCTCCACGGTCGCAACCGGGCGCCGATCGGGAATGCGCCAGAGATGCGCCGTGAAGCCCGTCAACGAGAAGGTCGCCGTTTCCATTGCGACGAGCCGATGGCGCGTCACAATCGCGCTGATCGTCGCCGGCGAGGTCCCCGGCCGCTCGAACGCGATGAGCTGATCGGCGATATAGCGGGTCTCGCCGGGCGGCGGCACGGTGAGGCTGGGCCCCGCGGACGCCGAGGTCGAGACATTGGCCGCCGGAGGCGCCGGCGGCGCCGCCGAGACGCCGGAAGCGGGCGCCGGCGGGGCGGCGGAGACGCCGGGGGCGGGCGCCGGCGGCGGCGCGCTCGCGCCCTGCTCGACGCCCGGACCCGCGCCGACGGGCGCCGCCGGGCCGGGCCCGCCGCCCACCGGACCGCCGTGACCGGAGGTCGGCGTCGGGCTCGGCGCAGGCGCGGACGTGGGAATCGGGCTCGGCGTAGGCGACGGCGAAGACGTCGGGGTCGGCGTTGGCGATGGCGAAGACGTCGGGGTCGGCGTTGGCGTAGGGGTCGGGCTCGCCGTCGGCGATGGCATGCACATAGGGGTCGGCGTTGACATAGGCGTCGCGCTCGCCGTCGGCTTCGGCGCGGGCGTAGGCGTCGCGCTCGCCGCCGGCGACGGCGAAGACGTCGGCTTCGGCGCGGGCGTGGGCGTCGGGCTCGCCGTCGGCGAAGACGTCGGCTTCGGCCGAGGGATCGGCATCTGCGTGCGGGTCGGACGCCGCTCGAAACCATGGACCTGCCATCGCGCGTGATGGCCCTCCGAACCCGGCTTGCCGGCCTGATCCGAGCCCGTTCGAAACTCTTCGTGATCGTGGGAGCGCGCCCCGACCTGCGACCCATCGGCGAACCCAGAAACGGGGCGCTGATGACCGGAAAGAACCGACCGCTCCCCGTTCGCGGGCGCGATGTGCGGCGCGTGCGCGGACGGCGCGCCGTGCCGATGTCCCCCCGCGTCCGCGGCATCGCGGAGCGCTCCGCCGGCGATCAGCGTGAAAGCGGCCGCGACGATGAGAAGCCAACGGCTCGCAGAGATCGCGCGCATGAATCCGCAACCCAAGATGAGGGCATCGCCGCCCGCCTCGACTTCCCGCCGTCTTGCCGAGAATACGCGCGCCCGCGGCTGCAGCGGTCGTCAACTTTTCATTAGTTACCGGGACGCGCCGGCGGGTTCAATCAGAATCGCGGCCCGGCGAACGGATGCGTGCTGGAAAGACCGCCGTCGACGGCGATCGTCTGGCCGTTGACATAAGACGATTGGTCGCTCGCCAGGAACAGCGCCGCCGCCGCGACCTCTTCGGCCTCGCCCGCGCGCTGCATCGGGTTGAGCTGGCCGATCTTGCCCGCCGTGCCGCGCGCCCGCGCGGAATCGAAAATCGGCTTCGTCATGCCGGTCTCGATGAGCCCGGGCGCCACCGCGTTGACGCGCACGCCGGTCCCGCAGAGCGAATTGGCCGCCGTCTGCGCGAGGCTGATCACCCCGGCCTTGCTGGCGCTGTAGGCGTGGCCGCCGGCGTTGGCGCGTAACCCCGCGGCCGAGGCGGTGAGCACGATCGATCCGCCTCCGCGCGCCGCCATGAGCGGCGCCGCGTGCTTGATCGCGAGAAATGGCCCGATGAGGTTTACGCGCAACACTTCCTGCCACAAGTCGACGCCCTGCTCGAACAGCGGCACGATTCCGCCGCCCACCCCGGCGTTGGCGTAGACCACGTCGAGCCCGCCGAACGCGTCCGCCGCGCGGGTCACGAAGGCCTTCACCCGAGCTTCGTCGCCGGCGTCGGCCACTTCCGTGGAGAGCTCGAGGCCCTCCGCGCGGGCGGCGCGCTCAGTCGACGCGACGCCTTCGGCCGACCGGTCGACGGCGAGCACGCGCGCCCCCTCGCGCGCGAACAGCAGGGCGCTGGCGCGTCCGATGCCGCTGCCCGCCCCGGTCACGATCGCAGATTTGCCGTCGAGCCGTCCCATCCCCGCCTCCGACCGAAAAGCGCGAGGCCTGGACCAATTGTCGCACCCCGCCGTATGCTTAGGGCAAAAGCGGGTAAACGATTGCGCTGTGTCAAGGGAAACCGCCAATTTACTCGCCAATTCCATATTCGTGACGGAACTCGAGAATGCGTGATCGGCTGAAGGCGGACTCGCGCGCTGCCTCGATTTCAGGCATAAAGCTTCTGCAAGGGGCGGAAGGCACGAAAAAAACACGCACTGCGACGGTGAGGACGAGGATATCATGGACTATCAGGCCTGCTTCCAGGCGGCGATCGACACGTTGAAGACCGAGCAGCGTTATCGCGTGTTCGCCGATCTCGAACGCGACGCTCGGCGCTTTCCGCTCGCCACCTGGCGTCCCAAAGGCGACGACAGCGACAAGCGCGAAGTGACGGTCTGGTGCTCCAACGATTATCTCGGCATGGGCGGCCATCCGAAGTTGATCGAGGCGAGCGTCGACGCGACGCGCGCCCACGGCGCCGGCGCCGGCGGCACCCGCAACATTTCCGGCACCCATCACCCGATCGTGCGCCTCGAGGCCGAGCTCGCCGACCTCCATCGCAAGGTAGCCGCGCTCGTCTTCACCTCGGGCTGGATCTCCAACCTCGCCGGCATTTCCACTATCGCCAGCCTGTTGCCGAACTGTCTCATCTTCTCCGACGCGCTCAATCACAATTCGATGATCGAGGGCGTCAGGCGCGCCGGCTGCGAGAAGAGGGTGTGGCGCCACAACGACGTCGCCGATCTCGAAAAGCTGCTCGCGGCCGAGCCGAAGGAGCGCGCCAAGCTCGTCGTGTTCGAGAGCCTCTACTCGATGGACGGCGACATTTCGCCGATCCGCGAGATCGTCGAGCTCGCCGAGCGCTACGGCGCGCTGACCTACATCGACGAGGTGCACGCGGTCGGCATGTACGGCCCGCGCGGCGCCGGGGTCGCCGAGCGCGAAGGGCTGATGGACCGCATCGACGTGATCGAGGGCACGCTCGCCAAGGGCTTTGGCTCGATGGGCGGCTATATCGCGGCGAGCGCCGCGATCGTCGACGCGGTGCGCTCCTACGCGCCGCAGTTCATCTTCACCACCACCCTGCCGCCGAGCGTCGCGGCGAGCGCCGCCGCCGCGGTGCGTCATCTCAAGAATTCGACCGTCGAGCGCGAGCGCCATCGGGCAATGGCCCAGCTCGTCAAGCACGCGCTCAACGCCGCGGGCCTGCCGGTGCTCGACAATCCCTCGCACATCGTGCCGGTGATGGTGCGCGACGCCGCCAAGTGCAAGGCGGCGAGCGCGCTGCTGATCGAGCGCCACTCCATCTACATCCAGCCGATCAACTACCCGACGGTCGCCAAGGGCACGG
This sequence comes from Roseiarcus sp., assembly GCA_052147395.1. Classification (GTDB taxonomy): domain Bacteria; phylum Pseudomonadota; class Alphaproteobacteria; order Rhizobiales; family Beijerinckiaceae; genus Roseiarcus. Next base: position 5,336 of record JBKQKS010000285.1, read on the forward strand.
AGCGGCTGCGCATCACCCCGACGCCGCGCCACGACGAGGCGCAGGTGGCGACGCTGGTGGAGGCGCTGGTCGACGTGTGGAAGACCCTGGGCCTGCCGTTCGAAGAGCCGCGCGTGATCCCGCTGCGCAAGCCCAAGGCCGAGCCGGCGGCGTGCGAATACCCGGACATGAAGAAGGCGGCGGAGTGACCGCGCAGCCGGCGGCCGCGCCCACGATCGGGAGCGGCTGAGCCCAAAGGCGCTAGGTTAGCGACGGCTCGAGCCGTCGC
>JBKQKS010000286.1:0-10959 GCA_052147395.1 Roseiarcus sp.
GACCCATAACCGGGACAAATTCCCGGGCGGCCTTGTAGTCGAGGTCGCTGACCTCGCTGCCTCCGCTTGGAAGACTCCTGCACAATGAGGCGCTTACGCGCCGACCGAGGTCGACGACCTCGGCTACAGAATGGCGCCGCCCGGGAATCCGCTCCGGCTACTTGCCCCTTCGATAAGGTGCTGCAATCCTGAAGACAATGATCGGGGAGCGACGGCGATGGCCGACTGCGTGATTCTCAAGCGCGAGCGAGGCGTCGCCGTCGTCACGCTCAACCGATCTGCTACTCACCGCGCAACCGCAGCATGTGATTTTTCAGCGACACAAGAAATTTATTGACTTTTTGCCGAATCATATTTTCAGCGGAATCTGGCCTTATGTAGACTATCGGTGTATTCTTCGTTCGAGATGTTCATTTTTCGTTCGCGTTCGGACGAGTTGGCATCGGGGTGGGGCGAGTGGCGATGGTACAGAGCGGGTTCGACCCGAGAAAGTCTGCGCAAGTCGCCGCATTCTTTGCGCTGAAAAATGGTGGTGTCATAAACGTACTTAAGCTGATGAAGCTTATGTACTTGTCCGAGCGCGAATATGTCAATCGTTATGATTTGCCGATGCTATTCGATAAACTCATTTCGATGCGAAATGGACCTGCAATGTCTGATACCCTAAATTTTATCAATGGGGAAGAAGAAAGCGGCGCGTGGTCTGAATTTGTCTCTGATAGAGAAAGTCACGACATTGGAGTGTCGCGGAGAGACTTGACCGAGATTGATCTTGATGAATTGAGCGATTCGGAAATTGAGGTTTTAAATGACACATGGGCTAAATTCGGCCATCTAGGTAAGTGGGAGCTTCGAGATTACACTCACAAGTATTGCCCAGAATGGGAAGATCCGGGCGATTCGTCGCGAATCATTCCATATCAGCGACTCTTGAGGTATCTTGGGCGAGAAAATGCCGAACGCATTTCTGAAGAGATTTTGGCGATGCGCGCCATGGCAGAGAACCTAGCCCGTGCCGACAACTTTCAGTCCAACTCGGAAAACTACGTTTCTGATCCCGTCCGGTCCGGCGAATGATCCCGACCGGATGCATCTCTTTGTCTTGATTACGGAAAGATGCGATAACCATAGTCTCCTAGCCGTGCCAATCTGCACCATTGACGCCGCGGTAAAACATGACGACGCGTGCGTGATCGCTCCGGGCGAGCACGAATTCATTCGGTTTCCAAGTTACGCAATGTACAAGTTTGCGCGCGTGTTGCATTCCGCGTCAATATCAAAAATGGTGGCTCTAAAGTCTTATGTCGTAAGGGATGACGCCACCGAAGATTTGTGTTTACGGCTGGGCCATGGCCTACTAAATTCGCGATTTGTTTCGCGGCACATAAAACAGTATTTTATTAATGGAGGCTACTGAATGTTACGTTGCATATCATTGTTCCTGTGCCGAGAAATTTAACCTAGCAAATCTAGTTCGATAGCGGCTAGATGTATTAGTCGCGTTGGGAAGTGCGATAGCAATCGTCGCGCCAAGCTAGTCCCTCCCCTTAGGTTTCAAGGTAACTCCCGGGGAATATGAGGATGAACGTTGATCTCAGCATAGCGGAAGCGAAAAACGGCTCGCCGTCGTTTGCGAAATAGCTCGCTAGCTTCATCGTGCATCCCTCCCTCGGACCTATCCCTTGACCCCTCCCTAAGGGGCTGCAAACATGAAGACAACGATGGGGAGGGACGGCGATGGCCGACTGCGTGATTCTCGAACGCGAGCGAGGCGTCGCCGTCGTCACCCTCAACCGTCCCGATAAACTCAACAGTTTCAACGTCGAGATGACGAGCGAGCTCAACCGGATGTTCGCCGAGCTCGCCGAGGATGCGAGCTGCCGCGCGATCCTGGTCACCGGCGCCGGGCGCGGCTTCTGCGCCGGTCAGGACCTCTCGGACCGCGCCGTGAATCCCGGCGACGCGCCGGTCGACGTCGGCGCCTCGCTGGAGCACCGCTACAATCCGCTGGCGCGCCGAATGCGGTCGATGAGGAAGCCGATCGTCGTCGCCGTCAATGGCGTCGCAGCCGGCGCGGGCGCTAATTTCGCCCTGCTCGGCGACATCGTGCTCGCCGCCCGGTCGGCGCGTTTCATCCAATCCTTCGTCAAGATCGGGCTGATGCCGGATTGCGCCGGCACCTGGTCGCTGACCCGGCTCATCGGCGAAGCTCGGGCCAAGGGGCTCGCCATGCTCGCCGAGCCGCTGAGCGCCGTCGAGGCCGCGCAATGGGGCCTGATCTGGCGGGTCATCGACGACGCGGAGCTGATGAGCGAAGCGCGCCGTCTCGTCGCGCATCTGGCGACCCAGCCGACCGCGGCGCTCGGCGCGATCAAGCACGCGATCCAATCGGCCTCGGTCAACGATCTCGACGCGCAGCTCGATCTCGAGCGCGACGAGCAGCGCCGGCTCGGCTATAGCGCGGACTTCGCGGAGGGCGTCGCCGCCTTCCTCGACAAGCGCGCGCCCAAGTTCGAGGGGCGCCGTTGAGATGAAGCGCCGCGACCCCCAGGAGACCGCCAAAACTTCGGCCGTGGCGATGTGGGCCGACGACAAGGCGCCGCGCGCGTTCGGCATCGAGCTCGTCGAGGTCGGACCCGGGAGCGCCAAGGTCGCGATGACAGTGACGGACGTGATGACCAACGGCCACGGCATCTGCCACGGCGGTTATATCTTCCTCGTCGCCGACACCGCCTTCGCCTATGCCTGCAACGGCCATGGCCAGCGCAACGTCGCCCAGCATTGCATGGTGACTTTCGTTTCACCCGGAAAGTTCGGCGCGCGGCTCACGGCCATCGCCCGCGAGCGTCAGCGCGGCGAACGCTCCGGCATCACCGACGTGACGGTGATCGACGAGAGCGGCGCCGTCGTCGCCGAATTCCGCGGCCATTCCCGCGCCATCCCCGGCGCCCTCACACCCACGCCCTGAAGAGACATGCTCGACCTGACCCCGCCGAGGTCCTCGCTGGACCGAATCGAAATCGCGAGCCGAGACGAGATCTACGCCCTCCAGCTCGAACGGCTCAGCGCGACCCTGAAGCGCGCCTACGACAACGTGGCGCACTATCGCGCCGCGTTCGACGCCGCTGGCGTGCATCCCGATGATTTGAAGACGCTCGCCGACATCGCCAAATTCCCGTTCACCGGCAAGGCGGATCTCCGCGACAATTACCCGTTCGGCCTCATCGCCGTGCCGCGCGAGAAAGTGGCGCGCCTCCATGCCTCCTCGGGAACCACAGGCAAGGCGACGGTCGTCGGCTACACGCTCGGCGACATCGAGATTTGGGCCGACCTCGTGGCGCGCTCGATGCGCGCAGCCGGGGCGCGTGCGGGCATGATCTGCCACGTCGCCTATGGCTATGGACTGTTCACCGGCGGCCTCGGCGCGCACTATGGCGCGGAGAAGCTCGGCTGCACCGTCGTGCCCGTCTCCGGCGGGCTCACCGAGCGCCAGGTGACGCTGATCCACGATTTCCGGCCCGACATCATCATGGTGACGCCGAGTTACATGCTCGCGATCCTCGACGAATTCCGCAAGCGCGGGCTCGACCCGCGCGAGTCGTCGCTGCAGACCGGCCTGTTCGGCGCCGAACCCTGGACCAATGCGATGCGCGCCGAGATCGAGGGCGCTTTCGACATGCACGCCGTCGACATCTATGGCCTCTCCGAGGTCATGGGCCCCGGCGTCGCCAATGAATGCGTCGAGACCAAGGATGGCCTGCACATTTGGGAGGATCATTTCTATCCCGAGATCATCGATCCCGAAACCGGCGCCGTGCTGCCCGACGGCGGGAAGGGCGAGTTGGTGCTCACCTCGCTCACCAAGGAGGCGATGCCGATGGTGCGCTACCGCACCCGCGATCTCACGCGCCTGCTCCCCGGCACCGCGCGCTCGATGCGGCGCATGGAAAAGGTGACCGGGCGCTCCGACGACATGATGATCGTGCGCGGCGTCAACATGTTTCCGACCCAGATCGAGGAGAAGCTGCTGAGCTTCCCCGCGCTCTCCGCGCATTATCAGATCGTGCTGTCGCGCACGGGCCGGCTCGACGAGATGGAAGTGAGGGTCGAGGCCCGCGTCGGCGCCGGAGCGGCGGCGATCGACGCCGGGCGCCAGCTCGCGCATGCGATCAAACAGATGGCGGGGGTGAGCGCGACGGTGACCGTGACGCCGCCCGAGGCCATCGAGCGCTCGCAGGGCAAAGCCAAGCGCATCATCGACCTCCGGCCGAAGGAATGATACCGTTTCCGAGGAAAACGGTATGCCATTCGCGCAAAACTCCCCGTTCAAAACAAAGAGTTTCGCGCGATTCGGTTCCGCGATCGCGAAGCGAAAAGCCCGGAAAGCTCGTGAAGCGCGCACGCGTTCAACCGGACGTGAAGCCGATTGAACTTGTGACGCGACCGCATCGGCGCCATGGCTGGCGGAAACGTCCTCCCCGCTGAGGGGAGGTCTTTCGGCCGTCGCTCGACAGGGGTCGCCGGCAGATATGGACCGCGCGTTAGAGGACGCCATGCCGCTTCAACCGTCCAAGAAAACCAAGCCTGGGATCGGCCTTTCCCCACGCACGCTCGCGATCGTCGGGGCCGGCTTCATCGTCGCCGGCGTCGCGATGATGTATGCGCTGCAGCCCCGCCCGCAGGGCGAAGCGCTGGTCGGCGGGCCGTTCGAGCTCGTCGGCGCCGACGGCAAGACGGTCACGGACGCCGACTTCCGCGGCCATCCGTTCCTCGTCTATTTCGGCTACACCCATTGCCCGGACGTGTGCCCGACCACGCTCGCCGAGATCTCCGCCGTGCTGGAGAAGGCCGGCGACAAGCCGATAAAGGCGCTGTTCATCACCGTCGACCCGCAACGCGACACCGCGAAAGTGATGGCCGACTATGTCTCGAGCTTCGACAAGCGCATCATCGGCCTCTCCGGCAGCCCGGAAGAAATCGCCGCGGCGGAGAAGGAATATCGCGTTTATGCCCGCAAGGCGCCGGGCAAGGACGGGGATTACACGATGGACCATTCCTCCATCGTCTATCTGATGAACGCCGAGGGCAAATTCGTCGAAGCGTTCAATCTCGACCGCAAGCCCGAAGCGGCCGCCCAGGAATTGCTGAAGCGGCTGTGACGGCGGCGGGCGCTCTCAATAGAGGCCGCCGGTCCCGGGACCGTTATTGTCCGCCGGCGCGCTTTCGGCGACCGGCGCCGCGCTCACGGCAGGGGCAGCAGGGGCAGGGCCGCCGAACGCATCGGGCGGCGTCGTCCCGGGCTTGAACGCTTCCATGATCGTGCCCGGGCCGGCAGCGCGCATGCCGGTATGGATGTCGACCGAGATCAGTTTGATCCCGGGCGGCACGGGGAATGGCGTATCCGGAGTGTCCTCCAGCGCCAACTTCATGAAATCGCGGAAGATCGGCGCGGTATAGAGCGCGGCCTGAGCGCTGTCGCCGAGCGAGCGCGGCTTGTCGTAGCCCATGAACACGCCGAAGGCGAGGTGCGGCGAATAGCCGACGAACCAGAGGTCCTTGGCGTCGTTGGTGGTGCCGGTCTTGCCCGCGAGCGTGCGGTGCAGCTCGCTGATCGCGATGCCGGTGCCGCGTTGGATGACGCCCTCCAAGATCGAGGTGATCTGATAGGCGGTGAGCGGATCGATCACCCGCTCGCGCTTGTCGATGAGCTTGGGCTCATCCTGGTTCTCCCACTTCGTCGCATCGCAACCCTCGCAGATGCGCTCGTCGTGCTTGTAGATCGTGTTGCCCCAGCGGTCCTGGATGCGGTCGATCAGCGTCGCCTTGATGCGCTTGCCGCCGTTGTCGAACATCGAATAGGCCGTCACCATGCGCAAGACCGTGGTCTCGCCGGCGCCGAGCGACATCGCGAGATAGGGCGGCAGGTTGTCGTAGACGCCAAAGCGCTTGGCGTATTCGGCGATCAGCGGCATGCCGATGTCGCGCGCGAGACGCACCGTCATCTGGTTGATCGAATGCTCGATGGCGAATCTGAGGGTATGCGGACCGCCCGACTTGCCCTCGAAGTTCTGCGGGGTCCAGATCTGCCCGTTGCCCTCGTCGATCGAGATCGGCTCGTCGAGGATGGTGGAGGACGGCGTGTAGCCGTTGTCGAGCGCTGCGGCGTAGACGATCGGCTTGAATGACGAGCCCGGCTGGCGCTGCGCCTGGGTCGCGCGGTCGAACTCCGACTGGTCGTAGGAGAAGCCGCCGACCATCGCCAGCACGCGGCCGGTGTAGGGATCCATCGCCACGCAGGCGCCCGAGACTTCCGGAATCTGACGCAGCCGGTAGTCGCCGGCGCGCCCGGCCATCGGCTCGACATAGACGACGTCGCCGGGCTTCACGAGCGCCCTCGCCTTGCGCCTCGTCCACTGGAAGCCGTCGGCGGCCGCCGTGCCGGTCTCGCGCTCCTGGCTCAATTCGCCGGAGACGTCGTGCTCCGGTTGCAGCCCGACGCGAATCGAGGAATCGCTGACGTCGAGCACCACGGCGAGCCGCCACGGCTTGATGTCGCCGTATTCGGGAAGCTCGCCGAGCGGCACGCCCCAATCCTGGCCGAGATCGATCTCTTTGACCACGCCATGCCAGCCGTGCGCCTCGTCGTAGCGCACGAGGCCGTCGACCAGCGCCTTGCGCGCCATCAATTGCAACTTCGGATCGAGCGTGGAGTGGACCGAAAGCCCGCCCTCGTAGAGCTTCTGCTCGCCGTAGCGCTCGGAGAGCTCGCGGCGCACTTCCTCGACGAAATAGCCCGCGGCGAGCGCATTGGTCGTCTTCAGCAAGTGCGGCTTGATCACCAGCGGCTCGTCGCGCGCCTGGCGCGCCTGTTCGGCCGTTATGTAACCGTCCTCCAGCATACGGCCGACCACGTAATTGCGGCGCTCGACCGCGCGATCGTGGTTGCGGAACGGATTGAGCGCGCTCGGCTCCTTCGGCAGCGCGGCGAGATAGGCGGCCTCCGACACCGTGAGATCCTGCACCGACTTGTCGAAATAGTTGAGCGCGGCGGCCGCGACTCCGTAATTGCCGAGGCCAAGATAGATTTCGTTGAGGTAGAGCTCGAGGATGTGGTCCTTCGGATAGGCGTCCTCGATGCGCATCGACAGCAGGATTTCCTTGATCTTGCGGTCGAAGGTGCGTTCCGACGATAATAGGAAGTTCTTGGCCACCTGCTGGGTGATGGTCGAAGCGCCCTGGACGCGGCGGTTGCCCTCGAGGAACACTAGGCCGGCGCGCAGGATGCCCTCGGGGTCGAAACCGTGGTGGGTGTAGAAGTTCTTGTCCTCGGCGGCGATGAAAGCGTGCTTGACGAGGTCGGGAATGGCCGAGGACGGCAGATAGAGCCGGCGCTCCCGGGAATATTCGGCGAGCAGGCTGCCGTCGGCGGCGTGCACGCGGGTCGTCACCGGCGGCTCGTAGTTCTTGAGCTGCGTGTAGTCGGGCAGCTCCTGCTCGTACTTGAATACCACCGCCGCTAAGACCCCCGCGGCGATGACGAACACGATCGCGCCCGTCGCGAACGCAAACCCCAAGAAACGGCCGATCGTCCGCATTTCCCGTTCCAAACTCCTTCGCCCGGAGAATTCGGCGAGGGGCGCGCCGCCCGCGCGCGGCATCGCGCTCCATAGCTCATAGTCGCGGCGCTGTCAGTGAGCCTGTCGGGGCGCCCGGGTCGCTGTGTCGGTCGCGACTGCGGCGAAACTAAGGATCGGTCGCCCGGAGCGCCGGGCTCGCGCCGCCCGTCGCCGCCACGGCGTTGCCCGCGTTCGCTTCGCCGCCGCCGGAATTGCGCGTCGGCGGGAAGAAGCGCTCCACCGCGGCGGCCATCGCCTGCGCGATGCGCTCTCGCCAGGGGGGCGAGGTCAAGTTGACGACGTCCTGAGGGTTGGAGAGGTAGCCGAGTTCGACGAGCACGGAGGGAAAATCCGGCGCCTTGAGCACGACGAAGCCGGCCGAGCGCTCGGGATTGCGATTGAGCCGGCTCGCCCCCTTCAATTCCGAGACCAGGCCGCGCGAGAACAGATGCGCGTAGGCGCGCGTCTCTCGGCGCTTGAGATCGAACAGGATGTCGGCGACCCCGGGATCGACCGGTTTCGCCACGCCGCCGCCGCGGTCGAGGGCGTTCTCGTGTTCGGCAATGCGCGCCGCCTCCGCGTCGGACGCGCGTTCCGAGCATGTGTAAACCGTCGTGCCCGAGACGTCGGCCGTCGGGTCGGGCAGCGAATCGGCATGGATCGAAATCATCAGCGACGCATTGGCGTCGCGCGCGGTCTGCACCCGGTCTTCGAGCGAGACGTAATCGTCGCCCTGACGGGTCAGAACGACCCTGAACCGGCCCGTCGCCTCGAGCTGGCGTTTCAATTGTTCGGCGAATGCGAAAACGATGGTCTTCTCGAGTTCGCCGTGAGCGCCATGGGCGCCGCCGTCGGCGCCCCCGTGGCCGGGATCGAGCACGATGACCGCCGGAGGGGCCGGCGACGCTGCGGCGGGCGTCGCCGAGTCCTGCGGCTTGGCCTTGGCGAGCTCGACGAATTTGCGCTCGTCGCAGGGCGCGAGCGCGAGCGTCAGCCGCGCGGGCGCGGCGCTCGCAATCGAATCGAGCTCGGACACGCAGGCGGGCCGGCTCAGATCGACGACGATGCGAGATTTGCCGGGCTCGACGAGGCCGAAACGAAAGCCGCGCACCAGGGTCGCGCGCCCGCCGAGATTGCGGCCCTCGGCCGGGTCGATCTGGAAATTCACTTCCGGCAGATCGATGACGATGCGGTCGGGATTGACGAGCGGCCGCGCCGTCGCCGCCACGCCCCGCGAAAGGTCGAAGCTGAGCCTCGTCGCATCGCCCTGCATCTCGAGCGTCACGGCTGTTGCGACCGGCGCCGTCTCGGTGGCGCAGACCATGCCCGGCGCCGATGCCGCCAACGCCGTCGCGAGAGCCCAGATCGCGCCTGTTCTCATCCCCGACCCTTCGAGCCACGCGGTAGCGATTCGGTGTTCTCGCCTCCAAGCGGTTAACCAAAGGCGCCGCGGCGCGCAAGCGCGCGGGCGCGGTTATCTACGTTTTCCGTAACCGGGCCGAATTCCCGAGCGGCGCCATTCTGTAGCCGAGGGCCCTCATCCCGAGCTTGTCGAAGGACGACCTCGGCCGGCGCGTGAGCGCCTCATTCTTACGCGACTCTTCCGAGCGGAGGCAGCGAGGTCAGCGACCTCGCCTACAAAGGCGACCGGGAAATTCCGCCGGTTACTCAGGCGATCCCTATCCGCTTGATTTCCCACCGTAATTCGATGCCGCTGGATTCGCGCACGCGGCGGCGGACCTCTTCGCCCAGCGCCTCGATCTCCGCCGCGGTCGCCGCGCCGCGGTTGATGAGGAAGTTGCAGTGCTTTTCCGACACCTGCGCATCGCCGACCACGAGCCCGCGGCAGCCGGCCGCGTCGATAAGCCGCCACGCCTTGTACCCCGGGGGATTCGTGAACGTCGAACCGCCGGTCTTGTCGCGAACGGGCTGCGAGGCTTCCCGGGCAGCCGTGATGCGGTCCATCTCGGCGCGGATCGCGGCCGGGTCGCTCGGCCGGCCCTGGAACATCGCGCGGGTAAAAATCACGTCGTCGGGGGCCTCGCTGTGGCGATACGAGAACCTCATGTCCGCTTTGGAGAACACGCGGAGCGCCCCGGAGCGGTCGAAGCCGCGCGCTTCGACGAGCGCATCGCGCGTCTCGCCGCCATGCGCGCCGGCATTCATGCGCAGCGCGCCGCCGATCGTGCCCGGCACGCCGCGATAGAAAGCGAGACCCTCGATGCCGGCGTCCGCCGCGGCGCGCGCGACTTGCGCGTCGAGCGCCGCCGCGCCGGCGATGACGCGATGATCCCTCGTGGTTTCGACGGCGCCGAAGGCGCGGGCGCCGAGACGGATCACGACCCCGGGAACGCCGCCGTCGCGCACGATGAGATTCGAGCCGACGCCGATGACGGCAAGCGGGATTTCGGCGGGCAAGCTCGCGAGCAGATAGGCGAGATCGTCCTCGTCGGCGGGCGAGACGAGCCAGTAGGCGGGGCCGCCGACGCGGAACCAAGTGTAGGGCGCGAGCGGCGCGTCCGCTTGCGTTTTGCCGCGAAAGCGCGGCGCGAGGCTCAGGAGTTCTTCGACTAAATGGGGCATCAGTCGAAGTCCAAATCGCCTTGCTTGGCCGTCGGTTCGCGGCGAGTTTTCTTGAACGCGCTGGTGTCCTGCCAGGGCATTTGCAGCGGATTGCGCGGCGCGAACAGGCTCTCGACCTCGACGATCTGGATTTTGGGAAACTTGCCGTATTCCGTGACGTAGAAGCCGGCGCTCGCCGCTTGCGCGACCATGCCTTTGGTCGGCGGCTCCAGAGTGACGAAGAAGCCCATCTTTGCGCCTTCCTGGTCGACCGTCACGATGAGGTCTTTCACCATCGCCGGCGTCAGCGTGGCGCCGCCTTTGACCGACACGATCGCCTTCTCGGTCTTCTTGCCATCGGGCTTGAAGTACACGTACCCGTCGATGCCGCGGTCGCCTCCCTTCTTCCCGCCTTTATAGGGGACCGCGTCGAGCGCCGAGAGCACCCATTTCTGGAATTCGTACTTATCCTGTGCGGCCAGCGCGCGCGCGCCGTCGAGGTCTTTCGGCACGCCGACGGTGTCGAAAGCGAGCTCGGGAAACGCGCCCCGCAATCGTTTGCGGATGAGGTTGATGGCGAGATGCGTGATAGCGATGCCGATCCATCGGCGGTTGAGCTTTGCGGCGACGTGCACCGTCGTGCCGCAGCCGCAAAACGGGTCCAAGACGAGGTCGCCTTCGTTCGACGATGCGGCGACGATTCGCTCGAGCAGCGCGAGCGGCTTCTGAGTTGGGTAGCCGAGGCGCTCGTGCGCCTGCGAGTTGATGGGCGCAATGTCTG